>JAHIKV010000190.1 GCA_018897395.1 Planctomycetota bacterium | reverse complement strand
GGTTGTTGGGGCGGATCGGCACGGCCGACGAACTGCTTGGTCAGGCCGCCGTGCCGGCGGCCGCTAAACGGACGGGGCCGGCTCCGTTGGCGGCTGCGTTGCGAAGCCCCGACCGTCGGCTGCGATTGGCGGCCGCCGCGGCGATCGTTCGATTGCAGCCGGTCCGGCAGTTCGCCGGCTCGAGCCACGTGCCCGAGGCGTTGGCGTTTCTGGCGTCCAGCCGTGGCGTGCGGAGCGCGCTGGTGGCGAGTCCCAAGTTGGAGGAGGCCCGCGATCTGGCCGGCCGGCTCGCAGTGGCTGGTTACCAGGCCGATGCCGTGCTGGTCGGGCGGGAGCTGCTGCTCCGGGCGGGACAATCCCCCGACTGTGAATTGGTGCTGATCGACGTGACGATCGACCGACCGACGGCCGACGTGCTCGTGCAGCAATTGCGGCACGACCCGCGCACGGCGTCGTTGCGGGTCGGGGTGATCGCCCCCGCCGGCCGCTATGAGCAAGCCGAGCGCATCGCCAGTGACGATCCGTTGGCCAAGGCGTTCGCCCGGCCCCGCGACGATCGGGCGTTCAACTGGCAGCTCGAGCAGTTGGCGGCGTTGGATGCGCAGGATTTCGTCGGCTTCGAGGCGCGGCAACGACAGGCGGCCGAGGCCCTCGATCTGTTGGCCGCGCTGGCCCGAACGTCGGGTATACTCTACGACCTGCGGCGGGCGGAAGACGCCGTAATCGCCGCGCTGGCGAATCCGAATCCGACCATCGCCGCCAGAGCGACCGCCGTGTTGGCCGAAGCGAACTCCGCCGACGCGCAACGGGCGTTGGTCGAGTTGGCTTGCCGTTTCGCCCGGCCGCTGACGCTCAGACAGGCCGCGGCCAAGGCTTTCCGCCAGAACATCGAAAAGCACGGTTTGCGGTTGACCACCAAGGAAATCCAACGCCAGTACGACATTTACAACCAGAGCGAGAGGCGGGACGTCCCCACGCGACAAGTGTTGAGTTTCATCCTCGACTGTATCGAAGCGTCGGCCCCGGCGCCGCAAGCGGTGAATCCTAGTGGCTAGTGGTTAGTGGCTAGTGGTTAGTGGCTAGTGGACAGTGTGAAGCAGCAAGCGGTCAATATGAAATCTGAAATCCCCAATCCCTAATTCCTAATTCCTAATCCCCAATCCCTAATCCCCAATCCCTTTCCCTCATGTCTCGTTTGCCGTCGAGCATTGATCCCGAACAGACCGGGCCGCCGATCCCGGGGCTGATCGGCGCGGGGCCGGCGATGGAGGCCGTGTACCGGATCACGCGCCGCGTTGCCCGATCGAACGCCTCGGTCTTGTTGCTGGGCGAGACGGGGACCGGTAAGGAGTTGATTGCCAAGGCGATTCACCGGCTCAGTCCGCGCGGCAGCGGCCCGTTCGTCCGCGTCAATTGCGGCGCACTGGCCGAAAACCTGTTGGAAAGCGAACTGTTCGGACACGTCCGCGGGGCATTCACCGGCGCGGTCGACCACCGCACCGGACGGTTCGAGGCCGCGCATACCGGAACCATCTTCCTCGACGAAATCAACTCGACAAGCCCCAAACTGCAAGTCAAGCTGCTCCGCGTGCTGCAAGAGCGCGAGTTCGAGCGGGTCGGCGACACGCAGACCATCCGCGTCGATACCCGCGCGATCGCCGCCAGCAACTGCGACCTGTTGGAGGAGATCGAGGCCGGACGATTCCGCGAGGACCTCTATTATCGCCTGAACGTAGTGACGATCCACCTGCCTCCGCTTGTCGATCGCCGCGAGGACATTCCCACGCTGGTCGATCACTTCCTGAAAATCTACGCGGCGGAGAACTTCCGCGACGTGCCGCGCGTCGATCCGCGGGCGATGCGGGCGCTGCGGGATTACTCCTGGCCGGGCAACGTCCGCGAGTTGCAGAATTACATCGAGCGGGCGGTGGTGCTCGCGGCCGGCGACGAGTTGACCGTCGATCTGCTGCCCGAGGCGGTCACCGACGGCAAGCCTCGCCGGATCGGCCGCGCATCGGACCCCGCGGCGCTGGCCGCCGAACTGGTCCGCCGGGGGATCGAGACCGCCGGACCGGATGCCGACAACCTGCACGCGGCCGTTGTCGATCGCGTCGAGCGGGAGTTGATTGCCCAGATGATGGCCGCCTGCGACGGCGTCCGCGTCAAGGCCGCCGACCGGCTGGGCATCAACCGCAATACGTTGCATAAGAAACTCAAGGATTACGGGCTGGACAAGTGAACGGTGCGCCATGAAACGGGAAGAAGCGATTCGGATACTAACGGCCTGCACGGACGATATCCGCCGGCAATTCGGCGTGGAATCGTTGTTGATTTTCGGCTCGGTGGCCCGCGACGAGGCTACCGAGACGAGCGACGTTGACGTGTTGGTTGAGTTCAATCGTCCGACGGGTTATTTTGGTTTAATCGCACTTCAAGAGCGACTGGAAGACTTGCTCGGATGCAAAGTCGATGTCGGCACTCCCCGCAGCCTCAAACCGCGCCTGCGTGCAAGAGTCCTTCAGGAGAGCATACATGTCATCTAGGTCGTGGAAAGATCGGCTCGAGGATATCCTCGACGCGATTGCCGAGATACAGTTGTTTACCGAGTCCATGGACTTCGAGCGGTTCAGCGAGGACCAGAAGACAATCAAGGCGGTGGCCTTGAATTTCATCGTGATCGGCGAGGCGGCGGCGCATGTTCCCGACGAGATAGCACGGACCCATCCGCGGATTGCCTGGAAATTGATGCGTGGAATCCGCAATCGCTTGGTCCACGACTATTTCTCCCTGGACACCCGGATCGTTTGGGACACGCTCCAGAACGATCTGCCGCCGCTGGTTGAACCGCTACGAAGATTATTGGAAAGTCCTTGACGCCCATCGATTGGAATGTGGTGGATACGATGCTCTCAGGTGTCGGCATCATCTGTTTCGCCGCCAGCAGCTACGCCGTGGCGTGGGCGCTGGAGCTCTCGCGGCTGATGTTTCGCAGCCGGGTCCGCGGGCTGGCGATGATCGGCTTCGCCGGGGCGGGACTGGTGGCGCACACCGCCTTCCTTTATTACCTCGCCGTTCGAGAGGCCGGCGCTCCGCTGTCGAGCGAGCGGGACTGGTATCTGATGGCGGCCTGGGCGCTGGTCGCAATTTACCTGTACCTTGCCGTGTCGCGCCCGAAAACGCCGTTCGGCCTGTTCCTGCTGCCGCTGGCCTTGGCGCTGATCGGCACGGCCGCCTTCCTGGCCAAATCGCAACCGATTGACCGCGAGTCGGCATCTCGGGTCTGGGGAGCGATGCACGGAATGGCGCTCGTGCTGGCGGCCGTCGCCGTAGTGGTCGGGTTCGTCGCCGGAATGATGTACCTCGGCAAGGCGTGGCGGCTGAAACACAAACGGCTCCCCACCGGTGGTCTGAGCCTGCCAAGCCTCGAATGGCTCCAGTGGACCAACGGCCGGGCAATCGTCGTCGCCGTGGTGATGTTGGGCATCGGAATCCTCTCGGGCATGGTGCTTAATCGGATCAACATCCGCGACCCGAGCGCCCGGCTCGACTGGAGCGATCCGGTCGTGATCAGCACTTGGCTGATGTTCTTCTGGTTGCTGGCGGCGGTGGTGTTTGTGGCGGCGCATCGCCCGGCGCGTCAAGGCCGCAGGGTGGCATATCTCACCATCGCCGGTTTCGTGTTCTTGGTGATCGTGTTGGCCGTCGGGCTGTTGATGGACACGAAGCATTGGGGACGGGGAAAAAATGATGAATGCAGAATGATGAATGATGAATCACGGATGCCAACCTCGCTCATTCATCATTCATCATTCATCATTCATCATTCCCCCGGAGGCCCGCCATGCTAGTGCAGGTCGTCGGTTGCAGCCATCACGGCACGTCGATCGAGCTGCGGGAGCGGTTGGCCTTCTCGCCCGAGCAGACGCGCGAGGCGCTGGACCACTGGCGGCGGGTGTTCCCCGGCGTGGAGGCCGTGCTGCTGTCGACCTGCAATCGGGTGGAAATCTACGCCGCCACTGAGAGCCGGCCCGAGCCGTCGCTCGATCAGGTCGCCACCTTCCTGACGCGATTTCACGGCCTCGAACCGGCCGAAGTGGTCGAACATCTCTATCGACACACCGACGAGGAAGCGGTGCGGCACCTGTTCGCCGTGGCCGCCGGGCTGGACAGCATGGTACTCGGCGAATCGCAAATTCTCTCGCAGGTGAAAGACGCCTACCAGACCGCCACCGAACAGGACAACACCGGACCGTTGTTGCACGCGGCGTTTCAATCGGCTTTGCGGGCGGCGAAGCGCGTGGCCCAGGAAACGACCATTCGCCGGCGGCACGTGAGCGTACCCGGCGTGGCCGTGGCCGATTTTGCCCGCGCGGTCTTCGAGCGCTTCGACGACAAGCAAGCGCTGGTGATCGGCGCCGGAGAAATGGCCGAGGAGACGCTCCGCTACCTGCGCGACGAAGGGGTCCGGCGGGTGACGGTCGTCAACCGGCACTTGCCCCGGGCGGTTGAACTGGCCGAGCGATGGGGCGGCCAAGCCCTTCCCTGGGAAGAACTCCCGCAAGCGCTGGCCGACGCCGATCTGATCGTCAGCACCACCGGCGCCGAGGAGCCGGTGGTCGCCGCCGAGCGGTTTGCGGGAATCGAGACCCGCCGGCCGTTGGTGATCCTCGACCTGGCCGTCCCGCGCGACTTCGATCCGGCCATCGGCCGCCGCGCGGATGTGTATCTCTACTCGATCGACGATCTGCAAGCGGTCTGCCTGGAAAACCGGCGGCGGCGCGACAAGGAGTTGCCGGCCGCCACGCACATAATCGAGCAAGAGACCGCCCGCTTCATGGCCGAAATGTATCACCGCGCCATCGGGCCGGTGGTCGAACGGCTCCGGCTCGGTTGGCAGAAGCCGAAAGAGGAAGAACTGGAGCGGTTGTTGAGCCGGCTGCCGGAGTTGGACGATCGCGCCCGCGAGGAGGTTTGTCGTTCGTTCGACCGGCTGGTGAACAAACTGTTGCACCCGCCGCTGGAATCGCTCCGCGACGAGTCGCGAGAGGGCGTTCCCCGTGGACTGCTCGACGCGCTTACGCGGTTGTTTCGATTGAAAGATTGACGACGTTGTTTAACCCGGAGCCATCGGCGACGGGACGCCTCGCACTGCCGCGCCGTCGCCGATGGCTCCGGGTTAAACGATATTAACTCTCCTCGCCCCTCAGTCTCGCCCGAATCGCCGCCAGCCGCTCGGCCAACTCGCGCTCGAAGCCGCGATCCACCGGCCGATAGTATTCCCGCTCGACGCCGAGATAATCCTGCTCGGCGATGGCGTTGGGAGAGTTGTGGGCGTATTGGTAGCCTTCGCCGTGGCCGAGGCGTTTCGCGCCGGCGTAGCTTTTGTCGCGGAGATGGACCGGCACGGGCAACAGACGCCCCTCGCGGACGTCGGCCCGCGCCTCGCCGATGCCGATCGTGGCCGCGTTCGATTTCGGCGCGCAGGCCAGATACGTCGCCGCCTGGGCGAGCGTCAACTGGCATTCGGGCAGTCCGACCAATTCGCAGGCATGAGCGGCCGCCACGGCCAGCGGCAGCGCCGCCGGATCGGCGTTGCCTACGTCCTCGCTGGCCAGAATCACCAACCGCCGGGCCAGGAACCGCACGTCCTCGCCCCCCTCGAGCATTCGGGCGAGCCAGTAGAGCGCCGCGTCGGGATCGCTGCCCCGGACGCTCTTTATCAGCGCGCTGATCGAATCGTAATGGGCATCGCCCTGCCGGTCGTATTGCACCGCCTTGCGTTGGACCGACTCGGCGGCCAACCGGCGGGTAAACTCGATCGGCGACTCCCGGCTCGACAGCACGCCGATCTCCAGCGCGGAGAGCGCCCGGCGGGCGTCGCCGTCGCTGGTCTCGGCCAGGAAGTCGAGCGCGTCGTCGTGCAGCCGGACGTCGAATCGGCCCAGGCCGCGCTCTTTGTCGGCGACCGCGCGACGGATGAGCGTCTTGATGTCGTCGGACGAAAGCGGCTCGAACTGGAAAACGCGGCTGCGGCTGACCAGCGCGCTGACGACCGTGAAGAAGGGGTTTTCCGTCGTCGCGCCGACCAGGATCACCACGCCCTCCTCCACGTCGGGCAACAACACCTCCTGCTGCGGCTTGTTGAAGCGGTGTAACTCGTCGACGAACAGGAGGGTCCGCTGTCCGGCGGACGCCAGCCGGTCGGCGGCCGCGGCGATGATTTCCCGCAGCTCCTTCACGCCGCTGGCGACCGCGCTGATTTGCTGGAAATGGCTTCGGGTGGCGCCTGCCAGCAGGCGGGCCAAGGTGGTTTTTCCGGTGCCCGGCGGGCCGTAGAAGATCACCGAACCGAGCCGGTCGGCCGCCAGCAGCCGGCGGAGCAGCTTTCCCTCGCCGAGGAAGTGCCGCTGGCCGACGAACTCGTCGAGCGTTTTGGGCCGCATCCGCGCCGCCAAGGGCTGCGCTTGTTGCCGGTTTTTCGATTCGCTGGCGTCAAATAGGGACATGCGTTTTCTCGAAGTTCGGGCCGCCGTGCCGGCG
>JAHIKV010000028.1 GCA_018897395.1 Planctomycetota bacterium | reverse complement strand
TTGTGGCAATATAGGACAAGGAAGGTCCTCACCACAACACCAATTTCTCTTTGCACGCCCGGAAGTGTATCAAAACCGACCCGCGGCGTCCACCGTTGTTGTCTGCGCCCGCAGCACTTCATGGCCAACGGCAAGGTTTTTCTGTCTAACTCTCACCGTGGCAACTTGTTACAATTCACGTGCTGATTCAACAGTGCCATTCCGGTCTGACCCCACCCTATCCGTTTCACCAGGCACCTCAAGCGTAGCATGAAAAGCACAACCCTCTCAACGCAAACGCAAAATGCCCGTTGACAAACGGCCCCTACAGAGATGAAGCCACGAGGGGCGAGGGGAGAGGGGAGAAAAACGACCCCGGACTGCGGTCCGGGGGGCGACGTTTAGCCGGCGGCCTCGCACGCCGCGGCAATCATGAATGGAACATTGCAAATGGGTCATCGGGCGTTCCTTTCGTTCACAACTGATTGTTGGGTAGTTGGCATCGTCCGCCATGCGTGGTATGATCTCGATATGAAGGATATCTCCCGCGAACTGCTGGATGAGATTGTGCGGCGGCTGGTCGAGACGTTGCGGCCGCTAGAGATATACTTGTTTGGCTCGCACGCGCGGGGAACGCCACACCGGCACAGCGACCTGGACCTGATGGTCGTGGTGTCGGACGACGCGGGAGATCAACACGACTTGGCCGGCCGGGCGTATCTAGCGCTGGTCGGCCTGCGAGTCCCGGTCGACGTGGTGGTCCAACACCATCGGGACGTGACCAAGTGGGCGCCGGTGAAATGCTCCTTGCCCCACGAGGCGACCCGGAAAGGGAAACTAATCTATGCCGCTGGAGTGGGAATTGGTGCGTGAATGGCTGGCCCGCGCCCAAGCCGACTTGCAGGGCGCGGAAGTGGCGCTCGGCGGCAGGCCGTTGATCACCGAACACGTCTGTTTTCACGGCCAGCAGGCCGTCGAAAAGGCGCTGAAGGCATTTCTGGTTTATCATGGCGTTGACTTCCCTTGGACGCACCAGATCGGTCCTCTCTTGGATTTGTGCATCGAGCAGAACGGTTCGTTCTCGCGGTTGGTGACGGCCGCCGTCCCGCTGACCGAGTATGCGGTACGGTTTCGGTATCCTTTTTTCTCTCCGCCGCCGTCCTTGGAACAGGCCCGCGCGGCCCTGGCCACTGCTCACGACGTGTTCGCATTCGTGACCGCTTGCCTCCCCGACGAAACACGCCCTTGAAAAGGATTTTGGACGGTGGACGCGTCCCTTCGGACACATCCGCCATCCAACATGTTGGGGCGACAGTTCAACTGTCGCCCCAACAAAGGTTGTTGTCGAGTAGACGTAATATGGTCGCCTTTGGAAGGTATGCTTTGTGTTCACTGTTGCTCTTCTCTTTCGATCTGAAGAGTGTCACAATATTCAACCATTAAAGACAACTTCAACGTCCCTCACGGAACCGGACTTGTGGATTTCCCACATCCGGCTCTTCGGTAAAACTCACGTTACGGGCCTAAGGGTGTATAAATTGTGGACAATCCGCGGTTCCGGCAGCGGGTAGCGGTTCAGGTATGCCCAGAACTGTTCCCACCTGAACGATCGCCGTTGGCTTCGACGGTTGAGCCACTTTAGCGCCATACGGACTACGAGGCGATGGAACATGCGCAACGTTCGCATGTTTCCGCTCAGCCCGTAGTACTGGTAATGGCCCCGCAACTTGGCCCTCAGCACCGGCCACCATTCCTTCACCGGGCATGTGTTCCGCACCGCCTTGAGCCATTCGTTTAGCTCCCGGCACTTCTTGCGGAACTTCTTCCCGCTGGTCTTTCGACCGACGATGAAGCTTCCCCGCCGGCTGCGCCAGCAGTAGTGGGTAAAGCCCAAAAAGTCGAAGGTCTCCGGCCGCCGATTCTCCCGTCGTGCGTTTCGTCGCTCGTTCCTGCCGAAGCCGATTACGCGGGTTTTCTCCGGGTGCAACGCCAGATCAAACGCCGCGAATCGCTCGCTTACCGCCTGCAATATGCTCTGGGCGCCCTCCTCGCACTGCGCCATGCAGATGAAATCATCCGCATAACGCACCAGGAAACTGACGCCTCGAACCTGTCGCTTGACACGCTTCTCAAACCACAGGTCCAACACATAGTGCAAGAAGATGTTGGAAAGCATCGGGCTTAGATTGCCACCTTGCGGCGTTCCACGCTCGGTCGCCACGATTTCGCCCGCCTCGAAGTAGCCCGCCTTCAGGAACCGCTCTATCAGCAGCAAGAAGTTCGGGTCTTTGACGCGGACTCGCAGACACTTCATCAACCCCGCGTGCGACACGCTGTCAAAGAAACCTTTGATGTCCGCGTCGATTACATGGTTGATGGGCTGTGTCATGATCGTCTTGTCCACCGCGTTGATCGCCTGGTGGCATCCTCGCCCCGGCCGAAAACCATACGAACAGTCCAGGAAGTCCGCCTCGTGGATCGCCGACAATATCTCGGCAATCCCTTTCTGCACGATCTTATCTTCAAGAGCAGGCAGACCCAGCGGCCTTTGCGAATGCTCGTCTTTGGGAATGTAGACCCGTTTGGCGGGCTGCGGTTTGTACCGTTTCGCCTTCATCCGAGTCACCAAGTCCCGAAGGTTTTCCTCCAAATGCTCTCCGTACTCCTTCCACGTCACTCCATCCACGCCACTGGCCCGGTCCCTGCCGAGCCGGTGGTAACATGCCGCCAGAAACCGCTCGTTCAGCAAATGAGCCAAGCTCGTAAACTGACATCGCGGCTCACGGCGGGCCCGTTCCGCTATGAGGGCCAATTTTGCCCACGTACCGATTTCCAGTTCTGCGTCTGGCATACGTGTACTCATCCCTCAGCGCTCTACCGCCAACCCCTTCGAGTGGGCTTTGTGCCCTCGCCGGACATTACTCCGGCTACTCCTCTACTATGAGTTGGTCCGACTGCCGTGCCGCCGTACCTCCGCCTTGCCTTTTTTCGGCTTGTTGGAGGCTTCCTTTTGGGAGCGGCATGGCTCTCCCAAGTTCCGATGCAAACCGTTGGATGACCTGCCATGGACTCAGACCCCGGCACGGCGCGACGCACTCACCATGACGCACGTCGCGCTGCTGGCTTCCAGGGGAAATAACCTTTGGCCCAGTGCAACGATGGAAATTTCGGGGCTCAACTCCTTCACTTTCGTTATGGCCGATCATCCGCCATCCCTTTGGCTTCACGTGATTCGTTGCCTCCTCACGCGCAAAGTTCTGTTCAGGCCCGGTGGTTAGCCTTTGACCTGGTTGGATTGTCCAACTGATTTGCATCAGCTTCGCTTGGCACTCACTTCCGTTTCCTCCATGCGTAGCAGAGCAGGCTCACCAGCCCCGTGGCCAACAGCGCCCACGTGGAAGGCTCGGGAATGAGCACCAAGTTGTCGAAACCTGCGCTGGCGTTACCACGTATGTCGACAATGTAGCCGATCGCCGTGCCTGGTTTGGGGTTTCCGGCCGCCACGGTGATCGTGTCCACCGTAGTGAGCGTGTCGCCTACGTAGTAGCCCAGATCGTATACATCCTGGGCCGTTCGCGCAATGAAAAGTCCGGTTACACCGCCGGCCGGCATAGCGATCAGGCCAGACGACGGGGCAGTGCCGTCGTTGTCGTAGTAATACCATGAAAACCTGTTGCCACTATCCCGCCCTCCTATATACATGAGGTTTTTCCGTTCAGTGATGCCGGTATCGGCAGCGATCGCCAGTCCGGTTGCATCCAAGCTCGGAAAATCTAACACATCGGTCAGCAGTATTTGGCCAACGCCCAAGCTGTAGTCTTTGCGCAGCAGAACATCTATCCGTGCGGTACCCGAAAAACTGGCCATGGACACCGTCAGTTCGTTGTCATTGGTCGTTGTGCTGTAAGTGTACGCTGGGACGCTGCCGACAAGAAGCACAGTTGACTGGACCCAATTCGCATTGAGCGTATCGTCGGTGAAGTCGTCAACTATTATTGTAGCGCTGGCGGGAACCGCCATTGCAAGGGACAGGAGAACCACACATAGAGTCAATTTACGCGACATGACGCGACTCCTTGAAAAAAATTGTTGGGTTTCACACTTGGTCGGAAATCCTAGTTGCTTGTCCCGAAACGGGACGCCGCTTCCTGCACGGCGCGGCTGGGTGCCACTCTACGCCGTTAACCCTTTTTTCAGTTCGCGCTTAACTTGTATCGCCTGCTGGACTTGGGCGCGAGTCGCCTTGCGAAGGATCGGCGGACCGGCCGCTTGCTCTTGCTTCTTGCGGGGATAGTCACGGCTCGCTTTGTTCTTTCGCTGGTACGGATCAATGATCGCTCGGTCAATCAGTTGTCTCATACGCTCGCCGGGATCG
>JAHIKV010000337.1 GCA_018897395.1 Planctomycetota bacterium | reverse complement strand
CGAAAAAAACTGACGGTAAGACGGCCTTTGGCTGTCGCCGAGTATGCCTGAACCATGCAACTGAAGGAATACCAGCAAAGAGCGCTTGAGACGATCAGGGGTTATCTTGAACTTTTGGCCGATCTGAAGAAGAAGGCCGAGAAGATAACTGATCCCGACTTGGCGTTCGATTTCGCGGCAAAAGCATGGGAGAAGGCCGGCCTTGCTTGCCGGTATCTGCCGCGCAAGAACGGGCTTGGCCAACCATTGCCGATATTCTGCCTGAAAGTTCCGACGGGCGGCGGCAAGACGCTCTTGGCGGTCAAGACCGTGGATCTCGTCAACACGATCTACCGCAAGCGGCAGATGGGGCTTGTGCTCTGGATTGTGCCAACGACGCAGATTTACCGGCAGACAATCCAACACCTGAAAGACCGGGATCATCCCTACCGCCAACACCTCGACTTGGCGAGCAGCGGACATACTCTGATTCTGGATAAGACCGACCACTTTGCCCCACAGGACGTGCAGGAGAATCTTGTTGTCCTGATGCTCATGCTTCCATCGGCCAACCGGAAGACGAAGGAAACGTTGAAGGTGTTCAAGGACAGCGGCGGTTTTCAGGACTTCTTCCCGCCCGAGGACGACATCAAGGCTCAGGAAGCCACACTCAAACGCTTCCCGAATCTGGACACCTACGAGAAGCAAAGCGGGTTTTGGGGCAGGCAGATCAAGACTTCATTGGGCAACACGCTCCGAACGCTTGCGCCGGTCATCATTTTGGACGAGGGCCACAAAGCCTACAGCGAGGGGGCGCAGGATACCTTGCGCGGCTTCAATCCGTGCCTGATTGTCGAACTTTCGGCCACGCCCGCGACGGGAAGTAATATCCTCGTGGACATCACCGGCCGGGAACTGCATCACGAGGAAATGATTAAGCTGGATCTCCATGTTGTGAATAAGGCAAGCCCGAATTGGAAGGACACTTTGCTTGTCGGGATGAACAAGCGCAACGTGCTGGAAGAGCATGCCAAGGAATACGACGCGAACACCGGCATTAACATCCGGCCCATTTGCCTGATTCAAGTTGAGCGCACAGGCAAAGATCAGCTGGGCGGGCGCTGGATTCATTCCGAGCAGGTCCGGGAACATTTGACGAAAATTATGGGCATCCCGGCGGACCAAGTCGCGGTCAAGACGAGCGAGAAGGACGAACTCAAGGAAGTTGACGACGTGGGCGGACTTCTCGGACGGGACTGCAAAGTCCGCTACATCATCACGAAGCAGGCGCTTCAAGAAGGCTGGGATTGCTCGTTCGCTTATGTGCTCGTGATCCTGACGAATCCATCTTCACAGAACGCTTTGACACAACTTGTCGGACGTATTCTCCGGCAACCATACGCCCGGAAAACGCAAGTCCGGGAACTCGATGAAAGCTACGTGTTTTGTTTCCAACAGCGCGGGAAAGAACTGCTGGACAACATCAAACAGGGCTTTGAAGAGGAAGGCTTGGGCGATCTGCGCGGGCATATCGCCACCGACGACGAGAGCGGCGGGTTGGCGGGCGCAAGCATAGACCGCCATTCCGCCATCCGTAAACGGTTCAAGGATGCCGCGAGCCGAACGATTCTCCCGGTTTTCGTGGTCAAGAACGGCCATGGTTGGCGGCCCGTCAACTACGAAATGGACATTGCGGCCCGCATTCCTTGGGACGACGTCACCCTGAAACCGGTCATGCAGTTGACGCTTTCCGAATACGAGGAAAAGGACGTTGAAATCGGCGTATCGCTGACCGACGACAAGCATGGTCTAATTCAGACGAAGGGCTTCCGGAACTTGAAAGAGGGCGGTATCCGGGTTGATCCGGTTTTCATGACGCGCCAGATCGGCGACATCGTGCCGAATCCTTGGCAGGCCCACGAATTCAGCAAGAAGGTGTTGGGCCATTTCCGCAAGATGGAAGGGAAACAGGTCACCGAACGGCTAATCGCGAACAACTTTGTTTTCCTGATTGAAGGACTCCGTAAGCAACTGGAAGCCGAAAAAGACCGGCTGGCCGAGCGTGTTTTTCGTTCCATGATGGAAAAGGATGAACTCCGCTTCCTGATTATCGGCAACAATTTTGACTACTCTTTCCCGAAGGCACTTGCCGTGAAACCGACAGCCAAGACCTTGACCCGAAAGGACGGGAGCCAGCTTGAGTTGAGTCTTTTTGAGTTTGTCCCCGAGGAAGATTTCAACGAAACCGAAAAGGCGGTTGCGTGGTATCTGGAGAACCAGCACCGGCTTTTCTTCTGGTATCGGAACCGATCGCGGCATGACTACTCGATTCAGGGCTGGCGGGAACACCGGATTTATCCCGACTTCATTTTCACCGCCGGGAACAAGGACGCGCAAACGGATTACGAGCGGGTTTATGTCGTTGAAACCAAGGGACTGCATATGAAGGACAACGCCAAGACGAACTATATCCGCAAGGTATTCGATATTTGCACCCGGCAGGCCAAGTCCCGGAACTGGAGTGAACTCGGACTTGAGATGAAAGACAAAGTGCTCCGCTTCGAAGTCCTGGCCGAGGACGAATGGGAAGCGAAGTTAAACGAGGTTTTGACGGAATAGACTCGCGGGATGCGGGTAAATCAACCATTTCGCATGAACCATTCCCGTGATAATCCATTGACAGCACGGGCACTCCTTTTATAATGGCGCGGTTAACGAACATCCGCAATCCAAGGGAGAGCATTCCATGAACTATGGTCTGACTGAACAGCAGGAAATGATCCGGGACTTGTGCCGCCAGGTGGCCCAGGAAAAGATGAAGCCGATCCGCGAACATTACGATGAGGCCAACGAGTTTCCGCATGAAATCCTGAAGGTTTTTGCCCAGGCGGATTTGTGCGGCATCTACATCGAGGAAAAATACGGCGGGCTGGGCGGCGGGGTCATGGACCTCAGCATCGCCGTCGAGGAACTGTCCAAGGTCTGCAGTGGCATTGCGCTCAGCCTGGCCGCCACGGCGCTGGGCACCTTCCCTATCATTCTTTACGGGAACGACGAGCAGAAGCAGAAATACCTGCCGCGCGTCGCCTCCGGCCAGTCCCTGGCGGCCTTTGCCCTGACGGAAGCTAATGCCGGCAGTGACGCCGGCGCCATTGCCACCACGGCCACCAAGGACGGCGACGATTATATCCTCAACGGCACCAAGCAATGGATCACCAACGGCGGCGAAGCCGAGATTTACTCGGTCGTCACCAAGACCGATAAATCCAAGGGCTCGCGCGGGGCCAGCGTCTTTATCGTGGAAAAAGGGATGCCGGGCTTCACCTTTGGCAAGAAGGAAAACAAGATGGGTATTCGCGCCTCCGCCACACGGGAACTGGTCTTCCAGGATTGCCGCGTGCCGAAAGCCAATATCCTCGGCAAGGAAGGCCTGGGCTTCATCGTAGCCATGAAGACCTTCGACATGTCCCGGCCGGGCGTGGCCGCCCAGGCCCTGGGCATCGCCGCCGGCGCGCTGGACGAAGCCGTAAAATACAGCCGCGAGCGCCGCCAGTTCGGCAAGCCGATCTGCTCCTTCCAGGGCGTGCAGTTCATGCTGGCCGACATGGCCACGCAGGTCGAGGCCGCCCGCGCGCTGGTCTATGCCGCCGCCCGTTACATTGACACCGGTGCCAAGGACGTCAGCAAGATTTCCGCCATGTGCAAGCTGTTCGCCTCCGACACCGCCATGCGCGTCACGACCGACGCCGTCCAGGTTTTAGGCGGCTACGGCTACATGAAGGAATACCCGGTTGAGAAGATGATGCGCGACGCCAAGATCACCCAGATTTACGAAGGCACCAACCAGATTCAGCGCGAAGTAATCGCCTTGAACCTGATCAAGGAAGCCGCCAGCCGGAAGGCGTGATCGGCAAGAAGACAGACGACGGCGGGATAGCGGACAAATGATGGGATGCTTCTGCTTGAGAACGCACCGG
>JAHIKV010000005.1 GCA_018897395.1 Planctomycetota bacterium | reverse complement strand
TACGCGATCGACACGTTGGGATCGTCCCCCGACGGCGCGCCGCGTCTGTTGTGGGTGCAAGATTTGTCCAATCCGAACGTTGCCGCCGCCAATCTCCCGGGGCTTCGTCAAGCTCCCATACCGCCGGCCATTCTTCCTCCGCAGTTGCAGATACAGCTCGCCAACTTCCAAAACCAACCGAACTTGCTCGGTCCGGCCGACAATAATTATGTCTGTTTGCGGCGTTTTCAGAGCGTGATGGCGGTTGATCCGCGGAACGGAGAGACGCTTTGGGTCCGCCAGGATATGCCGGCCGTCTGCGACGTTTTCGGCGACGACCGACACTTGTTCGTGCTTACTACCGACGAGGAAGACGCCCGCTTGCTGCGGGTCGGCGACGGCGAATTGCTGGGTACCCGCAAATTACCGCGGCATGTTATCCAACGCAGGATGCCCAACGGTCAAATGCAGACGATGTATTCCACCCTTCAAGACACGTGTCTCGCCGCCTTCGGCCGAAAACTCCTCCTCTGGTGGCCGGAAGGAAACCAGCGGGAGCTGACTCTTATCGATCCGTTGGAGGGGCGCGACGAATGGCCGCGGCGGAAGTTCGCCGCCAACGCCCAAACCTCAGTCGCGGACGACGAGACAGTGGGGGTGATGGAACCCGACGGACGGTTCGTGCTGATTTCACTCCCCGACGGCCGGACCTTGGCGGACGTGAAACTCGATTCGGAGCCGGACTTGCTCAACATCACATTGTTCAAGTCGGGTGAGCAGTTTTTCCTCTTGACGAACTACCAGTCGGGCAATATACCGCCCATCCAGCCCATGCCCAACCAACGTCATCACTCGATCAATCCGATCAACCAGGGACGTTTGTACGCCTTCGATTCACAAGGTAAGCTCCTTTGGCCCGGTCCGGTGAAGGTCGAGAAACAACTCTTGCTCTCCGACCAGCCCGCCGCTCTGCCGGTGGTGATTTTCGCCAGCCAACATTACGAGCGAAAGCCCAACGGACAGGGGCAATGGAAGCCGCGGGTATTGTGCTTTGACAAGCGCAGCGGTCGAAGGGTGTACAAAGGCGAGTTCGACAACCACATGGGTATATTCAACGTCGCCTGCGACATCGAGAAAAAGACCGTTGCCTTGACAATGCAGAAGGAAACGGTTACGTTAACTTACACGGATAATCCCATACCGCCCCCCTCGGCAGCCGACGCCGATCCCACCGAGTCGCCGCCGGGGAGCAAAATTGCTCACGCCCTGTGGAACTCAATCCGGAAGACCATCGTCCCGATCAACCCGTTTGGCGACGAGGACTAGCGCTCCGATTGAGCAACGTTTGGTTGCATGTTTAGCGGTCGCCGGCGCGACGGCTTGCGGAAAATTGCAGGCCGCCGTGCCGGCGGCCGCTAAACGGATACGATATTTATTATCCCGAGAACGGCGCCATGATTACATCCACCGTGCTGCGATCCCTGGTTGTCGCGGTTATCGCGGCGGTCGTTTGGCCGAACGTCGCGTCGGCCGCGGTGCGGGACGCCGACGTGGACCGCGCGATTGCCCGTGGACTCGAGTGGCTCGCCAACCACCAGTCGCGGCTCGGCCACTGGACGGCCAACAACAATCAATATCCGACGGCCATGACGGCGCTGGCGGGAATCGCCCTGTTGTCTGAGGGATCGACCACCGTGCAGGGGAAGTACGCCCCGAATATTCGCAGGGCAGTGGGTTATCTCGTCGGCCGCAGTCGGACCAACGGCTTGATCGGCGCCTCCGACGACAACCGCTACACTTACGGGCACGGTTTCTCCATGCTGTTCCTCTCTCAGGTGTTGGGCGAGGAAGAAGACGTGGAGCGGCGCGAAGAGTTGGTCGAAGTCCTCAGCAAGGCGGTCGTTTTCACGGGCCAGGCCCAGACCAAAGGCGGCGGCTGGGGATACGTCAGCGCCAAGGACGGCAGCGATTTCGACGAAGGATCGACCACGATCACCCAAGTGCAGGGACTTCGCGGCTGCCGGAACGCAGGCATTCCAGTGCCCAAGGAAATCGTCGACAAGGCAATCGACTACATCAAAAAATGCACCGGCCCGGACGGCGGCGTGCGATACAACCTGGCGGGCGCCGGCGGCGGCGGCCGGCCTCCGATCACGGCGGCCGCCATCGCCTGTCTGTTCAACGCCGGCGACTACGACGACGAATACGTCCCAAGAATCCTGAAGTATTGCCACCGGAACCTCGACAAAGTCTCGGGGGAAACCTTCGGCCACTGGCACTACGCTTATTACTACTATTCCCAAGTCTTGTACCGCGAGGGAGGCAAGGAGTGGGATACTTACCGCGGCAAGATATTCCAGAAGATCGTTTCCGAGGCCGGCGCCGATGGAGGGTGGAATCAAGGACACATCGGCACGGTTTACACCACGGCCATTAACTTAACCATCCTGCAACTCCCCAAGGGAGTGTTGCCCATTTACCAACGCTGAACGCCCGGAGCGCGACGCGGCATTAACGCCGTTTTAGCGAGAATCGGAACAACAATGTTGTCGCGCGTCGCATTGGATTTCCTTCACTCAATAAACCAGAACGAGAAGGTGGAACGCAAACCCCAATCCGCGAGGAAAATCATAATGAGCGACCAAGATTTCGACCGGCAGCAGAGCACCGCCATCGAGAAGCTCGGCGACGCCCGACGCAAGATCGTGGACCAACTGGGCCAGGTGATCGTCGGCCAAAGCCAAGTGATCGAGGAGTTGCTGATTTCGCTGTTCAGCCGGGGGCATTGCCTGCTGGAAGGCGTGCCGGGGCTGGCCAAGACTCTGATGATCAGCACGCTCAGCCGGGCGCTGAACCTCAGCTTCAGCCGCATCCAGTTCACCCCGGACCTAATGCCGGCCGACATCACCGGCACGGAGGTGATCGAGGAGAACCGCAGCACCGGGGCGCGCGATTTCCGCTTCCTCGAAGGGCCGCTGTTCAGCAACGTGATCTTGGCCGACGAGATCAACCGCACCCCGCCCAAGACCCAAGCGGCGCTGTTGGAGGCCATGCAGGAGCGTCAGGTGACCGTGGGCCGGGTCCGCCACGCCCTTTCCGATCCGTTCTTCGTCCTGGCCACCCAGAACCCGATCGAGCAGGAAGGGACTTATCCGCTCCCCGAGGCCCAACAAGACCGGTTCATGTTCAAGGTCTTCGTCGACTACCCGAACTTCAACGAGGAATTCGAGGTGGTCCGGCGCACGACCACGACCATGGTCGATTCGATTACCCCGGTGCTGACGGCCGAGGATATCCTCGAATTGCAGAAGATCGTCCGCCAGGTGCCGGTGGCCGACCACGTTATCCGCTACGCGCTGGCGCTGGTGCGTCAAACCCGGGTCCGCGAGGTCGGAGTTCCCGACTTCGTCCGGGACCAACTCAATTGGGGCGCGGGTCCGCGCGCGGTCCAGTTTCTGATTCTCGGGGGCAAGGCTCGGGCATTGTTGGAAGGCCGCACTCACGTCGCCTGCGAGGACGTGCAAACGTTGGCCAAGCCCGTGTTGCGGCACCGCCTGGTGTTGAGCTTCACGGCCGAGAGCGAGGGCGTTACGCCCGACGACTTGATCGAGCGAATTGTGGCGATTACCCCCACCCGTGAAGACGAGCTGACCCGCGATGCACGATTCCAGGAAATTTTTGCGTCCTGAGGCGATCAAGCGGATCAGCCGCCTCGGCCTGCGCGCACGCCAGATTGTCGAGGGATTCCTCTCCGGCATGCATCGCAGTCCGTACTTCGGTCAGTCGATCGAGTTCCGGCAGCACCGCGAGTATACCCGCGGCGACGACCTGCGCTACGTGGACTGGAAGGTCTGGGCCAAACAGGACCGCTTCTACGTCAAACAATTCGAGGAGGACACAAACCTCCGCTGTACGCTGCTGTGCGACGTCTCGGCCAGCATGCGCTACGGCCGCGGGGACTTCAATAAGTACGAATACGCATGCACCGTCGCGGTGAGCCTGGCTTACTTGCTGTTGCGCCAGCAGGACGCCGTCGGCTGCGTGGCCTTCGACGAATCCGCCCGGATGACCGTTCCCCAGCGAACCAGACGGAACCACCTGGATTCGATCATCAAGGCGCTGGAACTTAGCGATCCGAGGGACAAAACCGACCTTTACCAAATACTTCGCAACGCGACCGAGAACTATCCGCGGCGGGGGATGATGGTCTTGGTCTCCGACCTGTTCGTCGAGCGCGAAGGGCTTTTTCGCGGACTGCGGCTGCTGCGGAGCCGAGGGCACGACGTGATGGTCTTCCACGTGCTGGACGACGATGAGTTGGATTTCCCGTTCAGCGGGCCTACCCGCTTCGAGGGCCTGGAACTGGCCGAGCAACTCCGCTGCAATCCCCGCGCGCTGAGGGAAGGATATCTAAACTCGCTGGGCGAATACTTGGAGGAAGTCCGCCGCGGCTGCTCTCGGCACGACGTGGACTACACCTTGCTCCGCACCAGCCAGCCGTTGGACGCCGCCTTGGCCGCGTTCTTGAGCAACCGATTGGGAACCCGGCGGTAAAAATGAAACGAGGATAATTGCGAAACCGCAAGCGGCCCACTACCCACTACCCACTACCCACTATCCACTAACCACTATCCACTACCCACCAACCACTCCATGCCCTCTTTCGTCAACCCAGCACTGTTTTGGACCTTGGGCCTGCCGACCCTCGGCGTGGTTGCGATACCCGTATTGATCCACCTGATCAACATGATGCGCCACCGGCGGATCGAGTGGGCGGCGATGGAGTTCCTGCTGCTGAGCCAGAAAAAACATCGCACCTGGATCATCTTCAAGCAACTCCTGCTGCTGTTGCTGCGGATGCTCGCGGTGGCTGCCGTCGTCTTCCTGGTTGCCCAGCCGAGACTGCGAAGCCAGTGGGGGAATCTGCTCGGAGGCGTTCACACGCATCACATCGTGCTGTTGGACGACAGCTACTCGATGTCCGACCGCTGGGCCGACACCGCCGCCTTCGCGGAAGCCGGAAAAGTCGTCGAGCAAATCGGGATAAACGCCTCCCGCGAGGACCACCCGCAGTCCTTATCGCTGTTGCGTTTCTCGCGGGCGGCGTTGCCGAAAAGCGCCGGAAAACCGGACGTGTTGAAGCAGCCGGTCGGCAAGGATTTCTCGGACGAACTGGAATCGCTGCTCGGCAAGCTCGATGTCTCGCAGACCGCCGCCGGCCCCATGCCCGCGCTGCAGGCGATCGGAGAACTGCTCGGCGACGGCGCCGAGGAGCAGCGCATCGTATATTTGATTTCCGACTTTCGCGCCCGGCAGTGGAACGAACCGGCCGAGCTGCGCAAGGAGTTGCTGCGCTTGGGCGAGTCGGGGGTCGATGTCCGCCTGATCGACTGCGTCGACCGCACACGTCCCAATCTGGCGATCGTCTCGCTTTCGCCCGCCGAGGGGATCCGCGCGGCGGGCGTGCCCTGGTTCATGGACCTCTCCGTGCGGAATTACGGCCACGCGCCGGTCCGCGAGATAGCGGTCACTTTGGGCGAGGACGGGCACGGCCGGCCGCCGGTCGTATTGGCGGAAATCCCGCCTGGTAAAACGGCCACTGAGCGGTTCCTGGTCCATTTCCCCAACGCCGGCCCGCACGACGTCACCGCTCGACTCCCCGGCGACGCCGTGGACGCCGACAACCATCGCTACTCGACGGTCGATCTGCCGCCGGACGTTCCCGTGTTGCTGGTCGACGGCGGCGCCCAGGCCCGCGACGCCCGATACTTGAGTTTTGCCCTGGCCCCCGGCGAGTCTGTCCGCACCGGGGTGCGGCCGCAGATCGAAACGCCGCGATTTTTGAGCCTCAAGCCGCTCGCCGATTTCCACGCCATCGACCTGGCGAACGTCGGCCGGTTGGATTCGTCGGCCGTCACCGCGTTGGAAAAGTACGTTTCCGCGGGCGGGGGCCTGGCGTTCTTTCTCGGCGACCGCACGGAACTGAAGTTTTTCAACGACGTTCTCTACCGTGACGGGAAGGGGCTTTTCCCGGTCCCCTTGGCCCGCGAAGAAGAGCTTCTGGTCGACCGGCTGGAGCCTGCCCCCGACGTGCAAGTGGAGCGGCACTTCATATTCCGCGTGTTCGCCGCCGAGCAGAACCCGTATTTGCATACGGTAATCGTCCAGCGATATTTCGCGTTGCCTCCCGGCTGGCAGCCGCCGACCGACTCGACCACTCGCGTCGTGGCCCGATTGCGCAACGGCGCGCCGCTGGTGGTCGAGCGTGAGTTCGGCAAGGGTCGCGTGGTGGCGTTCCTCAGCAGCGCGGCGCCCGTCTGGAACAACTGGGCACGGAACCCCAGCTTTGTGGTGGCCATGCAAGACCTGCAAGCGTATCTGGCGCGGCGACCCGCCGAAGCCCAATCGCGGACGGTCGGTTCGCCTTTGGAGTTGAGTCTGAATCCGGCCCTCTACCAACCCAACCCGGAAGTGCGTTTCGATTATCCCGAACAGTCGGGCAAGCCGCCCGTGACGGTCAACGCGACGAAGTCGGCCGACGGGAACGGGATGTATACCGCGTCGTTGCTCGAGACCGACGTTAGCGGTTTCTACGAGTCGCGGCTGACCCGCGCCGACGGCACGGCCGAGACGCGCCGATACGCGGTGAACGTCGATCCGGCCGAGGGCGACCTGACGGCGCTCGACGGCGAGAAACTCGCCGCGCGGCTGGAAGGCGTAAAATATCGTTACCAACAGGCCGCGGACTTCCAATCCACGGCCACCGAGCTTGCCGGGTACGACCTCGGCGAGGCACTGCTCTACGCGTTGATCCTGCTGTTGGTGGGCGAGCAAATCCTGGCCTGGTCGGCCAGCTACCATCCGGCGAGGCGCCACCCGCTGGCCAAAGGAGGCGCCGCGTGACATTCGTTCTCCCGCCGCTGTTGGCCGAAAGCGTGACCCGAACCACGTTCGAGTGGGCACGAATCCAGTCGAACTCCGATTGGATCCGGCCGATCCTCGTCCTGATCGTCATCCTGCTGTTCGTCCGTTACATGTACCGCCGCGACGCCGAGGAACTCAGGCCGTGGTGGAAGTGGCTGCTGACCGCGCTGCGGACCGCGGTCTTTCTCGGACTGCTGGTCCTCTACTTGCAGCCCTCTTGGCGGTCGGAACGCGAGGAGGTGCGGAACTCCCGCGCGCTGCTGCTGTTCGACACCAGCCTGAGCATGAGGCTGTCGGACGCCGATCCGTCCGCCGGCGGCGGAACGCGGAACCGGTCGCAGAACGTCGCCGATGCGCTCGAAAAATCCGACTTCATAGGGCGGCTCCGCAAGACGCACGACGTCGCCGTGTTCCAGTTCGACGATGCCCTGAAACCAGACAGCGTGGCGAACCTGAAGAAAGTGTCGCCGGAGAATGAGAAATCGGCGGAAACACCCCCGCCTTTGCAAGGGGGGGGCGTTGACGACGGGAATGAAACACCCGATCACGCCGCTAGCCCCGGCCCCCTGCCCGGTTGGAACAAGCTGCTCGCGCCCAGCGGTACCGAAACCCGGCTCGGCCAGGCCCTGATGCAACTGATTCAACAGGAGCGGGGCACGCCGGTCTCGGGTATCATCGTCTTCAGCGACGGCGGGCAAAACGCCGGCATCTCGCCCGAGTCGGCCGTCGAGTTGGCCCGCGAAGCGAAAATACCCATCTTCACCGTCGGACTGGGATCGGACAAACAGCCGACCAACGTCGCCGTTTCCGACCTGGTCGTGCCGGCCCGCGCCTATCCCGGCGATCAGTACACCGTGACCGGCTACCTGCAAGCCCAAGGGATGCCGGGCAAGACGGTAGTGGTGCGGGTTTTGTCGCGTCCGGCGGGCAATGGGACCGAGGCCGGCAAAGACGATGAAGGCGAGTTGCTCGAAAGCCGAGAGGTCACGCTCGGCGGCGACGGCGAGGTGCTCCCGGTCAAGTTCGAGTTGCTTCCAGACGCCGCCGGCCGCCGCACTTTGCGGCTGCGGGTCCAGGCCCCCGAAGGCGACCGCAATCCGGCCGACAACGCCCGCGAGGCAGACATCGAAATCATCGACCGCAAGAGCCGCGTCCTGCTGTTCGCCGACGGAGCGATGCGGGAATACCAGTTTCTCCGCAACCAACTCTACCGCGACCGCTACACCAGCGTCGACGTGCTGCTGCAAAGCGGCAGGGAGGGGATGTCGCAGGACGCCGATGTGATCCTCGACGATTTCCCCGCGACCCGCCGGGAGATGTACGAATATGACTGCGTCGTGGCCTTCGATCCCAATTGGCAAGCCCTTAGCGTCCAGCAGATTGAATTGCTGGAAAAATGGGTGGCCGACCAGGGGGGAGGCTTGATCGTCGTCGCCGGGCCGGTGCATGTCGGCCAAAACATCGACGGATGGGTACACGACTCGGCCATGTCCACCGTGCGCAACTTGTACCCCGTCGAGTTCTACGGCCGATTGGCGACCGTCGACGGCGGCGTTTTCGCCGGCAAGGAGGCCTGGCCCTTGGACTTCACCCGCGAAGGACAGGAGGCCGACTTCCTCTGGCTGGCCGACACGGCGACCGCCAACCGTCAGGCTTGGAACGATTTCCCCGGCGTGTACAGTTGCTGTCTGGTGCGGGGTCCGAAGCCGGGCGCCACCGTCTACGCGTGGTTCTCCGATCCCCGCGCCGTCCAAGTGGGAGATCAACCGGTCTATTTCGCCGGACAGTTTTACGGCTCCGGCAGCGTATTTTACATGGGCAGCGGCGAAATGTGGCGGCTCCGCGCCGTCGACGATACGTATTTCGAGAAGTTTTACACGAAACTAATCCGCCACGTCTCGCAAGGCCGGCTCTTGCGCGGCTCCAGCCGCGGCGTGCTGCTGGTCGGACAGGACCGATACCTGCTGGGCAACACCGTCGAGGTCCGGGCGCAATTGACCGACCTCCGGTTGGAACCTCTCGAATCGCCAAGCGTCAAATTAGAGGTGTTCGCGCCGAACGGCGCAACGCAGGCCGTTACGTTGCGACCCGACCCGACGCGGGTAGGCGCCTTCCTGGGGCAGTTCCCCGCACTGTTGGAAGGAACGTACCGCCTCGAACTGCCTGTGCCCGAAAGCGACAACGAGCGGCTAAGCCGCCGCATACAGGTGAAGGCCCCCGACCTGGAGCGCGAGAACCCGCGACGGAACGATGCCCTATTGAGCGCCATCGCAAAAAATACGGGCGGCAGGTACTACATCGGCATGGAGTCGGCCGTGGCGACGCACGGGGTCCCCCCCCTTACGATGCAGTTGAAAGACCGCACAAGTACCGTTGTCCTCCCGATTACCCCAGACCCCCAAGAGAAAGAGACTTGGCTCCGGTGGATCATGATCGCTTTGTGCGGTTTTCTTTGTCTGGAGTGGTTGGTGCGGCGGTTGCTCCGACTGGCGTAAATATAAATTGGTGTAGAATGAAAGGTGGTGAAATTCACCCCCGAACGTTTAATCTGTTTAGCGGCCGACGGTGCGTCGGCCCGTGTTCCGCCGCAAGCCGCCGTGCCGGCGGCCGCTAAACATGCAACGCAAACATGCCATGGCAACGCTAGACCACGACGACCGACCGACACTTGCCTCCCCGGCATGGACCTTGCTGGGCGCGCTGCGTCGCCGCATCCGCCAATACGTTTGGTTGGAAGGTTCCGCCGCCGCCGTGGCATGGTTGGGCACGGCGTTTTGGGCAACCCTTGCGGCCGATTGGTTCTTCGAGCCGTCTCCGCTGGTCCGCGCGATCATGCTCGCCGCGGTCGCCGCGGTGGTGGTGCTGGTCCTCTTTCGCATGATCGGCCGCCGGGCGTTCGTCCCCATCACGGACGGCAACGCGGCCACCGTGCTCGAACGCCGGTTTCCGCAATTTAACGACAGCCTGCTGACGGCCGTGGTCCTCGGCGACCGACCGGCGGACGACGTTCTAGGCGAGGAGATGCTTGCGAGAACTTGCCGCGAGGCATCGGCCCGCGTCGAAGAGGTCGAACTCAGGAAGGTATTCAATCCGCGTCCGTTGTGGCTGCATTGCGGCGCCGCGACTCTGCTTACGACCAGCGTGGTGATGTTCGCCGTCCTGTTTTCCGGGGCGTTCGGCGTTTGGGCCAACCGCGTGCTGGCGCTATCCGGCGATCCATGGCCCCGGTACACGGATATTGTGGTTGATGGTTTTACGGACGGCGTGCGCAAGGTCGCCCGCGGTTCGGACGTGGAGATAGTGGCGAAGGCCGACACCCGTATGCCGCGAGTGCCGGAAAAAGTCGAAATCCGCTATCGGACCGAAGGTGGCGGACGCGGCCGGGTGACGATGGACCGCTGCGGCATCTCGCGCGGCGAGGAGGACTATTACCAGGAATTCTCTCACACCTTCCGCGGCGTGCTTTCCGACATCGACTTCGACGTGGTCGGCGGCGACGATCGCGTAAACAACTTGTGGATTCAGGCCGTCGATAGCCCCATGATCTCGCGGATGACGCTCGATTGCGAGTTGCCCGCCTACATCCGCCGCCGCCAGCCCCCGCTGCCGGTCACCGGAGTGATGCAAATCCCCACGGGCAGCCGCGTGACCGTCCGCGCCGAAGAGGCCAACAAGGAACTCGTCCGCGTGCAGGTCGACAAAGTCGTCGCCGAACGGCCGGAGACGACCGAAGTGTTGGAGGCGGACAAGTTGAACGCGGACCACAGCGGCTTCTCCCACACGGTGGAAAGGTTGGACGACAACACCACCCTGCTGTTCACGTTGACCGATACGGACGGCGTCACGGGCCGCGATCCGGTCCGGCTGGTGCTCGTCGCGGCGCCCGACCAGCCGCCGCAAATGGCCGTGCAATTGGACGGCATCGGCGCGGCGATCACCCCGCAGGCCCGCGTGCCGGTTGTCGGCCGGAT
Organism: Planctomycetota bacterium; assembly: GCA_018897395.1. Taxonomy (GTDB): domain Bacteria; phylum Planctomycetota; class Planctomycetia; order Pirellulales; family Thermoguttaceae; genus JAHIKV01. Next base: position 6,337 of record JAHIKV010000005.1, on the reverse strand, counting down.
CGCCGACGACTACGGCATCGGCCGGGTCTGGTTCGAGTACGCGATCGACGATCGCGAGCCGGCAAATCAGCCGATAGCCGAACTCCCGCGCGCTCCCGCCGCCTTCAACCTGAACGACGCGGCGCTGGAAGTCCGCCCCTTGGGGGTCAAACCGGGCCAAAAACTGTTGATGACCGTCCGCGCCGCCGATCTCTGCGACCTCGGCAAAGGCCCCAACCTGGCCGGCAGCGAGCGATGGCTGTTGGAGATCGTCACGCCGGACCAATTGCGGGCAATGCTAGAAGCGCGGGAGTTGGTCTTGCGGCAGCGGTTCGAGCGGATGCTGCAAGAGGTGACCGAAACGCGGGACCTGTTGGCGCGGCTCGAGTTCGAATCGGAAGAATCGGCCAATCCCGCCGCGGCGCCGGCCGGCAGCGAACCGGGCGATAAGCCGGACAATCTCGATTCGGCCGATACGCCCGAGCGGCGGGCCGCACTGCGTATGCTCCGCGTGCAAAGCGCGCTGAGCAACTGCCGGAAGAGCGCCCAGGAGGTGTTGGGCGTGGCCGAGGCCTTCGACGACATCCGCAAGCAACTGGTCAACAACCGCATCGACACCGAGGAATTGAAAAAGCGGATCCAAGAAGGCATAGCACGGCCGCTCCACGAAATCGCCGGCGAGATGTTTCCCGAATTGGAGCGGCGCATCGAGGCCTTGCTGGCCGATCTGGAATCCCAAGGCCAAGGCCCCGCGCTCCGCAACCGTGCCCAAGCGCAGGCCGATGAAATACTCCTGGCCATGCAAAAAGTCCGCGACCGCATGCTCGAACTGGAAAGCTTCAACGAAGCGGTCGAACTGCTGCGGAAGATTATCGAAATGCAAAAAGAACTTAAAGAGGAAACCCAACGGCGGCACAAACAAAAAATCCGCGACTTATTGAAGGAGTAGACGATGAGTACCGACAATCGACTTTCGGCGTGGGTGGCACTGGCGTCTCGCGGCTGGGTGGCACTGGCGTCTCGCCAGTGTCTGCCAAGCACGGGCAAGATGCCCGTGCCACCCCGGCCAGAGTACGGGCAAGATGCCCGTGCCACCCATCATTTGGCGGTGTTCGGATTGGCCCTGGCTGCGGTCTTGTCTCTTCCCCCCACGGTTCGCGCCCAGACCGGACCGGAGCAATCCGCGCCCGGACAGGAGGACGCCGCGCGGGCGGGAACGGAAGACGAGTTTAGCCCCGCCGAAAAACTCGCCCTCCAGCAGCGGCGCATCGCCGAGCAATACAAACATCTCGAAGGCGTCCTGCTGCGGATGGCCGAACTCAGCGCGGCCACCGATCCCCGCAGGGCCGCCTTGCTGAAAAAGGCGGTCGCCCAGAGCAAGGACCAGTTGATCGCCGTCCGCATCGAGCAACTCGTGGAATTGCTGGGCAAAGAACAACTCTCCCGGGCACTGGAGGACCAGGCCGACCTCGATCTCGACTTGCGCGCCCTGTTGGAACTCCTGATGAGCGAAAACCGCGCAAAAAGCATCGAAAAAGAAAAGGAGCGAATCCGCCAATTACTAAAACAACTCAACAGAATCATCAAGCAGGAGAAGGACATTCAAGGCCGCACCATCGGCGGAGACAACACCAAACGCCTGGCCGATGAGCAAGGAAAACTTGCCGAAAAAACCGGCAAACTGGCCAAGGACATTAAGGGAGAGGGCGGAGGGCGGAAGGCGGAAGGCGGAAAAGAGGAGGGGAAAAGCGGAAAGGAAAAAGGGAAGGACGGAAAGGAAAAAGCGGAACCCGGAAAGGAGGGTGCGGAGGACGGAAAAGAAAAATCTGAATCGGGAGACCAAAAGGGAGAATCCTCGGACCAGAAGGGACAAAAAGGACAGAAAGGACAAAAAGGACAAAAGGGACAGAAAGGGCAGCCAGGACAGCCAGGGCAGCCAGGAGAGCCAGGAGAGCAGAGCGACCAGCAGCAGCAACAGGAATCCGAGCAGAATCCCGCCGAAAAACGCCTCAAAGCCGCCCGAGAAAAAATGAAGGAGGCGGAAAAGAAACTCAAAGAGGCCCAACGCGAAGGCGCCGTCGAGAAGGAAGAGGAAGCCATCAGCGAGTTGGAAAAAGCCAAGGCGGAACTGGAAGAAATCCTTCGGCAACTGCGCGAGGAGCAAATTGCCCGGCTCCTGGCGATGCTCGAGGCCCGATTCCGAAAAATGATGCAAATGCAGCAGGAGGTCTATATCGGAACGCTGCGGCTCGACGCGGTCCCCTCCGCTCAGCGAACGCACAATCACGAGATCGAAGCCAGCCGGCTGAGCGGCAAGGAATCGCTGATCGTCGTCGAGGTCGACAAGGCGTTGCTCCTGCTCCGCGAGGACGGGACCGCCATCGCTTTTCCGGAAGCCATCGAACAGATGCGCGAAGACATGCAGCAGGTCGTCCAACGGTTGGCGCGGGCTAGGGTGGGCAAGCTCACCCAAGGCATCGAGGAAGACATCCTGGAAGCCTTGAAGGAAATGGTCGAGGCGCTCAAAAAGGCCCAGAAGGATCTGGAGGATAAGCCGCCGGGCAAGCCCAGGCCCGGTCAACCTGGGGACCCGCCATTGATCGATATGTTGGCCGAGGTAAAAATGATCCGTGCCCTGCAAATGCGGGTAAACAAACGAACCGACCGGTATTCAAAAATGATCGACGGCGAACAGGCCGACAGCTCCGAGTTGATCGAGGCCCTTCGGCGGCTCGCCGAGCGGGAGGAACGAATCCATCGCGTCACTCGCGATCTACAATTGGGGAAGAACAAATGAAACCGAGCCTCAAAAAAGTCCTGGTTCCCACGCTCCGCGTGGGAACCGACTGTTCCCGACGCTCTGCGTCGGCGGCGGGGACGGACTCCGCCCCAGAACCTCTCCAGTCGCCCGCTTTCTCGCTAAACATGCGAGCGAACGGACGCGGAGCGTCCGAACACATCGGTTCCCACGCGGAGCGTGGGAACCAGAATATCCCCCTGGTTCCCACGCTCCGCGTGGGCGCCGGAGCGGTCATCGCCCTGTTTGCGATTGCCGTCCTCCTGGCCGCGCCGGCCGCGGGCCAGACGTCCAACCCGCTCGCCAATACGGCCGCCGCCTGGAAACCGCTCGCGGCGGAACAGATCAAGGCCCAGGCGATTGCCTGCTTGGAGACGCCAAAGGCGGACGCCGCCGTTCGGGCCCGCGCGGAGGCTATTTGGCGCGACTTACCCGCCACGGCCACGGAGGACGACCTGCTGATCCGCCTGGCGATGACGTACGCGCTGCTCGACCGGAACGCGGCGAAGCTGGTCGAGCTATGCTCCCAACCGCGGGGGCAACTTGTGCTTCCATCGCAGGACTGGCTCCGTGCCGCCGCCGCGCCGCCGCTGCTGGTCAACAACCTGCGGCTGCTCTACGCCCGGTGGCTGGTCGACGAGGCGTTGTACGACGAGGCGTTGGAGCAACTTTCGGGTCTAAAGCCCGACGACGTGGCGGCCCCCGCCGCGCTGCTGTTCTACCAGAGCGTCGTATGCCACGCCTTGCTGAACAAGGATTCCGGCTTGAAGTCGATCGGCGAGTTGTTGCAAGGGGCCGAGTCCAGCCCGCGACGCTACGTCGTTCTCGCCCGGCTCATGCAGGAAGACCTCAAGGGTCTGCAAGACGACACGCTCGACCACATCGCCCGGCGGATGGACGACGTCCGCCGACGGCTCGACCTGGGCCGCGCCGGCAAGAAAGTCCGCGACCGCCAGGACGGAATAATCGAGTCGCTCGATAAGCTCATTAAGAAGTTAGAAGAGCAACAACAGCAACAGGCCAACATGCTACAGCCCGGCAGCCCCATGCCCGACAGCAAGATCGCCGGCGGCAAGGGACCGGGCAAGGTGGACAGGAAGAACATCGGCTCGGACAGCGGATGGGGCAACCTGCCGCCGAAGAAACGCGAGGAAGCCATGCAGCAGATCGGACGCGATTTCCCCTCCCACTACCGCGACGTTATCGAACAATACTTCCGCCGGCTAGCCGCCGAGGAAAGTGAATAGTATAGTGGATAGTGGGTAGTGGATAGTGGGTAGTGGATAGTGACGACCGCTTGCGGCTTCGCAAACCAACAACACGAGCACAACCATGAGCAGCATACTCCTGGCGCTGGTTCTCAGTTCCGCCGCACCCCCGTTCGAGGCGCAAACGCTCGACGGCCAAACGATCTCCGGCGCCCTGGTCGAATTGACGGCCGATCGTCTGACCCTCGACACGGGCCAAGGGCGGGTGTCGCTGGAAACGGAAAACCTCCTAACGCTTACCGCCAGGCGGAAGGCAAAGCCGTCCCCGCAAATGCCCGGCGTCATCGTCGAACTGACCGACGGATCGTCGATCCACGGTCGGCAGTACGTCGCCCGCGGCGGCCAGGCCCGAATCACCCTCGCCGGCGGCGAAGTCGTCGAGGCCCCCATGTCCGTCGTCCAATCGGTCCGGCTCCAACGCGCCGACCCGCTCGACGCCGAATGGTCGCGGCTGATCGACGCGAAGGCCGACAGCGACCTGCTGATCGTCCGCACAAACGGAACGCTCGACTCGCACGGGGGCGTTGTTCACGACGTGACGGAAGACACCGTCGGCTTCGACCTCGACGGCGAAGTCCTGCCGGTGAATCGCTCGAAGGTCTACGGATTCGTCTATCGTCACGGCGTCGCCGACGAGCCGCCGCCGGCAATCTGCCGAATCACCGACGCCGCCGGCTCACGTTGGTCGGCGCGGTCCGTGAGCCTCGCCGATAACCTGCAATGGGCAACGTCCACGGGATTGAGCGTATCGCAACCGCTGGAGAACGTCTCGCGGCTGGATTTTTCCCTCGGCAAGCTGGTCTATCTCAGCGACTTGAAACCCGACTCCACGGTCTGGACGCCGTATTTCGGCGGCGAACGGCCCTTGCCGGCGCTCAGACTGTTCTACGCCCCCCGTTTCGACCGCGGCTTCGAGTCGGAAACGCTGAAACTGGGCGGCAACGAGTACCGCAAGGGCCTGGCGCTCTTTGCCCGAACGGAGTTGGTCTATCGGTTGCCGGTCGGCTTCCGCTGCTTCCGCGCCGTGGCCGGAATCGACGACGCCTGGGGCACGGGAGGAAAAGTCCGGCTGATAGTCCGCGGCGACGACCGGGTGTTGTTGGAAACCGACGTCTCCGGCAAAGACGCGCCGCAATCGATCGAGCTTAACGTGGCCGGCGTCCGGCGGCTGACGATCCTGGTCGATTTCGGCGACGACCTGGGTACCGGCGACCGACTTCTGTTGTGCAACGCGAGGATCGTAAAATGAACCGTCCGGATCCCAGTAGGGTGGGACAAGCGAAGCGCAGTCCCACCGCGAATAATCCGCTATTGGTGGGACTGCGCTTCGCTTGTCCCACCCTACTGCTGCTGGCGGTTGCCGCGCAAGCCCTCGGCACGCCGACCGCGGCGGTCATCGACGCCGAGTCCAAGCGGATCGACGCGATGAACAAGGCCAAGGACGCCGTGTTGGCCATCTTTTCGGCCAACGGGCGGGGCGGCGGTTCCGGCGTGGTCATCTCACCCGACGGGTACGCCCTGACCAACTACCACGTCGTGCTCCCTTGCGGAGAGGCCATGCAGTGCGGCATGGCCGACGGAAAGGCGTACGACGCCGTGCTGGTCGGCCTCGACCCGACAGGGGACGTGGCGCTGATAAAACTCTTCGGCCGCGACGACTTCCCCTGCGCCGAGATGGCCGACAGCGACAAGGTCCGCGTCGGCGACTGGGTCTTCGCCGCCGGCAACCCCTTCCTGCTGGCAACCGACTTTCAGCCGACCATCACCTTCGGGATCATCTCCGGCGTGCATCGCTATCAGTTTCCGTCCGGAACGTTGCTCGAGTACGCCGATTGCCTTCAGACCGACGCCTCGGTCAACCCCGGCAACTCGGGCGGACCGTTGTTCGACGGCCGGGGGAGATTGATCGGCATCAACGGCCGGTGTTCGTTCGAGAAACGCGGCCGGGTCAACGTCGGCATCGCCTACGCCATCTCGATCAACCAGATCAAGCATTTCATGGGCACGCTCCGTAGCGGACGGGTCGTCGATCACGCCACGCTCGGCGCTCGGGTGGGCCGCGACGAGGACGGCCGCGTGGTGGTCAATGATATACTCGACGGCTCCGACGCCTATCGCCGAGGACTGCGGGAAGGCGACGAGGTTGTCAGCTTCGGCGGACGGTCCATCGGCGCCCCCAACGAATTCAAGAACGTTTTGGGGATCTTTCCCAAAGGGTGGCGCGTGCCCCTAAGCTATCGCCGCGACGGAGAACGACGCGACATCCTGGTCCGGTTGGCCGGCGTTCACGGAC
>JAHIKV010000027.1 GCA_018897395.1 Planctomycetota bacterium | reverse complement strand
CTACCGCCGATACCTCGTAACGTTGCCGATCACCGGGCTTGCTTTCCTGCCCCCGTCACCCCACCTTCCATCGCCACCCCTTACCGGAGCAAGCCTGCTCCTGGGCAATTCCCTGCGCTGACGGGTTCGACGAAGCTTTACCAAGAGACGACCTTAATTCATTACTGCGCTTGGCGTTACGAAAAACCGGACAGCGCAAACAAACGTAAAGATTCGTTTAACCCGTTGGGCAATTTAGGTAGTTTCGCAGCAACTCGTTTTTGGATTACAAGTTACGACAAACCTCATGTTCACTCTGGTGAACTTGGGTAGGGAATTTGACGGGTTAGACGAATCTTTACAAACAAACTGTGCTTGGAATGGCGACTGTTCCCGCTGACCAATCCTTTTTCCATCTTTTTCCAAGTACCTACGCCGGCCTGCCAAAGTGGCAGATACGCCACGTTGGCCCGTGTTGGCCCCAGGGCGACGTCGGGGAGTTGTGGCCAATCGTGGCAACAGGACGCGACACGGCGCAACGTGCGCAAACGTGGGCTATTCATCGTGGTCCTTGTTCTCGCTTGGGTCTTGCGTCACGCCGGTCCATTGCCCCAGCGTCAAGAGGTTGTTGAAAAAACCTCGCCTTCTCCGCCGATGCCAGTTTCTGGCGCGGATACCGTCCTAGTCCGTTCCCCAACGTTGGCTCGCTGGGACATCCCGTCCGTCGCGCCGGCCCGAAGTCGTCGATCGTCTCAATGGGGAACATGAAAAGGGCCTCCTCCAAGTCCTCGCACACTCCGTCGCGGATCAATTCGTCAACGTACATTTCGTGACCTCCTTTCCTGCCGGGGCACAGGTTTCGGCCTTAACGCGGAGGGAGATTCCGAGGTCGCAGAACGTCTCGGCGAAAGCGTCCTCGACGACTTGGATGTCCCGAGCCCGGCTGTAGATCGCATCATGGAGGGTAATGACCGGGATGCGGCCAATCAGCCTGGGAGCGACGCTCTCGATGACCAGCCAGCTTTCAAACCGCTGCAAGAGGCGTATGAGCGTCGCGTGATCCTCGCGGTTCACCCATCGCACGAATCGGTGGACACTGGGGAACGCAGTTCTGAACGCATCCTCGAATGCACAGGGATAGCAGCCCCGTTTTGCAAGGAAGTCGCGGAGAACGGCTTTCTTGACCGATTCCCGCTCAGGAGGGGCCAGAAAAATGCCAGCACCAGAACAGAGCGAGACGAGGTGGTCATACAGCGACCCGTCCAGAACGAGAGAGCGAAAAAAGTCAAAGTCGGCGCCTGGCTGAGGGCCACATTTCCAAGAGGAGGGAAGTCCAAGTAGGGTAGGAGCTCGACAGAGGAGAGGAACAGGAGAGGGGATGAACAGGGGACGGCCAACCGCGGACTGTATATATGTTGGCACATTTTGGTTGAGGATTCCCCCCATTAGGACCGCCAGCAGTGCCGGCTGCGTACAGCAGATATCGACCCCGCCGATGGTTTCGCCAGCCAGACGGAGGGTCTTTCTCAGTTCGCGCTTCAGCCCGGTGATGGCATTGAACACGCGGCCGGTGCTACTGAGGGTAAACGCGAAGTCCTGGCTGCGGATGTTTTCCACCAGGACGTGCTGACACAGCCGAGTATCATCGCGGAGCCCATCCAGGACTGCGTCAGCCTCAGGGAGGATCGTGAGCGCCTGCTGTACGCGACACAACTCCTGATGGATGGGCAGCCAGCGGTTCATCTGCTCCGCGCGCATCCGTTCCCATTCGCGGTGAATCCGCGCTATGATGTGCGGGTCTTCGGCTGGAACGAGCCTGCAACGCTCGTCGAGGTGGCCGCTGCCAAGCCGGTATCCCTTGGACTTGATACCGACGCAATAGGGCGCCGGTGCGTCGATCCATTTGCCATCGACAAGGCACCGCACGACCGCGGGATGGTCCCGGCGACTCATCACCCGGCGAATGATGGCGCAATGCAACCTCGCGTACCCGTAGTCGTCGGTCTCGTTGTGCGCCATCTTCCGGACGATCGTGTCGAGAAACCATCGAGCATCATCGCCACGCCTTTGCAGGTGCAATGGCAGCACTGTGCTCGCATCGAAACTCGCTGGCACTCGGAAGAATGGCGTCTTGGCCCGCCGTTCCAACCTCGGTATCTTTGCCACAGCAGTCAGATCTCCTTGCTTGTCGGTCATCTAGGGTGCGTCTCCAGCACCGCCCGTCGGGGCATTTTTCAGCAGTGGTGTCCTCTCCGGTCTGAAACCGAGGGGAAAGCTAGATTCCAGCCGCGTCCAACCGGCGCTCGGCCGCCGCGACAGCAGCTTTGTGAGCCCGTGATGTCACGACTGGAATCACTACCTGATTGCCAGTAAGCTGTTGGAAGAACCGCGCCAGTGCTTTGCGCGAAGTGCAGCGAGTGCCGCCTATCTGGATTGACTCGAGGACAATGCCACGGCAGCCGGCAGTAGTCCAGCGATAGATGCAACTGACATGTGGCCGTTTGCCGGCGCGTCGGCGGGGAAGATGTTTTCCCGCCTCAGAAAGGGAAAGAAGCGTTTCTGTGTTTGGGTCGATCATCGTCTACCTCGTTGTGTGAGTGGTTCACCTTGCGAACACTCACCTTTGTAGACGAATCGACTCTAATTGGATAATGACAATGCCGTGGCATTACCGGGGCGTCAGAAAGGGGTTTCAGGAGGCTCTTGGGGCGATTCCGGGGCGGTCAACTCCCACATCATGCCTTGCCCCGTTCCATCCGCGTGAAACCGAATCACTTCCAGGTTGTCGTTCAGTCGTTTGATCGTTTCATGCAATCGCTGTTGGTTCTTCGACGGATCAAGAGGATCGTCAATTCGGTTTGGCCATCCATCTTCTTGAAAGGCATCCAAGACTCGCACGACGTTCTTGGCCACAAATATGCTTCTCACTCGCTTGATGATGGTGTCTCGAAAGGTCAGTTCACGACGATCCTTATTCCAGGAGGGAACTATCCTTTCGGCGGATACCTGTTGAGGTGGGTTAGGTTTGCCGGGCGTGAAAAGCGAGTTCTTGGCGAGATTCGCCACATCGGACGGTGCTTCATGGCCGTGGCGAACGAGCCAGTCCACCGCCTCCTCATCATTTAGCCGACGTGCTTCAGGTGGTCCAAGTGAACCGAGATCAAAGTGCGACTTTTCAGCGAGAAGTGTCCAATGTCCCGTGCGATGCCGGAATAACGTCAATTCCGTAGAGTAGTGGTAGAACATATCAAGAGGATCCCAGCCTTCCTCCTCGAAAGCGGGGGCCCACGATACTGTGCCAGACGGATCGAAGACCACCATCTTCTGCGTCTCAGCGTCAAAAACCTCGAAACATTGGAGTGGTTGTTCCCCGTTCTTGGGCCTATCCCGCAGCGAGCGGACCTCGTTAGCATGTTCAATGGCAGCCGACGTTAGGCGATCCCACTTGGTTTCAACCGACACACGGCTCGCTATTGCTTTTTGTTGGTTCTCTTGTTTCCGTGCCTGACGGCGTAGTACAAGGTAGCGTCCTGGTGTCTTGCGCGCCTGCGACTCCGATTCCATCCATGATTCCGTGTCCGTCAAGAACGCTTCATCCTCCAATTCCACCGCTTGCCGGACCGCTTCTGCCTCATCTACCGTTAGGTTCTCAAGAAACGCGATAGCCCACACGCCGTGCATAGGATCGCGCTCTGTCTGATAAGACAAGCAACACACCACAAAGAAATAGCCCTGTGTTTCCATGACACCGACCTTTTCATGGGAGCTGTCTGTCGACACGGTTATCTAGCTCCCACACGATGCCTTGTCCTGTTCCATCTGCACGAAACCGGATCGTCTCCAGGTTGTCGTTCAGTCGTTTGATCGTTTCATGCAATCGCTGTTGGTTCTTCGACGGATCAAGAGGATCGTCAATTCGGTCAGGCCATCCATCTTCCTGGAAAGCATCCAGGACCCGCACGACGTTCTTTGCTATGGACGCGCTCTTCACTCGCTTGATGATTGTGCCACAATAGGTCAGTTCGCAACGATCCTTGTTCCATGCGGGAACGGTGCTGTCGCTGGTTTTTGCTGCCGGATTCGGCGGACCTGGCGCAAAGAATGAGACCTTCGCATGTTCCTCCAAGTCAGGCGGTAGGCTGTATCCGTGCCGCACGAGCCAATTGATTGCGTGCGTCTCCTCCAGCCGATGCGCCTGTTCCCCGCAGCTACATGGGGCTTCGTAGTGCGTGCGTTCGCTTATCATGGTCCAGTGCCCAGAGCGGTGGCGATACAACGTCTCCTCAACCCGATACTCCCAAAACTCCCCATTCCAACCATCACGTTCGTCCTCCGGTCCCCAATTCTCCGTGTCGGTTGCATCGAACACGATTGATTGGGCAGTGTCTTCGTCAAAGACCTCAAAACGATGCAATGCTTGCTCCCCGTCGCCATTTTGCGTTGTACCAAGTTTGCCGCGAACCAAGTCGGCAAACTGTTTTGCCATGACGATAATGTGATACTTGCTGTACCAGGATGTGTCCTGAGGAAGATTAAAGCTTGTCTCGACAAATTCTTCGCCTTGTTGGGCTTCTCGACACGATGCTAACCACAAGCCAGGATTTTTCAGAAGGTTGCTTTCTGGTACAAGAGAAACCTCGTAATAGCCGGCCTCGTTGGTCCCATAGCCATACGGTCTGCTGCTTATCTTAAGGGCGCGGTCCACGGCAGCCGCTTCTTCAGCCGTCAAGTTCTCAAGACGTGCCCATATTGCTTCTTCGCCTTTTGGCCCAGCGCCTTGCACTTCCAGGAAGTAGTTTTCCTTTTTCATACACACATACTTGTCACGGGGTCGGCGGGTCGGCCGTCGTGGCGTAGTTCCACGACAGCCAGACATACCGCGCGACGGGGATCAGCCGTCTACCCGTTGTTGTTGGACATCAAATTCCCTCGCAACACCAGAATAATCTCCCACGATCCTACGCGCGGCTTGGTTGCGGTTTTCAATTCCCGCCCGAGGCAATCCGCCAGCCAGTCGGCTTTGTCAATCGCTGCTCTGTGCCGGAAAACGTTCTCTCCCATTTTATCCGATCTTCCGTGCAACCTCTACGGCTAGGCGGCTATCACGCTCGGCATAAATCTGCGTTACATCGGCCTTGGCATGGCCGAGACTGACCTGAGCGGCCTCCAGACCAAACTGCCGTCGGATCTCCGTGGCCTTGCTATGGCGCAATTGGTTAGCGTGCCAATGGGGCAACAAGATCGGCTCGACGCCCATGTCGGCGGCGGCTTCCGTCCGCTCCCGGTTGGCCTTCACCACGGCCCTGGCAATCGCCCGCTGGTAGCTGTCTTTCGTGTACGCGGTCCTGGGAGCCTTCTTCGGCCTGGCCTTTCGCCGGTTCCGCTGCGATGGCTGTACGCGCGTGAGGCGGCGTTTCCGTTGCTCCTCGTGCCGCTTCTGCTCGCTCTCGACCGGAGAAAAACAGTTGGCCTGGGCATCCCTGAGCAAGTAGGGCAGCAGTACCTGCTGGGCCTTTGGGCCGATGTAGACGATTCGCTCCCGGCCACGATAGGCGGTCTTATGATCGGCGGGCCGGTATTCCCAAACCTCATCTGACCGGTCGACATCGCATGGCCGTAACTGGAAAAGCTCTCCGGGGCGTGCTCCAGTCAACCTTTGAAACCGAACCATATCGGCCAATACGGCGGGCAGGTAGGGCAGCGTGGCCTCCACGAGGTCATCGGCTACAGGGAGTACCGGCTTGGATTCGCGGGCCTCGGTGCGCCCCTTCCGCAACCCGGCAACAGCTTGGAGCCCTTGGTAGACTGCCGGGGCGACAATCTCCTCCGCCACAGCCCACTTGAACATCCGCCTGATGATGTCAATCCGCTTGTTGATGGTGGTCCGGTTCAGCCGTCCCGAACCGAGCATTTGCCCCCTGACCGCCTTCAGAGCCACTGGGCCGAACTCGTTGGCCGGGGTGGTGCCATACAGACTGCGAAGCAAATGCAGGGATTGACGGATACCGTCAAGGGTACTTGTGGGCTGGCCTCCCTTGGTGTAGTAGCCTACTGCAAAGGTCCAATAGGCTTCGATCAATTCAACCACAGTGGTGAGTGCGGATGGTCGAACTGGGGCACAGACGGGATTGACCACCAGTTCGGCGACGAACGCGGCGTAATGTTCTTTGCTCTTGGGCGTGTTCCATTTGCCCAGATAGTGGCGACGGCCTTTGACCTGAATAAAGGCCTGGCCAGTGCCCTTGTGGTGCCGGTATTTCGGCACGGCGGAAACGGTCGTAGCAGACATGCAGCACGTCCTTTCTAGTCACGGGGGTAATGACTACCCCTTTTCGCTGTGACTTTCAGGCCGCACTGCCGACCATCGGCAGGTAATCTAAGTCTTGATTTCGGCTAGGTTTACGTCAGTGGGCGCACGCAGACTCGAACTGCAGACCTCGTCCTTATCAGGGACGCGCTCTAACCAACTGAGCTATGCGCCCGGAACACTCTAAATTGCTATCCTACTTGGTCTTGCCTGCCTACAAAGTTGAAACGCTTCCGTCTTTTCAATCCCCAATCAAGATACCCTCCATCACACCGCCGGTCAACCACGGGTAGTGGTACAGTTTGACTGGTGTGAGCGTCTTGATGGCGGGTGGAAAATCGGAGACATCAGCCACTTGTTGAGGAAGGTCGCCTATTTTCCGCCGAATCAAGGAAGGGTGAGTCATGGAAGACTTGAGAACAGACCCGGCGCACGAGGCAGATCAATCGTAAAGCTTCGTCTAACCCGTCCGTTGGGGTGGATCAGCAAGGATATTGATCTGGTCTGAGGCGGACAATCTGGTTATAGCATGGCCCTATGAATGCCACGCTTCTGGACCTTCCGATCGAGACGGCCGAAACGTCGGTTG
>JAHIKV010000377.1 GCA_018897395.1 Planctomycetota bacterium | reverse complement strand
GCCTTTGGGAGGAAGGTCCGATACCCGGCTTCGTCCCGACCTCTCGGAGAGTCGGGACAGTGCCGTGGCAATTTCCGCCTGCGGGCGAAAATTGGTAGAGGCTGCGGGGCTCGAACCCGCGACCCGCTGATTAAGAGTCAGTATCAAAGCACTATTATTATTGATTGTTTTGCTTGACTGTATGCCGGTTGTATGCTTTACTTTCACCCAAAGCGCAACGAGGTGAAATAAAATGAAGGGGCATACATGAAACACCGAACCGGCCATCTCTATCAGCGCGGAAATATTTTTTGGTTGCAATATCGCATCGAGGGCCGCGTTGTCCAGCAAAGTCTGGGCACCACCGTCCGCGACGAAGCGGAAGAAAAACAAAAAGCTATCATGCGCCCGTTCCAGGCCGCCGACCTGGCGAGCGCACACGCGATTGTCGAAGCGCAATTGCGATCCGCCGAAAGCAAGGCGCAAGCCGCCGCCGATGATGCCCACCCGGCGCTTGCCGTGGCCGATGCCTGGGCCGCCTACGAGAAGGCAACGAACCGGCCGGATTCATCCGAGCGCACCCTGGCGGGATATTACAGCGCCTGGAAACGGTTTACCGCCTGGCTGACAAAACACCACTCAAACAAAACAACCATGCGCGAGATTGACGCCGGCACCGCAAGCGCCTATGCGCAACGCCTGACGGCTGACAAACTGACGGCCAGCACGTTTAATCAGCATATCGGCCTATTGCGCCTTGTGTGGCGATGCCTGGCGAAACCGATACGCGGCGCCGGGAATCCCTGGTTGGAAATTGCCAAGCGGCGCGCTCAAAAGCTGGCACACCGCCGGCAATCCATCACGCCGGAACAGTTTGACAACCTGCTGAAAGCCGCCGGCGATGCCGATATTCATGACCTGCTTTATACCCTGGCATTGACCGGTCAGCGGCTGGTTGACGGTATCATGCTTCGCTGGGATTCGATTGACTTTAAGCGCAAGGTCATCACATTGAACCCGCGCAAGACGGCCAGAACCGGCAAGGCCGTGTTCATTCCCCTACTCCCGGCGCTGGCCGATCTGCTCCAAAAACGGCGGGATATGGTTGCCGGAAATCTGGCATTCCCCGAGCTGGCGACGGATTACAAGCATGATGCTTCCGCCGTTGTCAAGCGGATCCAGTCCGCGTTTCAGCGGGCCGGCATGACAACCTGCGATCACCGCCCCGGGATCAAGCGGGCCGTGACCGCCTACGGCGCGCACAGCTTGCGGCACTATTTTGCAACGCAAGCCCTGGCCGCCGGCATCCCCGGTGAGATCGTCAAGCGCATCACCGGCCACAGCTCCGATGCCATGCTGGAAGGCTACGAACACGTTGACGCCGCCATGATCGGAAAGTTCGCGGCAAAGCTAAGCAAAGGCAAACTACCCGCCGCCCTACCCGCCCATGACACCGACATCCGGAAGCAGGTCCGGGCGCTGGCCAAGAAGCTGAACGGGAAAAACTGGAAGACTGTCCGGGCTGCCCTCCTGGCAACTAGCGCCCCGTAGCCCGTGGATTATTATAGGAATCAAGATGAGAATCCTCGCTATATCAGACATAGACGATTTCCATTGGAAGGGCGGCTCTGGCTCAGCAGACGTGCTTCTGTCCTGTGGCGACATTATTGACCAGGTGATTCTTGAGGCGGCCGAGGACTTCTCTTGTTCGACCATCTTTGCTGTGAAAGGCAATCATGACAGCCACACGGCATTCACGTGCCCAATCGTGGACCTGCATCTCCAGGTCTGTGAGCATAACGGGGTGACGTTCGGTGGCCTGAACGGGTCATGGAAATACAAGCCGCGCGGGCATTTCCTATACGACCAAGGCGAAGTTGACAGATGGCTCGCATCATTTCCACCGGTCGACGTTCTGCTGTCCCATAATTCACCCAGAGGAATTCATGATCGGGAGGACGAAGTGCATTACGGCTTCGAGGCGCTCAAGGATTACGTGCTCCGGGCAAGGCCGAAAATCGTTGTCCACGGACACCAGCACATGGATGCCGAGACCCTGTTGGGTGAAACGAGGATCATCGGTATCTATGGATACAAGATGGTCGAAATATGAGGTGGAGTGCAAATGGCGGACAACTTATCGCCGACTTGGCCAGGTCATGGCCTTCAGTGCAATTCGCCATCCTCCTACGCGAAGCCGCTACGGAGGGCAAGTGCCGGCCGGCAAGTCAAAACTATCGAATATCGAGCCCCCTTTACCACTACAGCGGGAATGGAGCTGGAGCGCCTGAATTGCGGGCGCTATAGCGGTCATGGGATAAGTGTATATCCGAATGCCTTAACTGTTTCCTCCGCATCGCGGCCGGATACGCCCTTGCCAGTAGCGCTTTCAATAAGGCCCAGGAGCGCAATAGCGCGTTTTCGAAAGAACCCATCGAAGTCATCGGCACGGAGTAAAACCGGATCCATGCAGTGCGATCGGACACATTCATCGAAACGGGCATCTGTGATAGACTGTTTTTGAACAATGGATTTGATGTAGACGCTGGGGGCATGACCTCCGAGTACGCGATTGGTTGAGGCCGACAGGGGCGCCTTGTTGACCACCGAATTCCACTTCTCACGCGGCAATCCATTCTTCGTGCAGTAGTCGTCCGGGAATACGTGGTGGATGTCCACTGTTTCCTCGAAGTAGTTGGTCAGTTCTATCGGATCGCCATTCCTAAAGTCACGACTGCCCTGTTGGATAAGCAACGCCATCAATCCCTTATAGGCGGCGCTACCCCGGGTTTGCAGGGACAGCAAACGGGTCGGCGAAAAGTTGGCGTCCGAAATTGTGCGTGGTTCAGCCCCACCATCAATCCATTTCACAAGATCGGGCATATCCAGTGCGAACCGTGTCTCGTTGGCGCCCCCATAGAGCTCGCCGAAAACACCGCACCAGTACCATCGAGCCAGCTTCTGCTTCACGCTGTCCTGCTCAAAACGGTCGCAAAGGAATGCGCAGGTCGCGCCCAGCGGGATCAGCTGGGTCGAATAGGGCAATGAGCGGAGGTCGAAAATCTTCTCCTTGAGCAGTAATTTGGCGGCCTTGATGAAACCCTGCTCGACTAGGTCGGCCAGTTCTTTGTACTCGGGCAGTGTAAGCCGCAGGACGTCTTTGCGTTTGCAGCTCACGGCCGGTTTCTGATCGGCGGGGGCTGCGAGATTCCGACGGTAGCTCCCGAGCAGAGTTACGGATGTCAGGAAGACCGTGGCGTCAATATCTTCCAGGACCGGTAGGTCTTCCTTGTGGAGGCGTTTATCACGCGCTGTCCAATCGTCGCGAAGAGAGAAATCGTCCGCGGCGAAGGTGGCAGTGACCAATTCAAACACCGAGAGGGTTACACCGCCTGTATTGACCTTCTCGAAAACCTGGCAGACAGCCTCCTTGTTCGTGGATCGTAGAAGTTCGATGACCGGAACCTTGTACTGCTGGAATTTGGCCCACACCTCCCGCTCGAAGTGGTCAATGAATTGGACTTTCTGGGAGTCGTAATTGAAATACTTCAGGAAAGAGCTACGCCACCCTTGGTATCCGACATGATCCAGGATTGTGCTGATGGGAATCATCCCGGCGGCGAATTCCTTCTCATGCGTACTTAAATCGAGATCAACTTTCCGGCCAAAGTCGCTTCGTATCACACGATCTTCGGGTACACCCAGCACGGCATCCTGCCGATCCGCATCGGGATCGAGGCACTTGCCGATGTCAAAGTAGTACCAGCGGATCACTTCGTCCCCCTTGTCGTTTTTCGTCGGCACAGGGCTCCCGCTGAGCAGTGACATGTACAAGGATGTAAGCCGTTGTTGGCCGTCCAGAATCAGTTTCTCCGGCTTGGGCGGCTTCGGAAGATCGACGCCTTCAACAAGACGGGGCTTGAACCGTATGCCGTCGCCACCAGTTTCCAGGAGCATCACCGCGCCGATCGGATAGGCCAGCGATAAACTGGCCAGCAGCGAGCGGATATGGGCATCATCCCACACCCAGCCACGCTGAAAGTCGGGAAGCTGTATCTGCCCCTTGTGGACCTCGCCAAGGAGTTCCGCCAGGAGAGGTTCATTCGTCTCAAAGGTACTGGATGCAAGTTGGACCATGTTCACTACCCTCCTGCGACACCCGCTTATTGGTTGAATCGCCTCTCGAAATCGCCGACCACTTTCAGAACCGTTTCAAATGGCGGCACCTCACCGAAAAACATGTCGGTGCCCATCGCCGTGTAGTCCGCAGCCCAATCCTTCAGTTGGTCTTCCGGGGGGACAAGGCGCAGTGATCCACGGCGCATCTTGGTGTAGTCCATCCATGACCAGCGGAAGAAGACTTTGCGGTGGGCAAGTACGCGGTCGAATAGACCGTCATCAGCTACAGCTTGGTCCGCGATGCCCTTGGTGATCAGGCACCAGAGGTCATAGTAGTGG
>JAHIKV010000026.1 GCA_018897395.1 Planctomycetota bacterium | reverse complement strand
GCGCGGCCTTCGGGAGGACCGCTGCACGCCAACGCCACTAATCGCGCCTCTTTCTCGCCGTCAAGTTTTGGGGCTCGATGGCGCACTTTCGGTTTACGCACCAACGTCGCCTCGAACCCGTCCTCCACCAACCGCTGCCGCAAGCGATGGACGGTGGACGGCCCCACCTCAAACGCCTCGGCAATCTTCTCGTCGGTCCAGCCCGGGCCGCTTTGGCCAACGTTTGCCTTGAGCAACATCCTGGCTCGTAGCAGCTTATTTGCCGCTGCACGCCCCTCAGCGACCAACGATTCCAACGTCCCCCGTTCCTCCATCGTCAACCGCACAATGTACTTGGCTTCCTTGCCCATACTTCGGCTCCTTTTCAAATTGACACGAATTGACACGCGAAAGGAACCCTTATACACACTATTCCGAACCTGTCAATTGCAATCTGAAAGAGCACTAGTGACATGGCATTTCTCCTATTTGGAAGTCGCATAAACCAACATTATGTCTGGACTTCCCTTACGGTGTATCGGAAAAATTCCCGTATAAGCATCATCTTTGCGTAAACCCTTTCGGGTGGAGCAAGTCCACCACTAACACGCTTTGTACACACGGGATGCCAGCTTGTCAAGCAATCCTTTCATTTCCTGCAACTATCCCAAACAACCCAGCCTTACCCCCCGCATATGGCATACATATCACATTATTCCTCCTCTTCCGCCGTCGCTTCTTCGTCTATGAACAGGCTGTCCAGCGAGGGGACGGCGATCTTGGTCTCGGCGGACGAGCCGTTGCCCTGATCGACCGGCGGCGGGGCGGCCGCGATTTGCTCGCCGTCCGGTTTTTTGGGCGTCTCCAAGAGCGGGAAGTGACGGGCCAAAACGTCTTCCTTCTCGGCCGTCAAGGCTTCCAGCGCCTGCGGACGGATGCGGACTTCCGACTTCTGGAAGGTGTGGAAGCCGGTGCCGGCCGGCACCAGGTGGCCGAGGATTACGTTCTCCTTCAGGCCCACCAGCGGATCGACCTTGCCGGCCAGCGAGGCCTCGGTCAACACCTTGGTGGTCTCCTGGAAGCTGGCGGCCGATATGAAGCTCGAGCTTTGCACCGCGGCCTTGGTGATGCCCAGCAGTTGGGTGCTGGCGGTGGCCATTGTCGGCTTGCCCCCCTTTGCCGTCTTGCCGTCGAGGGCCTCGATCTGGGCGTTGACCTGTTCCATGACGTCGATCGGAACGATCGTTCCCGGCTGGAAATCGCCGTCCCCCTTCTCTGTAATTTTCAGGCACTTGGCCAATTCCTGGTTGGCGGCGCGGAACTCGAACTTGTCCATCACGCTGCCGGGCAGCAAGGTAGTGTCGCCGATCGACTCGACGCAGACCTTCCGCAGCATTTGGGAGGCGATGATCTCGATGTGCTTGTCGTTGATATCCACCCGCTGACTGCGGTAGACGTTCTGGATTTCGCGGGTGAGGTATTGTTGGACGGCCTCCTCGCCGGAGATGCGTAGGATGTCGTGGGGGACCAGCGGCCCGTCGACCAGTGCCTCGCCCGCCCGGACGAAAGTGCCCGAGTGGACCCGCAAGTGTTTGCCGTGGGCGACGAGGTGTTCGCGTTCGATGCCGGCCTCGCTTTTGACGACAATGGTCCGTTTTCCGCGGCGTTTTTCGCCGAGGATTTCCACCACCCCGTCGATCTCGGCGATCACGGCGGGGTCCTTTGGCTTGCGGGCCTCGAAGATTTCCGTTACCCGCGGCAGACCGCCGGTGATGTCCTGGGTGCCGGAGACCTCGCGGGGCGTCTTGGCCAACACGGTGCCGGCCGAAATGGTCTTCCCTTCCTGGACCTCGATATTGGCCCTTTCGGGCAGGTAGTAGAAGTCGAGAATCTTGCCGTTTGGGTCTTCCAGGACGATCTGCGGGTGCAGGTCGCCCTTGTATTCCGTGATGATGACGCGGACGTGGCCGCCGGGGTCCTTTTCCATGCGGATGGTTTCGCCGTCGATGACGTCCTCGTAGCGCACCTTTCCGCTCACTTCGGCCAGGATGGGGATGCTGTGCGGATCCCATTGGCAGAGCACCGTTCCGGGTTGGACCTCCTGGTTTTCCTCGGCCAACAGGCTCGCGCCCGCGGGGACTTCGTACTTTTCGAGTTCCCGGCCCTTGGGATCGAGCAGGAGGACTTCGCCGTTGCGGGTCAGCACGACTTGCTGTCCTTCGTCGTTGCGGACGACTTTCATGCGGGTGAACTGGACCACGCCGCATTTCTTGGCGCGGATTTCGCTTTCCTCGACGGCGCGGGCCGCCGTGCCGCCGATATGGAACGTACGCATGGTCAACTGCGTGCCAGGCTCGCCGATGCTCTGGGCGGCGATGATTCCCACCGCCATGCCTTGCTCGACCAGCGAGCCGGTGGAAAGGTCCATGCCGTAGCACAGCGCGCAGACGCCAAGCGGGGCGTCGCAGGTCATCGCGCTACGGACTTGGATCTTCTCCAGACCCATCTCTTCGATCTTCCGGGCGATCTCCATCGTGATCAGTTCGTTTTCGCGGACGATCACCTCGTCGGTGATTGGGTTGACGATGTTAGTCCGGATTACGCGGCCCTTGATCGAGTCTGCCAGGCTGACTTCGACCTTCTCGCCGCGGTAGATCACTCCCCTGGTGATTCCTTGGGTGGTGCCGCAGTCGTGCATGGTGACGACTACGTTTTGGGCCACGTCGGCCAATTTGCGGGTAAGGTAGCCGGAGTCGGCCGTTTTCAAGGCCGTATCGGCCAGGCCCTTCCGGGCGCCGTGGGTGGAACTGAAGTATTCCAGAACGGTAAGCCCTTCGCGGAAGTTCGCCTTAATCGGCGTTTCGATGATCTTGCCCGAGGGCTTGGCCATCAAACCGCGCATTCCGGCCAACTGACGGATTTGCTCCACGCCGCCGCGGGCACCGGAGTGGGCCATCAAGAAAATCGGATTTACATAGCCGGGGAAGCGGCGGTCGTTCTCCAATTCCTGCATCATCTCGGTGGTGATCTGTTCGCGGGCGTGGGTCCAGGCGTCGAGCACCTGGTTGTAGCGCTCGCCCTCGGTGATGATGCCGCGCTGGTAGAGCTTAAGTATCCGAAGGACCGACTTTTCGGCCGTCGCGATGATCTTCGACTTGTTCGGCGGCGTGATAAGGTCGTCGGTGGCGAAGCTCAAACCGGAAAGCGTGCTTTGGCGGAAACCGACGCGGTTGAGGGTGTCCAGCAGGTCGATGGTTTTTCGCCGGCCGAGGATCTCGTAGCAGTCGGAGATCACCCCGGCCAGGTCGTTTGACCGCAACGGGGTGTTGTAGTAGGGCATGCCGTCGGGGAGCATGCTGTTGAACAGCACGCGGCCGACGGTGGTTTGCACTAGTCCGCCCGGATTGACGCCCTGGTCTCCCTTGACGCGGTAGTTCTTCGGCAAACGCAAGGTGATCGAGGTGTGTGTGCCGACCACGCCCAGCGAATGCGCCAGTTGCACCTCGTCGGCCGAGGCGAACTTCATGCCGTCCCCCTTGCTGCTGGGCAACGAGGCGGTGATGTAGTAGCAGCCCATCACCACGTCCTGCGAAGGGCTGATGATCGGCGCGCCGTTGGCGGGACTGAAAATGTTGTTCGTCGACATCAGCAAGGTGTGGGCCTCGACTTGGGCCTCGATCGACAGCGGCAAATGGACCGCCATCTGGTCGCCGTCGAAGTCGGCGTTGAAGCCCTTGCACACCAGCGGGTGGAGCTTGATGGCGTTTCCCTCGACCAGCACCGGCTCGAACCCTTGGATGCCCATGCGGTGCAGCGTCGGGGCGCGATTCAGAAGCACTGGGTGGTTCTGGATCACCTCCTCCAGAATGTCCCACACCTCCTCGTCCTTGCGCTCCAACATCTTCTTGGCGCTCTTGATGGTGTCGGCGTGGCCGAGTTCTTTCAGGCGGCGGATGATGAACGGCTGGTATAGCTCCAGCGCGATCTTCTTGGGCAGACCGCACTGATGCAGCCGCAACGACGGCCCGACGACGATCACGCTGCGGGCGGAGTAATCGACGCGCTTGCCCAGCAGGTTTTCGCGGAACCGGCCCTGCTTGCCCTTAATCATGTCGGTCAGGGATTTCAACGGACGGTTGCTGCTGCCCAGCACCGGCCGCTTGCAGCGGTTGTTGTCGAACAAGGCGTCGACCGACTGTTGCAGCATCCGCTTCTCGTTGCGGATAATCACCTCCGGGGCGTTCAGATCGACCAGCTTTTTCAGACGGTTGTTCCGGTTGATGATCCGCCGATAGAGGTCGTTCAGGTCGCTGGTGGCGAAGTTGCCCGAGTCCAACAGGACCAGCGGGCGGAGATCGGGGGGAATTACCGGGATTACGTCGAGCACCGTCCACTCCGGCCGGTTGTCGCTGTCGCGGATCGCCTCGACGATCTTCAGCCGGTTGGTCAGGTCCTTCCGCTTTTGCTTGGAGTTGGTCTCGGCCAACTCCACGCGCAGGTCTTGCGAGAGTTTCACCAGGTCGAGGTCCACCAGCAGTTTGCGGATGGCCTCGGCCCCCATGTCGGCTTCCCAGCCGCCGTCGGGATATTGGGCGCGGGCGGCGCGGTATTCCTCTTCGGTCAGCAACTGGCACACTTTCAGCGGCGTGCTGCCGTTGCTGCTCGTAACCACGTAGTCCTGGAAATAAACCACCTTTTCCAGGCTGGTGGTCTTCATGGCCAGCAGCGCGCCGAGCCGGCTGGGCATCGCCTTGAAAAACCAGATATGCGCCACCGGCGCGGCAAGTTCGATGTGGCCCATCCGCTTGCGCCGCACGCGGCTGTGCGTGATCTTCACGCCGCAACGGTCGCAGATCATCCCCTTGTACTTCATCCCGCGGTACTTGCCGCAAGAACACTCCCAATCTTTTTCCGGTCCGAATATCCGCTCGCAGAACAGTCCGTCCTTCTCCGGCCGGTAGGTGCGGTAGTTGATTGTCTCCGGCTTCTTCACCTCGCCGAACGACCAGCTACGGATGTCGTGCGGCCGGGCGAGACTGATCTTCACCGACTTGTAATCGTTTATCCGGTCGTACGTGCTTTCGCCGATGCTCACAGCGTTACTCCTTCTTCATTATTTGCGCCGCCTGCCGCGATTCTCAATGTTCCGCTTAAGCGGCAAGGAGAATGCCTGGATTTCCTGAAAATTGCATGCCCAAGTTAATTCGTCGTGTTCCTGGTTCATCTAACAGGCTTTTTCAACACCTCGATGCACTCGCCAATTCGGTCCTTGAATTCACGAGGAATATACACATAGAAAAATGAGGCGTTTCTGCGTTCTCTCCCGACTTCCTCCCAAATAGCTGCCAATTCCGCGAAGCTGACAACTTTGTTTAGTATATCGACGAAGAGATTGCTTTCCTCTATCGACACCATGCTAGGCGCGAGGGGCAAGACGAGGATGTGATGCAAATCCGCTGGCACTGTAAGAACGGCGGACAGCTTTTCGCCGACCCGATCCTGGACGTATGCCCGCTCATCTTCGTTTTTACCCGCAAATATCAGTTCAAATTCGGCCTGTGTTTTCCATAGCGGAACCAAGTGCGGCTTTCTCGACATCAATTCCTTTACATGCGGGGTATGTGCAGCATACATCTTCAAGAGCGAGAAGATGTCGTCATCACATGGCAGGAAAAGACAGCAATCCCCGACGCACACAGGCTTTTCGTAGGACTCTTCCGAAAACATTGCGTCGATAAGCGTTCCTTCTCCGCCGTCCGAAAGCTCTTGATCCAGCGATAAAAGGGCGCTGTTGAGCACGTGATTGTAATACAGGACAGTATGATGCGAATACACCCAGCGATAGAGGTAGTTTCGCCCATCGAGCACACTTTTTATGACGCTCAACGCCGATTTCCGAAACGCTACTGTCAGCCCGGATGGCCTCGAAACCACCTCCAACGCGCCTAAGAGCCTTTGGACGTCGATGGAAACGTTGTTGACCCCTGAAGCCCAAGTGTCTCGAAGAATGTAATCGAGTTTGTCAACGTCGATTCCTGTTCCGTTTATCAGGCCGATGAGGCAGTTCTCAAATTGCTCAGCCTTATTCTTCGGTTCCCAGTTGATGCACCCGGTGATCATCCTCGCAACAAGAGCCGAAGGAACATTCGGGCATAGTGTTGCAAATTGTAGTCCAAAGTGCTTCATGAACACCGCCGCGCTAAAAATCTCGTGGGCTTTTGGCGGCCCACAATACTGGCAGAGGGCGATGAAGTCTTTTCTATATTCCTCATCAATGTTTCGGAAAAGGAAATCCTTGGCGCGGTCCCCTCTGTTGTAGTGCGCTTCAAGTGCGTGCGAAAACGGCGAATGACCGCAGTCGTGCATAAGTGCCGCCACAAGAAATGCTTGTCTGTAGTCTTCTTCCGCCGGCAGACCGTCGAGGATTTCCGGGGCTGTGTTTTGCACTATCTGTTGATACGCCAGCGACGCAAGATGGAAAACACCCAGCGAATGCACGAATCTGTCATGCCTTGCCGAGGGATAAAGCGGCCGAATCGACGTCTGCTCGATGTGTTTTAGTCGCTGAAAGATCGGCGTGTCGATAAACAATTCACATAGGTTCTCCGGCACGGCAATGTAGCCGTGTACTGGGTCGCGGAATTGTTTAACTTTCGTGCCGGTCATAGATGTCTCGGCGTCAGGCAACTTTGTCTTGGTTAATAGCTTCTTCCACGATTCGATGCACTTCCTTGGGCACGCGGTTGGTGAACTTCCAATTAATATATTCTGATTCGAGGTAATGACCGGCATTCGCTGCACGTACGATTTGCTCTGATTGGCGCTCAAAGATGTTGGGGTAACATTCAATGGCGGAATTGATCGCCGATGATGAAACATCGACGGCTAACCCCGGACACCTAGATTCGATTTTCCTCCGCAATTTATCGAGAGCATCGAACGAAACACTTCTTGTAGAGGCCAATACCGTCGCGAGAACGTAGTCGGCGTTTAATACTTGATACATGACTCAACACTCCTTGCTGGTTGAAATACGTCTAGTATTAGGTTTCTTGTGTTTGTTCTTCATCGGCTGCGAACGGACGTTGCCGCCGCCGCATAAAATCAATGACAACGCATCTCAAATGTGCGATTTCTCCAACTGCATGTTCAACGCCAGTCCGCGTATTTCGTTGGTCAGCACGTCGAAGCTGGCGGGCGTGCCGGCCTCGAGCGTGTTTTCGCCCTTGACCATCGACTCGTAGATTTTCGTGCGGCCCTCCACGTCGTCGCTCTTGACGGTCAGCAGCTCCTGGAGGATGTAAGCGGCGCCGTAGGCCTCCAAGGCCCAGACTTCCATTTCGCCGAAGCGCTGGCCGCCGAACCGGGCCTTGCCGCCCAGCGGCTGCTGGGTAATCAGCGAGTACGGACCAGTCGAGCGGGCGTGGACCTTGTCGTCGACCAGGTGGTGTAGTTTCATCATGTAGATGTAGCCCACCGTGGAGAGTTGTTCAAACGGCTCGCCGGTGCGCCCGTCGTAGAGTTGGGCCTTGCCGTGCGCCGGCAGACCGGCTTCCTTGAGCGCTTTGTGGATGTCCTCCTCGGTCGCGCCGTCGAAGATCGGCGTGATGGACTGAAACCCCATCGCGGCGCCGGCCCAGCCCAAGTGGGTCTCCAGAATCTGGCCCACGTTCATACGGCTGGGCACGCCCAGCGGATTCAGCAGGATTTGGACGGGGGTTCCGTCTTTCAGGAGGGGCATGTCCTCCTTGGGAAGGATTTTTGCGATGACGCCCTTGTTGCCGTGCCGGCCGGCCATTTTGTCGCCGACCGAGACCACCCGCTTGGCGGCCACGTAGACCTTAACCATTTGCAACACGCCGCTGCGCAGCTCGTCGCCGCGTTTCATCGAGTTCAGCGTGCGTTCCTTGGCGTCGATCGCCGCCTCCACCGCCGGCCAAAGATTGGCGTGCAGTTTTTCGACGTCCGCCTTGCGTTGCGGGCTGCGGATGTCGAGTTTTTCGACGTTGAATTGATGGGCCTGCTCGGCGACGAAACGGTGCTCCTGGCCCTCGACCAGGTGATTGCCGTCCTCGTCGGTGAGCTTTTTGTGCAGGACGCCTTCGATTTCCTTGACCAACTCGCCGAAGACAACGGCGATCCGCTCGTTGCCTTTGGCCTCGGCCTCTTTCAGGGCCGCCTCGAAAGCCTTGCGTTCGTCCTCGCCGAGGCTCATTCGCCGGGAGAACTTCTGCGTGCCGATGACGATCCCTTCCACGCCGGAGGAGACTTCCAGCGAGTCGTTCTTCACGTCCTCGCCCGCCCGGCCGAAGATGGCGTGCAGCAGTTTTTCTTCCGGGGTGAGTTCGGTCTTTGATTTTGGCGAGACCTTGCCGACCAGGACGTCTCCCGGTCGCACGTAAGTTCCCACCCGCACGATGCCGTTTTCGTCGAGGTTGCTGAGTTGCCGCTCGCTGACGTTTGGGATGTCGCGGGTAAATTCCTCCCGGCCGAGTTTGGTCTCGCGGATTTCGATGTCGAACTCCTCGATGTGGATCGAGGTGTAGGTGTCGTTCTCGACCAATTCCTCGCTGATGATGATGGCGTCCTCGAAGTTGAAACCGTCCCAGGCCATGAAGGCCACCAACACGTTCCGTCCCAAGGCCAGTTCGCCCCGTTGGGTGCCGGCGCCGTCGGCGATGACTTGTCCCTTTTCGACCCGCTCTTCCAGCCGCACGATGGGCTTCTGATTTTGGCAAGTCCGCTCGTTCAGGCCGACGAACTTGCGGAGTTTGTATACGTCGGCGCCGATTTCGATTTGTCCGGAGTCGACGCGGGTGACGGTGCCCTTTCGCCGGGCACGGACCAACATGCTCGAATTGAGGGCGGCCTCCTTTTCCAATCCGGTGGCCACCAACGGCGGCTCGGTCACCAGCAGCGGCACGGCCTGACGCTGCATGTTCGAACCCATCAAGGCGCGGTTGGCGTCGTCGTGTTCGAGGAAGGGGATCAATCCGGCCGAAACGCCGACCATCTGCGAGGGCGCCACGTCGATGTACTGCACCTGGCCGACCGGGACCAATTGGAAATCGCCGCGATGCCGGGCGATAATCGTCTCGCCCGCCAGCCGCCCGTTCTCGACCAAAGCGTCGGCCGGCGCCAATATGGCCCCGTGTTCCTGGTCTGCCCGCAGCCACTCGGTCCGGTCGGTCAATTGCCCCTTGTGAATCTTTTGATACGGCGTGACGAGAAAGCCGTATTCGTCCACCCCGGCGTAGATGGCCAGGCTGGAGATCAAGCCGATATTGGTGCCTTCGGGGGTCTCGATCGGGCAAATCCGTCCGTAGTGCGAGATGTGGACGTCGCGGACCTCGAAGCCGGCCCGCTTCCGGTTCAATCCTCCCGGACCCAACGCCGAGAGACGCCGCTCGTGGGTGAGCATCGACAGGGGGTTTGTCTGATCGACCACCTGCGAAAGCTCGCCGCGGCCGAAGAAGTATTCGATCGCCGCCGAAATACTCTTCGGGTTGACCAGGCTGCGGGGCGTCATGTCCTCCAGGTCCTTGAGGCTCATCCGCTCTTGCACCGTGCGGCGGAGTTTGAGGAAGCCCTTGCGCAACTCGTCGGAGGCCAACTCGTCGATGGTCCTCAACCGCCGGTTGCCCAAGTGGTCGATGTCGTCGATTTCCGCGCCCGGCTCGCCGGCCCGCAACTGCACGATGTATTTGATCGCCGAGATCAGATCGTCGGGGCGGAGGGTCATCTCCGATTCGTCGATGTTCAGCCCCAGCTTGCGGTTGATGCGGAAGCGGCCCACGCGGCCCAGCCGGTAGCGGTTGGTGTCGTAGAACTTCTCGTGGAACAGGATTCTGGCCTTTTCCAACTGCGGCGGGTTGCCGGGGCGCAACCGCTGGTAAATCCGCAACAGCGCCTCCTCGTGGCTGGCCGTGTTGTCGTCGGCCAGGGCGTTCAGCAGCAGCGGATTCTTGGGATCGTCCATGAGCTCCAACTGCTTCAGCCCGGAAGTGCAGATCGTCTCGGCGAGGTTCTTGGTGATTTTCTGGGCGCACTCGACGATGATCTCGCCGGCCCGCGGACTATCGGAGGGATAGATCACGTCGCCGACGGCCATCTTCCCCTCGATCTTCGAGGCGCTGCGTCCGTCGGTGACTTTGACCGTCTCGGTGGGGAAGAACACTCGCAGCAGGTTGGCGTCGTCGCTGTACTTCTGGTCCATCGCCCTCAGCAGGGTCATGATGGAGAACTTGCCGCTCTGGTCGATGCGGACCGTAAGGTTTTCCTTGCGGTTGACGTTCAGTTCGATCCAACTTCCGCGTTCGGGAATGATGCGGCAACTTTGCAGGCGTCGTTCGCTGGCGCCCTCGATTTCGCTGACGAAGTCCACGCCGGGGCTGCGGTGGAGCTGGCTCACCACTACGCGCTCGGCCCCGTTGATGATGAACTCGCCGCCGCCGAGCATGATCGGTATGTCGCCGAGGTATACTTCCTCCTCGACCGGCTGCTCCTTGGTCAGGCGGAGCCAAACCTTGAACGGCCGGCCGTAGGTCAACCGCAGTTGGCGGCACTCGTCCGGCTCGTAGCGCGGCTTGCCCAACTCGTAGCGGATATACTCCAGGCGGAGCGTTTTATCGTAGCTTTCGACGGGGAAAATTTCCCGCAGCACGCCCTCGATCCCCTGGTCGCTGCGTTCCTGCCAGGTCAGGTCGTACTGCAAGAAAGCAGCGTAGCTGCGCGTCTGGATTTCCGTCAGGTCGGGGATTTGGTAAGTGGATCGAAGTCTGCCGAAGCGACGTGAATGCTGGGGTTTAAGCCGTCGTTGAGCCGTAGTGGCCATAAGGGATCGCCCTCCTCGGGGAAATTTCAGCGCGAACTCGACATACGGCCGCGACCGGCAGTCGCGGAGAATTGGTGACAAACGATCCTGCCTTCATCGGCCGCGACCACCGGCTGCGGCTTATACGGTGAACGGCCGGAAGTGCAACTATCTTCTCCATCCGAGAAGAATGTTTCACTTCTTTCCGTGCAACGTATAAAAGCGGAACGAGCAACGATCACTTGAGAGAAACCGTGCCTCCGGCTTCCTCCAGTTCGGTCTTCAGTTTTTCGGCGTCTTCCTTGGAGAGTCCTTCCTTGATTTTGGCGGGTACGCTCTCGACCAGGTCCTTGGCCTCCTTCAGCCCCAAACTGGTTGCGGCGCGGACCACTTTGATGACGCCGATTTTCTTGTCGCCGAATCCCTCAAGGACCACGTCGAATTCGGTCTTCTCGGCCGCGGCCGCGGCGCCGCCGCCGTCTCCGGCCGGAGCGGCCGTCATCACCGCGCCGCCGGCGGCTGGTTTGATGTCGTGGACCTCTTCGAGATAGTTGCTGAGTTCCTTGGCTTCCTTAAGGGTCAAGCCGACGATCTTCTCGCCAAGCTCTTGGGTTAACGCGGAAAATTCGCGGGTTGCTGCGTCTGTCGCCATGACAACATCTGTCCTTTCTCGCACTCGGATCAATTTGTAGGTAATACGTACTTGCCAATAGCAGGCGACTACAAAAAAGCCGCCGGCAATTTGTTTTGAATGTCTGCCGCTACGCGGCGGCCGGCTCATCGACGTCGCCGGCGTTCTCTTCCTCGCCTTTTTGTTTGATCTGGCTTGCCAAGGCGCCGCCGACCGAGTCCAACTGACCGGCCAACGTCGCGCCCGGAGAAAGCATCTGCCCCAAAAGGATACTCAATTGCTCGTCGCGGCTGGGCCATTTGCTGATCTGTTCGACGCGGGCGGCGTCGAGGCACTCGCCGTCCATCACCCCGCCGCGCGCCTGGAAGGGGGAGTACTCCACGTCCCTGGCCAGCTTGGTGATTTCCTTGGCCAGGCTGACGATGTCCTCGGCGCCCCAGCAGATCGCCGCGGTGCTTTCCAAGCCGGTAAACAGGGAAGCCAGCGGAGTGCCTTCGGTGGCTCGTGCCGCCAGGCTGTTCTTCACCACCATCACGTGGATGTTTTTGTCGCGCAACACCGCCCGCAACCGCGAGTTGGTGTTGGCGTCCAACCCGATCATGTTCACCAACAAAGCGTCTTGGACGTTTCCCAGCCGCCCGCGGAGGTGTTCCGAAACCAGATTTTTTACGTACTTGCTCATAACGGATATAATTGCTCGTTGGCTGTGTCGCAGCGCTTAGCCGCCGGTTCTACGCGGCGTGGACGCCGGGGCTGAACGGGAATGATTCATGTTTGTATTCTCACGCTGGGGCTCATCGTGGCGCTCAGGGCAATGCCTTTGACGTATTGTCCTTTGACGGCCTGGGGCTTGATGCCGTTGACGTGGTTGATGAAGGCATTGACGTTTTCGGCTAGTTTCGCGGCGTCGAAGCTAAGCTTGCCGACCACCGCGTGGACGTTGCCGTCCTTGTCGTTGCGGAACTCGACCTTGCCGGCCTTGTACTCCTTGACGACCTTGCCCACGTCCGGGGTAACGGTTCCGGCGCGGGGGGAAGGCATCAGGCCGCGGGGACCGAGGATTTTTCCCAACGGACCGACCGCGCCCATCATGTCGGGTGAGGCGATGCAGACGTCGAAGTCGGTCCATCCACCCTTGATCTTCTCGGCCAACTCCGGCCCGCCGACCTCGTCGGCCCCGGCCGCCTTGGCCTCGTCCACCTTGTCGTCCTTGGCGAACACAATTACCCGCAACGTCCTGCCGATGCCGTTTGGCAACACGATCGAACCGCGCACAAGCTGATCGGCCTGTTTCGGATCGATACCCAACCGGATGGCGACTTCGACCGACTGGTCGAACTTCGTGGTGTCGAAGGTTTTCAGGACGGCCACCGCTTCGTCGACCGGCAGGAGCTTCTTCTCCGCCGGCGCCTTTTTGAGCATGGCCGTCATGCGTTTTGCTGTCTTTGGCATAGTTATCGACGATTGGTCGTCAGTTTTCAGTTTTCAGTCGTCAGTTGTCAGTGCGAAACCGCAAGCGGCTTGTTGGCTTTCCCGCCCTCTAATCCCCAATCCCTAATCCCCAATCCCTAATCCCCAATCCCTAATCCCTATCCACTTCCAACCCCATGCTGCGCGCCGTGCCTTCGATCATTCGCCGGGCGTGTTCCAGGTCGCTCGCGTTGAGGTCGGCCGCTTTCGTCTTGCAGATTTCGTCAATTTGGGCGATCGTAACCCTGCCCACCTTCTCCTTGTTCGGCACACCCGATCCCTTGGCGATTGAGGTGGCCTGCTTCAACAGCGCGGCGGCGGGCGGACTCTTCGTAACGAACTCGAAACTCCGGTCGTTGTACACCTTGACCACCACCGGGATCGGCATCCCGCCGGCGTCCTTGGTCCGATCGTTGAACTGCTGCACGAACTGTCCGAGATTTATGCCGAACCGTCCCAGCGAGGTGCCCACCGGCGGGGCGGGCGTCGCCTGTCCGCCGGGAACCTGAAACTTCACTTCGCCGACTAATTGTTTTGCCATTTTCGTATAGGGATTGGGGATTAGGGATTAGAAACGGGAAACCACGATGCAGCTTTCGCGCAACCGGACAGTTGCACCTCTAATCCCTAATCCCCAATCCCTAATCCCTCTTATAATGCTTCAATCTGCCAGTATTCCAATTCGACCGGGGTGGAGCGGCCGAAGATGTTGATCATCACGGTTACCCGCCCGTTCGTCTCGTCGATGTTGTCCACTTCGCCCTCGAAGCTCTCGAAGGTTCCTTCCTTGATTTTTATCCGCTCGCCCTGGCTGAAGGCGATTTTCAGCTTGGGCGCTTTTTCGCTCTTTTCCTCTTGTTTAATGACGATGCGCTCGACTTCGTGGGGGAGCATCGGGCTGGGCCGGCCCGCCGCGCCGGTGAAATCGCCGATCCCAGGCGTCTCGCGGACCAGGAACCACGTGTCGTCGTTGATTTCCATGTGGACGACGAGGTAGCCCGGGTAAAGTTTCCGCTTGATGACTTTCTTCTTTCCCCCCTTGAACTCCGTGACCTTCTCCGTCGGTACGATGACCTCGTCGAAATAGTAATCTAACCCGGCGATCGCCACCCGCCGCATCAGGCCCTCGCGGATCGAATCCTCGCGGTTGCTTTGCACCTTGAGGATGTACCAATCCATCTTGTCCGACTTCGGCTCTTCGGCCTTTTCGACCGGCGGGGCCGGTTCCTCGGGTGGCCGGGGCGGCTCTTCAACCGGCGGCGGGGCCGGTTCCTCGGGCGCGGCCGTCGCCACGGTCGCGGACGGCTCCGGCGAAGCCGCTTCCGTTTCGATCGGCGCGGCCGCTTCCGCCGGCGCCTCCGATTGCACTTCCGCGCGCTGGTCGGCGGGCGGCTCGGCGGGCAATTCCGCCGCCGGCGCCACGGTTGGTTGCTCGTTCACTTTGTTCGGATCGTCCGTCACGCCACGCCCCTTACAGGATGTGCAGCACTTTCCTGAAAAGCAAACTCCACGATAAATCGAATACGGCCAGGATGACCGCCATGGAAAAAATAAAGATCAGTACCACGATCGAAGCGCGAAACAAATCTGGGCGGGTGGGCCAGGAAACCTTGTTTATCTCCGCTTCCACCGCAATCAGAAAATCGGCGAAGGCCGGCAAGTTAACCAAGCGGTACGTTGCCCACAGACTGGCAACCAGCAACAGCCCCGGCAGGAGGAACTGGAACTCGA
This sequence comes from Planctomycetota bacterium, assembly GCA_018897395.1. Taxonomy (GTDB): domain Bacteria; phylum Planctomycetota; class Planctomycetia; order Pirellulales; family Thermoguttaceae; genus JAHIKV01. Next base: position 3,337 of record JAHIKV010000026.1, on the reverse strand, counting down.
GTCCCTTGCCCGTGAGGGTCAAACTAAGCCTCCAGAACCCCAGCGCGATCGTCAGCGCAACGGCGGCGAAGGTGACCTGGCGGGTGATCCGCCCTTGGCTCCGCTTGTAAATACCGACCCGCAGCAATTCTCGGAAAAAAGCTCCCACTGTTGCGGCGACCTCCACGGCACTGAAATTGAAACGATCGTATTTAGCCCCGGGTGAATACACCCGGGGCAAGGGGTTTCATGCGGCCGACTTTGCCCGCCGCGTAATCACATTCGCATCGCCATCGACGTCTGGAGACGCCTCCTACAATCAATTTATTCAACACGTTCTCAACACCAACTTGAATGGCAGGGGCGGGGGGGCTCGAACTCCCAACCTCTGGTTTTGGAGACCAGCGCTCTACCAATTGAGCTACACCCCTAAGTGCAAGGCTCAAGGTTCAAGGTTCAAGGTTCAAGGATTGTGAACCTTTTGACCTTGAACCTTTGATCTTTGACCTTTCTACTTGAGTACCTTGGTGACCACGCCGGAGCCGACGGTCCGGCCGCCCTCGCGGATGGCGAACCGCACGTTGGCGTCCAGGGCGATCGGCGACATCAATTCCACTTCGATTTTGACGTTGTCGCCGGGCATGCACATCTCGGCGTCGCCGATGAGTTTCGCGGTGCCGGTGACGTCGGTCGTGCGGAAGTAGAACTGCGGCCGGTATCCGCTGAAGAACGGGGTGTGCCGTCCGCCCTCTTCCTTCGACAAGACGTAGACCTCGCCCTCGAAATTCGTGTGCGGGGTGATCGAACCGGGCTTGGCCAGCACCTGACCGCGCTCGATTTCCTCGCGCTTGACGCCCCGCAACAGGCATCCGACGTTGTCGCCCGCCTGGCCTTGACCCAGCGTTTTGTTGAACATTTCCACGCCGGTGCAGACCGTCTTCCGCGACTCGGGGCTGAAGCCGACGATCTCTACCTCCTCGCCGGTCTTGACCATGCCGCGCTCGATCCGTCCGGTGGCCACGGTGCCGCGGCCTTCGATCGAGAACACGTCCTCGACGGCCATCAGGAAGGGCTTGTCAACCTCTCGCTCCGGCTCGGGAATGTAGGCATCGACCGCGTCGAGCAATTCGCCGATGCACTTGGTGGCCTCCGCGTCGTCCGGCTTGTTGTACGCGGTGAGCGAGTCGCCGCGGATGATGGGGATGTCGTCGCCGGGGAAGCCGTAGTGGGTCAACAACTCGCGGAGTTCCAACTCGACCAACTCCAGCAACTCGGGGTCGTCGACCAGGTCGCACTTGTTCAGAAACACGACCAGGGCGGGGACGTTTACCTGGCGGGCCAGCAAGACGTGCTCGCGGGTCTGCGGCATGGGGCCGTCGGCCGCGGAGACCACCAGGATCGCACCGTCCATTTGGGCGGCGCCGGTGATCATGTTCTTGATGAAGTCGGCGTGGCCCGGGCAGTCGATGTGGGCGTAGTGCCGCTTCTCCGTCTCGTACTCGACGTGGGCCACCGCGATGGTCACGGTCTTGGTGGCGTCGCGCACCGTGCCGCCCTTGGCGATGTCGGCGTACGACTTGAACGCGGCCAGCCCCTTCTTCTGCTGGACGGCCAAGATGGCGCCGGTTAGCGTGGTTTTGCCGTGATCAATGTGACCGATCGTGCCCACATTGACGTGAGGTTTTGTCCGGGAAAATACTTCCTTGGCCATTTTGGTTTCAATCTCCCTGCGTTTGATCAAGCGGGTCGGTTAGAGTAATAATTATGGTCGGACGGGACTTCTGCGCCGAGGTTCTCGACCGGCCTACAAATGAGCTGCTGATGGGAATCGGACCCATGACCTCGTCCTTACCAAGGACGCGCTCTACCGGCTGAGCTACAGCAGCCTGTGACGCTTCCCAAGACCCAAGTGCATCGCGTCGATGCCGTGGGCCGCCGCACTCGCGTATCAATGCTCCTTGTATCTATCGGCTCTCTACTTTGTAGGGTGCGTGAAACGCGCCTCTACACGTTTCGAGTAAAAAATGGTTCACTGGCGGTTGTCGTCTTCTCAACTAACCCAGGAAGGGTGAAAAGAGAAGAGGGAAGGGAGACCGATGCATCTCTCTTCTCTCATCCCTCTTCTCTCCTCTCTTTCACACTCTTCTATGCTTTTAAGCGGGTGAAGGGAGTCGAACCCTCGTGAGTAGCTTGGAAGGCTACGGCTCTACCGTTGAGCTACACCCGCGTGTCACAGTGATGAATGTAGAATGATGAATGTAGAGTAAGGGACGTTTCATCACTCTCAGCTTCCATTCATCATTCATCATTCATAATTTCTCAGTGGGGGGTGAAGGATTCGAACCTTCGAAGGCATTGCCATCAGATTTACAGTCTGACCCCTTTGACCGCTCGGGAAACCCCCCTAGGACGCTTTCCTTATTTCATCCTGAAATACATAGCCGTATCCCGCGCGGCGAACGTCATGCGCTGCGACCATTTACCCGCCACAAACAAAAGAGGTTTCCTGCAAGCTAGCGGAGGGACTTGAACCCACAACCTGTTGATTACAAATCAACTGCTCTGCCGATTGAGCTACGCTAGCCGGTTGCGCCCATCAACGCGAATCTCTTAATATAGCCAGCGTCCAAATTCACGCAAGGCGGACGAGAGGGAAAAAATGAAAACAGGCGTGCCAATCTCAAAAAAATTGGCCGAAACCACCACGAAGTGGGGGTTCGCGGCTGAATTTTGATCCGAACGCTCCCACAAAACGGCACCACACCCCCCCCGAAAAACGCGGGCGGGTGTATACCCCGGTCTGCTCCAACGATTGGTAGCCGTTCACGGGGCGGTCGTCATCCTGAGCGCAGCGAAGGATCTTGCCGGGTAGCCCCTCCCTGAAAGAGTCCGTTGTGTCAAGGGCCACCTGGCGGATTTTTTGGCGCACGGTCAGCGCATAAGTCCCTTAGGGGCTTTTTTCCGTTGTTCCTCGTGGTCTGTCCATCTCGACTTTACACGTTGGGTGCCACTCTACGCCGTTAACCCTTTTTTCAGTTCGCGCTTAACTTGTATCGCCTGCTGGACTTGGGCGCGAGTCGCCGTAAAGCTTCGTCCAACCCGTCCAATTTCCTACCCAAGTTCACTAGTGTGAAATCGTGGTTTGTCGTAACATATTTCCAGCAAAGTGGTTGCTGCAAAGTTGCCCAGAGCGCCCAACGGGTTGGACGAAGCTTTACGAGTCGCCTTGCGAAGGATCGGCGGACCGGCCGCTTGCTCTTGCTTCTTGCGGGGATAGTCACGGCTCGCTTTGTTCTTTCGCTGGTACGGATCAATGATCGCTCGGTCAATCAGTTGTCTCATACGCTCGCCGGGATCG
>JAHIKV010000189.1 GCA_018897395.1 Planctomycetota bacterium | reverse complement strand
TAACCTGTTGCAGGTAAAAGCCCTGCAACACTAATTTCCGTTCGCTAATGGCAAACCGCCGTGCGACGGAAAATTGCACTGACCATTGATTTCTCCAGTGGAAAGATACACAAGCTGGGCATTTTCTCAGAAAGTGCAGAATTATCATACCATAAAACAAAATGTCTCCTCGGGCACATCTTGGCCGTGGGCGGTCGCGGTCTCGATCCAGCCCTCGATGGCCTCGCGGATATTGGCGATTACTTCCTCTTTGGTCTTCCCCTGGCTCGCGCAGCCGGGCAGACTGGGGCACTCGGCAACCCAATAGCCGTTCTCGCCGGGATAGATGACAACTTCTCGCATCTTAACACCTTCCACGTACCCTGTTGTCCCATTAAATTTTGCCGCCGACACTTTGCGGAAAGTCCAATCCCATCATATCCCGCTCCGCCGGTGGCGTCAATTCGCCGCGGTGGCACACAATAGCGCCGGCAGAGCCAGTGGCACACAAACTCCGCACCTTTTGTCAGTGCCAGCCCGCCGGCTCGTAAAGCCTGGCCACAGTACCACGGCACCTTTTTTGAGAGGGGGGGATATTGGCAACGGCAGCCAAGGAGAGTACGATAAAGATGACAATTTGAACTGACGCTATAGCGTCAAATTTTCTGCTTCTACCAAAACCGCGAACCTGGACCGTAAGGCCCTTGGAAGAACGAAGCAGTGCAAGCCCGTTCCCCAAAAGGGAACGCCGGCCTTGTGCTGTTCGTTCTGCCTCTTCGCGGAGGTTGGTAGAGCAGCCTTGACGGCGTTCCCTTTTTTCTTAGGAGCGGCGGCATGGCCGAGAACGAAAACGAAAATGCCCTGATTGCCGAGTACGAATGGCTGCGGAAACTGGCACAAACATTGGACTCGCAAGCCAGCGACGTTGACGCCCGACTCATCGAAATCGAGCGGCAATTGCCGGACGGCTACACGTTCCCCGGCGACCTGCCCATAGACGCCGAATGTAGGTAGCCGGCGCGAGACTACGGCGTCTGCCCCGGCCTCGGTTGCCTTGGCTTCTTGCCCCAGCCTTGGCGACGGGCCGGCGGCAGACGCTCGACGTCATCGGCATGTAGGACAGGTTGGCAACCTGTCCCACAAAAACCGCGCCTCCACTTCAATCCATTGGTGCGGGCCGATGGGGACCTCGATGCGGTCGCCTTCGACGGACAACTCGTCCGGCGGCGCGTCGCCGACGTTCAATATCCGAGCCGAGGACACCGAGCGAAGACAACGCAACCCCAGCCGGACGCCGCAGCCGTCGGTCTCCAACAGCCGGACGCGGAAACCACCGGGGGCTGTTAGCCCCCGGCTATTTTCGTCGTTCTCAAGTAATTCGTGCAAAGTAAGCGGTTCCCAGTGGGTTGCCAGGACGTTGCGGCAATCGAGATGGAACAGCCAGCCGGTGGGCGAAGGCGGCGGCGGTTGGTCGGGCAACTCCAGCGGCGGCGATAGGAAACCCGTCGCCGCGGCCGTCGGATGCGGCACGTCGATGCCGATACCCAGCCGAAACGAGCGGGCCGTCTCGCCCTGGACGATCAGCAGCGTATCGAGCTTCCGCAGGCCGAAACGGCGGTGGTAGGGCAGCCCGCCGCAGAGCAAAGTCGTCCGTAGCCGGTCGCGGCGGAGGTCGAGAAATTGCGGCGATTCGATCCGCGTCAGCTCCGTCGGAACGTTCGCCATGTTCGCGCTGCGATAGAGGCAAAGAGTTTCGTCCTTCCAGGCGAAGCGGACGGCGTAGTACGAGTCCCACGGGTTTGGGCCGGGAAGCCGGTCGACGTCCAATTCGATCAGGAGTTCGATCACCCGGCTGCCGCGCCAGGCGCGGGTAGTTTGCTTGAACCCGGCCAGTCGCCGGCCGTCCCGATCCATCAGCCTGCCGCGGCAGACGATCTCGCCCAGCACGGGCCCGGCGGATGTCACCGATATTCGGTCGGCCGCCATGATCGAGTAGTTCGTTTCGTCGCCCGGCCGGCCGCCGCGTGGCAACCGCAGGGCAATCTGCTGGGCCAGCCGGGGATCGCGGCTGCGATAGTCGGAAATCGAGCGAATTGCCCCCGTTTGCGGATCGAACCGAATCTCGAAAAACTCGTTCCGCAACACGTTCGGCTCGGCCAACGGCGGTTCTTTCTTGCGGGGCAGCAGCCGGCGTTTCTTCTCCTTCGCAACGGGCGGCGCCGCCGATGAGTCGCCGCCGCCGATCCACGCGAATCCCATCGCCGGCACTTCAACGTTCCGCAGACGTTGGCGGAAGCTGCATGGATTTACCGCCAAAATGCCGCGCTGGGTCGAATCCGAATCACCGGCGATCGAGCGGGTGAAACCGGCAAGCGACTCGTCGAGCAATTTGTCGAGTCGATCGTCCAAGGGCGGGCCGTCGCTTTCGTCGCCGTCTCGCGTGTCCTCGATAGCGAGGGCGAGTTGCTCGTTCTCTCTCTTCTCTCCTCCCTCTTCGCCCTTCTGCTTCCGCCCGCCCGCTACACAGGTCTCCATCGTGCGCAAGGTTTGATAAGCGTCGAGTTTTGCCCGCCGGGCGAAGTAGCGTACCCAGCGGGAGATCGGATCGCGGCGTCCGGCGGCCGCCTCTTGTACGAGATACGGCGCGCGATAATCGTCCGGATTGTTGCGCGCCTGTTGGCCGGCGAAACTTGTCTGCTCGAAGTAAGCGGAGATGGTCGAGAACTTGCCCAGGACCGAACTGTAGGCGGCGATGCGTCGCAGATCGTCGTACCAGCGGCTCGATCCGCCCGGCCAATGGGCAAAGACCACTGTTGGCGTTTGGTCTAGGTCCATTGCGTCGCCCAGTTTGTCGGCCAACTGGAGAAACGAGCTTGCCCGACCGGCGTCGAGCGGAACGCAAGCGAGTGAATCGATGGTCGTCGAATCGAAGCCTTCCCACTTAATCCGGCTTTGATTGGCGACGGGAAAGCGGCCGTCGTCGAGCGTGCAGTGGAAGGCGGCGGTGAATCCGCGGCGATGAAGTATCCGCGGCAAGACGGGGGTCAGCCCGAAGCGGCGTCGGCCGAAAACGACGGGCCGATGACCCAAATGTTCTTCATACGCCGCCAGTCCGCGGGCAAGATTCAGGTTGACGGCCTCGGGACCGAGCAGCGGCAGCGGGACTTCGCCGTACTCGCCGCCGATCAATTCGACCGTGCCGTCTTCCAACGCCTTTTGCAACGCTTCGAGGGTTCTCGGCTCGTCTTGGGCCATCCGATCGATCACCTCGCCGGAGACCAGCAAGTTTGTGGGGCAGGTTGGCAACCTGTCCAACAACGCAGCGCCGAGCGTGGTTGGGGCGAGCAACGTCAGGTCGAGCAGCCGGATTTCGAGGGGATGGAAATACTCGCGGGCTTCGTGCAACCGGTCGAATGCCGCCTGGATCTGATCTCGCGCGTCGGCCGAATCGCCATCGACCGCCGCGCGGGCCGCCGCCAGCGCCGAGACCCGAAACGAGGACTCGTCGAGGTTGCTCATGTACCGCGACTTGCGATTGATTAGTTCCACCTGGAGGTGGCAATATCCTAAAGCCAGGAAGTCTGCCGCCAGATCGCCATCGACCGCCGGGGCATCGGGGCCGAGCCGTTCCAGGGCGGCGGCAAGCATCCGGTCTCGGTGTTTCATGCCCCGCAACAGACATGCCCCGGCCGCCTCGGCCTCGGCCGGCCACTGTGTACTCAGCGACGGCTCGCAGCAATCGGGCACGACAACCAGGCAGCCGGATGGGTCCGGCGGAGGAGTCGAGGGGGGGAGCCAAGAAGGGATGTCGTCCTGACCGGCGAGCAGCGCGGGGTGCCACAAAGCCGACCACGCCGAAAGCAGTTCTTCGGCGTCGTCTTCCTTCCGCCCGAGGTCGAAATCCTCGAGGCTCTCACACGGAAACAGGGCGATCAGGCGGTCGAACTTCATGGTTGTGGGGTAGTAGTGAATTACGCGAAAAAACGATTTTTTGTGCGTTTAGCCCCGGCGTCCACGCCGGGAACGATCCGCTCTCCGTCACGCCACCCAAAAGGCAACACCGCATGGACGCGGCGGCTAAACGGAAAATCTACGCCGAGTGAAGGCGGCGGCTAAACGCTTGCACCACCCGCAGGGTGGGTAGCCGCGGGCCGCTAACCACTAGCCGCCACCCACTTACGGCCATCCTTAGCCACCATAATCCCCCGGCGGAAACATGGCAATCGGTTGACATTTGCCCTTATTAGACGATACATTAAGTGTAAGGGGAGTAGGCAGCCTAGTTGAATCCCATCTTGACAGGTCAGCTTCGGGCCTGGGGCTGTCAGGAACAGAGACATTGCCGGAATTTCCCGCCATTTTGGGCCGGCATCAAAAGAGGGTTCGTATCATGGCGAGCGATGCCGTTTGGGGTATCGACATTGGTCAGTGCGCGTTGAAGGCGCTTCGGTGCCGCGCCCACGACAATCCCCGGAAACTCGTCGCCGAGGCGTTCGACTACATCGAGTACCCGAAGATACTCAGCCAGCCGGGTTCCGATCCCGTCGAGTTGATCTCGGAGGCGTTGAAGCAGTTCCTTTCGAGAAACACGGTGCTGGGGGATCGGGTGGCGGTTTCGGTTTCCGGCCAGAGCGGTCTGGCCCGATTCATCAAGTTGCCGCCGGTCGAGGCCAAGAAAATCCCCGACATCGTCCGCTACGAGGCGAAGCAGCAAATCCCCTTCGATCTGAACGACGTGGTCTGGGACTATCAGCGGATGGGCGGAGGCAGCGTCGAGGAAGGGTTCGCCTTGGAGACGGAAGTCGGTCTGTTCGCCATGAAGCGCGACGCCGTCTTCCGCGCCTTGGACCCGTTCCTGAAGCTCGACATCGAGGTGGACGTCGTTCAGCTTACGCCGCTGGTGCTGTACAATTTCTTGCTGTTCGACCAGATGGACGAGTTGCCGTCGGCCGACGAATATGATCCCGAGGACCCGCCCGAGTCGGTAGTGATCGTATCGATGGGCACCGACGCCACCGATCTGGTAATCACCAACGGCTATCGGGTTTGGCAACGGAGCGTCCCGATCGGCGGCAACCACTTCACCAAGGCGTTGACTCGGGAATTGAAGTTGACCTTCGCCAAGGCCGAGCATCTGAAGCGGAACGCCACGGCGGCGGCCGATCCGAAGGCGGTCTTTCAGGCCATGCGGCCGGTCTTCAGCGATCTGTTGACCGAGTTGCAGCGTTCGATCGGCTATTTCTCGAATCTCGACCGGGCGGCGAAGATCGGTCGGGTCGTGGCCTTGGGCAACGCCATGAAACTCCCCGGGCTGTGCCGATACCTCTCGCAAAGCCTCGGCTACGAGATCAAAAAGCCCGACTCCTATCAAAGGCTTGTCGGCTCCCAGGTCCTCACCGCGCCGGCGTTCCAGGAAAATCTACTCAGTTTCGGCGTGTGTTACGGCCTGGCGTTGCAAGGTCTGGGAAAGAGCGGGGTCCACACGAACCTGCTGCCCAGGGAGATCATTAACGACCGGTTGATCCGACGCAAGAAGCCTTGGGCGGTGGCGGCGGCGGCAATGTTTATGCTCGCTTGCAGCGTCAGTTACGCCGCCTATTCGCTGGCGCTTAGCACCGTCAACCCGGACACGTGGAAACCGGCAACGAGCAAGGCCCAGCAGATCAACTCCAGATCGGGCCAGCTTTCCAGCGAGTTTGAGCAGGCCAAAACCGAGTTCCAAGCCACCGACCAGATTGGGCAACACCTGGTCGGAAACGTCGAGGGCCGGCTCCGCTGGCTGGAGTTGCTGAGGGCGATCAATAAATGTTTGCCCTACCAGCCGCCCCCCAAAGGGGACGCCAAAGGGGACGAAAAACCGATCCCCATCCCCGAACGCAACGAACTGCACGTCACCAATCTCGACTGCCAATATATGGAGGACGTTTCGACGTGGTACGCGGAAGCGAAGAAATGGGAGCCGACGGGAGCGAATGAGAAGGGCCAACCGCCGGCGGGCAATCCGCCCGTGCCCGGCGGCATTGAGCCGGCGAATCCGAACGCCAACCCGGCGGACGGCCAATCGGGCGAGACCGGCCCGAAAGGACCGGGGTGGATCGTGCGACTCAGCGGCCATCACTGGCACAACGCCGATCGCGACAATCAGGGAGCGCAATTCGTCCGCAACACCTTGATAGACAACATCCTCCACGGCAAGGTGGAACTCCCCCTCGGCGACCGCGGCGGACTGGAAACCGTGTCGATGGAAGAGCTTGGCGTCACTCATCCCGTGCTGGTCAATCCCTTGAGGGTTCAACCGCAAGAGGTTATCAATCCCAATGCCGAGCCTGATACGGGTATCGGCGGCATGGGGCACATGATGGAGGGGGGTATGCCTGGTATGCCTGGTATGCCTGGTATGCCTGGTATGCCTGGTATGACGCGGCCCCGCCCGGCGCCCGGCGCGGCTGCCGGCGCAAACACCGGAAACACCATCTCGCTGCTACGCTTCGATTTCGACGTGCAGTTCTGTTGGCAACCGAAAACACCCAGCGAACGTCACGAGGCAAAAGAAAAGGGAAACACGGAAAGAACTCCGCCAGCTCAATGAACAGTAGCCGGGGGCTAACAGCCCCCGGAGGGATAGTTCCGCAATTCGCGCACATTCCGGGGGCTGTTAGCCCCCGGCTATTGCGACATTAGTTTTGTGAGACCCAAACGTCGATCATCCGAGATACCGACATGGACAAGCTCAAACCGATCATCGCCGCCGTCAAGAAGTACCATTTCTGGGTAATCTGCGGCGCGATGCTGTTGACCGCTCTTGTCTGTTGGTGGCTGGCGACCAGCGGACTGGCGGGACAATTCCAGACGCTTAAATCGAAAATCGACGGCGATTTCAACGGCGTCGCCGGAATTCAACCGGGCCATCCCAACCAGAACAAAATCGACGAGATCAACAAGCGGGACTCGTCCTTGAAGCAGATCGTCTTCGACGCTTGGGAAATCCTCTACGGTGAGCAGAAGCAAAAGAACCCTTTCCCCACCGACGTGCTCGGCGAGGATTTTCAACGGCAGTTCGAGAACCTTCGCCCGCAGGAGGAACTTGCCCGAAGATACCGCGAGCGCTACCAGAACTATATTAAGGACCACTTCCCCAAGCTGTTGCAGAGGATCAACGTCCGCCGGCCGGTCGAGGAGAAGCCGGGTGAAGATGCGGCCAAGGTAGCCGGCGGTTTGCGCCCCGGCGTCGGCATGATGCCCGGCGGGGAGATGGGTGGAATACCCGGCGCCGCCGCTGAAGTCGAATGGACCGGCGTGATCGATTGGAACGAGAACGATTACGCCCGGCTGCTGGCGCGGTTCGAGTGGCAACAAACGCCCTCCACGCAGGCCGTCGTGCTGGCCCAAGAAGACCTTTGGGTCTACGAGGCGCTGCTTCGGGTAATCAAAAACTCCAACGAAGGTGCGACCAATCAGAACAACGCCTCGGTCAAGCGGATCGAGGCGTTGGAAATCGGCAGGGACGCCGTGACGGCCTGGAAAAGCACCGAGAATGTCTTGGGGCTGCAAGGCCAACAGGGCGGCCTCGGCGGTGGAATGCCCGGTGGAATGCCCGGTGGAATGCCCGGCGGAATGCCCGGTGGAATGCCCGGCGGAATGCCCGGCGGAAACCCCAATGCCATGTCGGGCGCCATGCCTCCGCCAGGCGGCGAAATGGGAATGGGCCCCGGCGCCGCGGCCGGCGGAACGCCCGAAGAACAAATTATTCGCCAACTGGTCGAGTTCCGCTACATCGACGACAAGGGGCAGCCGCTGCCGTTCCAGCCGCAGTACCCTTACGCAACGCAACCCTACGCCGAATTCAAGATGATGCCGATCCGCATGTCGCTGGTGATGGACCAGCGGAAAATTCCGATGCTGCTGGTCGAGTGCGCCAACTCGAACATGCCCATCGAGGTCCGTCGGGTCCGCCTCTTGAAGACCCAAGGCCCAGCGTCCGTATCTGGAACGATGGCCGGAGGGGGCGCGGGATATGGAATGGGCGGAATGGACATGAGAGGCGCTTATTCACCGCCGCGCGGCGGACCGATGGGCGGTGGAATCGCCCCAGGCGCGGGCAGTCCGCCGCAAGAGACCGGGCAGTTCGACATGCCAGTCGAAATCCATGCCGTCATCTACATCTACAATCCGCCCGACAGGGATAAACTTGGCACCGGAGCGGCCTCGACCGCTCAACCGGCTGGGGCTGCCGACCCCGCGGCGCCGGCCGGATTGCCGCCGCCGACGCCCGCCGCGCCTCCGGAGGGATAAGCCATGAAAGTCAAAGTGAAACTGGACGTCAAGACCCTCCAGGAGCTACTGCTCCAAAACGTGGAGAAAATCGGCTTGGGGGTCGTGGCGCTGATCTTCCTACTGATGGTCTACTCCGCCTTTAACAAGGTGGATAGATATACGCGGACTCCCGAGCAGTTGATCCAAGCCGTCCAGCAGGGAGAGGAAACGATTGAGAAGACGCGGGCGGAATTGGAACTGAAAGTACAAGACTACGCCGCCCGCGCGAAAGGGAGCCGTACTCCTATCAACGAGACGAATTACGCTACCGTGACTCGCTGGGATCCGGAGATCTTTCCGAAGAAACCGTTGCGCCCCGACCCGCCGTTGCTGGCGGCGCAACAGCTTCGCGGCAAGGCGGACGTGGGCGCGTTTCAGATGATAGCCACCCCGGAGGAGAACGCCGCGGGAGGAGCGAATCCCATCGGTGGAGGCATGTTCCCGAGAGGGCCGCAGCCGGCAATGACAGGCTCGGCAAACGAGGTCCGCGGACAGCGGTGGATCGTCCTTACCGCGCTGGTGCCCATCGAAAAGCAAGAGCTCGCCTTCAACGAAGCTTTTAGAAGTTCCAAATTCTTCGATCCCCAAACTGACGTGCCGAGGTATCTTGGATACTGGATCGAGCGAGTGGAAGTGGCCGGTCCAAGCGAGGCAGCGAATATCGATTGGAAGAAGGCGCGGAAAATTCAATCCAGCAAAGCCGTGAAGGAGGCCGTGAGCAATTGGGCGCAATCCGGCGGCATGGAGGTCGTCGAGCAAAGATATCTCCACGAGCGACTTGTTTTTCCCTTGGGGCCGTTGGTTGGAAGCCAGTGGGATGAAAACGTCGCCCATCCGGAGGAGATTCCGATCCGCAGCGCCGACGCCGCGGGCATGGGCATGGGGTTGCCCGGCGGACGCGGGGCCATGGGCGAAGACCTACTCGGCAGCAGAATGGGTATGCCCAGAGGCAGGGCCGGTAGAATGAATCCCGAGGGGCTTGCCAGACCCGGCGGCGCGCAGGGCGGCGAAGATGATCCCTTTAACACGGAAAAAACAAATCCGCTCGAAAGGGATCCCGCCAACGCGGAAAGGATGGCCGAGCAAAACAAGCCGCCCTCCCACCTGCTGCTTCGCTTCTTCGACTTCCACGTGGAGTCGGGGAAACGCTACGTATACCGCGCCCGACTCGGACTGGAAAACCCCAACCGCAACCTTAAACCCACTTACTTGGCAGACCCCAAGTTGGCCGAACAGAAATGGCTGGAAACGAAATGGTCCGATCCGTCGCCGGTGGTCTCCGTGCCCCGCGACACGCGCGTGCTGGCGGTCTCAGTCACTCCGGGCCGGGCCAACCGCGATCCGACCGGCCGCGTGATGGTGACCAAATGGGTGCAACGCCGCGGATTCCTGGCACACGATGAATTCAACGTCGAACGCGGCGAAACGATCAATTTCCCCGAAAAGAAGTTCCGACGCGTCGAAGGCGGCAATCGAATGCACGGGGCAATGGGAAGAATGATGCCCCCGAATCCGATGGGGCTAGAGGGCTTGGAAGGTATGCCGCCCGGCGCCGGTCGCACCCCGCCAACTCGTCGAGAAACCGGTCGAAGGAACGAGACTCGCGATCCGCGGCGCAGACCTCAAGGCATGGAAGACACGCCCCATCCCGGAATGCCGTTCGGCGGCCCGAGTTTCATGCCCGCTCCCACGGTAGCCGGCAAGGAATGGCTCGTAAACTACTACTCCAGGGCAATCGCCATCGACTTCCGCGGCGGCGAGAATCTTTCCGGCCGAAGGGGAAGCGGACTGACTTCCGTCGGCGAAATCCTGCTGCTCGACGCGGAAGGAAATCTAGTCGTCCACAACGAGTTGGACGACGGACCCGAGCGCGATAAAATCACCGCCGCGTCCGAGGCGACGTTGCCGGCCGCGGGCGGAACTCTCGAAGGTCCGGTCCCCAACATGCCGCATCCAAAAGGCGCGCTCGACAAACTGTTCATGCCGGGTCCGACCAGGGAAAAGCCGGGACGGCGATAGCGGCCCGTCATCGTGTGATTGGCCGAAAATCACGCCTTTCGCTCCGCTTCCCACTCGTTCACAAGCTCTCCGCGCGGGAGCGTCCTGGGCAGTGTGTTCGTTTCCGCTAATTCAACGGTATTGCACCAAGAGTCCATGCACTCGATTGCCGCCACATAACCCCCTTGAAGTGTTGTGCGGTGGCGTCATCTACCCATCTGCCGGGTAGATTTCGATTGGGCAGGCATTATTGGGAGAATAGGCAACCCGATTCCACTCGAACCGCGAAGCGGATTGTCTCCCAGTCGGGGAAATCTCATGCAACTGCCCTTGACCCGCGTGGTCAGCCTGAGTATTTAACCCGCTCTTATCCACCGGAGTTTCAGGATTTGATCTCGAACTCGACCTCTATTCGATGTCTGGCGGGCGGAATAACGCCGGCACGAAGCGAATGAGTCTCACAAGGAGAGTTCTGTTGAAAACGACACCAAACGCACCCGTCGGCTGTACCGCGTTCACAATGGTTTTTTGGGCCGTAACGGCGGCGGCCGGCGTTCCAGACTGTACGCTGGCGGCCCGGCTTGGAGCGGCGGCCTTGGAGCAGTCGGCATCGGCCGAAAATGATTCCAAGGACAAAAACCGGCAAGCCGCCGATCTGCTCCACCGCGCACGGCAGGCAATGGCCGAAAACGACCTCTCGGCGGCCGACGCTTTGATCTCCAAGGCCGAGGCCCTCGACGTGCGGTACGGCAGATTTTACATGGGCGACACGCCCCAAAAAGCGCGGCGCGACCTGGAGCGGACACGCAACTCCGCGGGCGCCTTGCCGATCAAGCCCAGCAAGCTATTCTCGCCGTTTGGATTGAACAAGAAGAAGCAGGCCCCGAGCAGCGACCCCTTCACCGGACACGCGGTCGAAAAGTCCACGCCGGCCGCCGGCGCGGGAAAAGTCACGCCGCTGCCGACGGTCGAGTCCACGCAGGTCCGCTCGCCGTCGGCCGAAGGTTCTTCGCCCATGCAACCGCCGCCGGGCCGGCCTTACCCGATAACGCAGCCGGGAGAAAACGACGCCCGAGCGCCCGGAGCCGATCGGACGGCCAACGGCAACCCGCTGCGCGAGGCGCGATTGGCGTTGGCGGTAGGCGACGTCCGCCGCGCCGCCGAGTTCGTCCGGCAGGCGCGAGCGATGCAAGTCAATTATCGACCGTTGGACGACACCCCGGAAAAGGTCGAAACCGCCATCCGAAAATATAGTGAACTTTCCGGCCTCGACAAGAGCACCGAAGCCTACGCCCGCGCTTATGCCCGAAACTTGATGGAACAAGCCGACGCCTTGGCGCGTTGGAGCGAGTATGACGAGGCCTCGCGACTGGCCGACCGCGCGGCAGGTATGAGAATCACATACAGCCCGTTCGAGCAGAAGCCGCAAGACCTGCTCGGACGGATCGCCGCTGCGCGCAAGCAAGTCGCCGGCCGGCCAATCGCGGCGGCGGCGTCCGAGCCGGGGTTTGCCAGCGCGTCGGCGCCGCCCGCGAACGTGGCGACCCGGCGGCAAGCCGTCGAGTTGGTCCGCCAGGCCCGCGAGGCGATCGCCGCCGGAGACCTGGACCGGGCGGAATCGTTGGCCCGCCGGGCGGACGCGCTGCGGTTGCCCGACAGCGCCTTCGCGCCGGACGAGGACCGGCCTGGATTGGTGCTGCTGGACCTCGCACTACTGCGGCAGCGCGGGGACTCGCGAGTCGTGCCCGCCGGCGGAGAGTGCGTCGTGCCGGCCGCCGGCGCCGAAGGGCCGGACCGCAACGCCACGCACGCACTGTACGATACAAACAACGACCCGACGCGGAACGTTCCGGCGGCCGACCAGCAACCGACGTATCCTTCCGACCGGCGTTGGGCGCAGAACCCCGGCCAATACGAACCAAGTCCGGCGCGGCCGCCCGCGCCGCCGACGCCCGGCGCCGCCGCCGTGCCCCAAACGCCGGGAATGGCGCTGTTCCAACAAGGCGAAAATGCCCTGAAGAACCACGACGCCACTCGGGCATACGAATTCTTCCGCCAGGCCGCCCAATATCCGAACGACCTGGACCCGGTGACCGCGCAGCGGTTGCAGGACCACTTGCAACTCCTCTCGGCGCCCTCGCGCGCCGGAGCGCCGCGGGCCAACCAGGCCCTGACGATGGTGGATGAGGCCGCGATGCGGCAACAGTTGCTCTACCGGCGGGTAGCCGCCGACTTGGCCCACCGCGAATCGAACGCCCGCGCCATGCAGAACTCCGATCCCAACGGCGCGCTGCTGTTGTTGGAAGAGGCGCGAAAGAAAGTCGAATCGGCCGGTCTGGACGGCACGGCCCGCGATCAACTGCTTCGCCGCGTGGACCGCGCAGTCGCGGAGACCAAACAAGTGATCGAAAAGAACCGGCCGCAACTCGATCTAGCCGAAAAGAACAAGCGCGTCCGCCAGGAAGTCGAGCGCGGACAGCGGGTGAAAGTCGAAGTGCAGGAAAAACTCGCCATGTTGATCGACCAGTTCAACCGGCTCATGGACGAGCAACGCTTCGACGAGGCCCAAGTGGTGGCCAAACGCGCCGCCGAGTTGGACCCGGAAAACCCGGTCGTCGTGCAAGTCCTCCTGAACGCCAAGCTGGTCAACAACTTGATGCGGGCAAAGTCCATCCAGAGCCAGAAAGAGGAAGGCTTCGTCGATACGCTCGAACAGGTGGACATTGCGAGCATCCCGTTTTCGGGCAAGAACCCGATGGTCTTTCCCGACATCAAGGATTGGAAGGACATGATCGGCAGACGGAAAAAGTTCGCCGGCGACCGCGGCCGGCCGCGTACGGAGCGGGAGATCGAGATCGAGAAGAAGCTCCGCGCGCCCGTCTCGCTGCAATTCACCGGCGCCCCGTTGAGCACGGTGCTCGACTATCTGGCCAAGCTGGCCGAGGTGAACGTTCATCTCGATCCCCAGGGCTTGGCCGAGGAGGGCGTGACCACGGACACGCCGGTCACCATCGAGTTGCGCAAGGAGATCATGCTCAAGAGCGCTTTGAACCTGATCCTCCAGCCGTTGCACCTGAGCTACGTGATCAAGGACGAGGTATTGAAGATCACCAGCGAACAGATGCGCGACGGAGAAGTATATACCCGAACCTACAACGTAGCCGACCTGGTGATTCCGATCCCGAACTTCGTGCCCACCAGGATGGGTCTGGGGGCCGCCTACGACGGCGCCATGAGCAACGTGGGGTTCGGCGGGTCGGTCCCCTTCGGTTCGGCCACCGCCACGCCGCTGGCAGTGGTGGCCAGCCGCGACGGCGGGCGGAACGGCGCCGCGATCGACCCCAACTTGCTGGCGCAGATCGGCTCCGGCTCTCGATCGGGACTACCCGCCGCGTCGCAAGGCTCGCCGGTCGGTCCCGGACCGGGCGGCCTCGGCGGCGGGGCGCAGGCCGACTTCGACAGCCTCATCGACTTGATCACCTCCACGGTAAGGCCCACCACGTGGGACGAAGTCGGCGGGCCGGGTACGATCGCACCCTTCGAGACAAACCTCAGCATCGTCGTCAGTCAAACCCAAGACGTGCATGAGGAGTTGGCCGACCTGCTCGAGCAGTTGCGGCGGCTGCAAGACCTGCAAGTTACCATCGAGGTCCGTTTCATCACGCTCAACGACAACTTCTTCGAGCGGATCGGCGTGGATTTCGACTTCGATCTGAACGACAACATCGACGGCAAGGGAGTGCAATTCGGCGCCCGCAACTCGGCGGGCTACGTCAGCAATCCCCCCGACTTCACCGTCGGCCAGGGTGTGCCACGCGATGTAACCGACCGGGACAGCAGCCGGACGGTCACCGTCGGCATGAGCGCGCCTGGCATGTTCAACGCCGACCTGGACATCCCCTTCACCCAGGGAAGCTACACGCTTGCCGTGCCGCAGTTCGGCGGGTTCGACGCCACCGCCGGCGCCCAATTGGGATTCGCCATCCTCAGCGACCTGGAGGCCTATTTCTTCATCAGCGCCGCCCAGGGCGACCGCCGCAGCAACGTGCTGCAAGCGCCAAAGGTTACGCTCTTCAACGGCCAACAGGCGATGGTCGCCGACCAATCGCAAAGCCCCTTCGTTATCAGCGTGATCCCGGTGGTGGGCGACTTCGCCGCCGCACAACAGCCGGTCATCGTCGTCCTCTCCGAAGGAACTTTCATGACCGTCCAGGCAGTGGTCTCCGCCGACCGGCGGTTCGTCCGCTTGACCGTCGTGCCCTTCTTCAGCACGATCGGCGAGGTGAACACCTTTCAATTCACCGGCACGCAAACCACCACCACCGACACCACTCGATCGGGACTTCAGTCGGCGGCCACCGATCCGGCCAAGCTGTGGAACTCGAAGGATGACTCGAAAACGACGACCAACACCGGCACCACGGTCCAGTTGCCGACCTTCTCGATCGTGACGGTGGCCACAACGGTCAGCGTACCCGACGGCGGCACGGTGTTGCTCGGCGGCATCAAGCGCCTCAGCGAGGGCCGCAACGAGTTCGGTACGCCGATGCTAAACAAACTCCCCTACATCAACCGGCTGTTCAAGAACGTGGGCATTGGGCGGGAAACCCAAAGCCTGATGATGATGGTCACGCCGCGGATCATCATCCAAGAAGAGGAAGAGGAGAAGCTCGGCATCCAGACGCCGTAGCGGATCAACCAGTTGAATCAACCGTTGAGGCGACGGTTGCACTTTCGCCCCAACAACATGGATCAGGGCAAACGCCCTCCCTGTGCCGCCGCTGGCTTACCCCCCCCGAGCCGGCGGCGGCCGCTTTTTCTTGTGAAGCAAGTATGCGCGTTTTCAGGTGAAGCATCGGTTGTTTAGCCCGGTCACTTGTGACCGGAGCGGTGGTTTTTGTTGTCAGTTATCAGTAATCAGTTTTCAGTTTAGCGGCCGTCGGCACGACGGCCATGAAAGCGTATCCGTGCCGCGATATTGTGCGGTTTATTCAAACTGTAAACGGCCGAACGCGTTTTTATCGCTGGGACACCATGTTTCCCTAGCCCAGGCGTTTACGCCTGGGGCGTCAAGTCTCACAAGAACCGTCGTTCTGTCAGCCCCGCTTTGCGGGGCTCCCGGCAACGCCGGGTCTCGCCCCTAAAGGGGCTTATCAGAAAGGGGTTGCGCTTCGCCCACAGGTCCCAGGCATAAATGCCTGGGCTAGAGAAAACCGTTGCAACGTTTTCAGTTTGAGCGGTTTACCAATCGAACTCGGGAAACTCACTCATGTCCTCCCCGCCGTTGATGGTT
>JAHIKV010000188.1 GCA_018897395.1 Planctomycetota bacterium | reverse complement strand
GCCCCCTTGCCACAATTCTGCCGCTTCGTGTACCCTTTTCTCATGGCGGTTTCTCCTTTTTTGGTCGAAAGTGGTCCGAGCTACACCGCCCGGACCTGAGGAACCGCCATTTTCTATTTCAACTACGCAGGGGACAACCTCCCTGCCTTGGCGCCGACGAACTAATCCCCGGCGGCGGGCACATGCTTAACGTTACCCACGCGGGAGAGGTAAATACATTCTTGCGGAATACGAGACGAGGGTTATTCAAACAATGAGGGCAATGCTTTTCGCATCCAATCTCGAACGGCTTCCGCGGCGTTTCGTGCCTCGGCTGCATCTTCGGCCGATGGTTCAAACCATTCGTCGGGATAGCGTATCTCGACCGCGTAAGGCATGAGCAGAGCGAGTTGATCCCGCAACACCTCCGCGGAAGGGCTGATCCGCAACACTTCCTCCAGCAACAACAGCAAGTCGTGCGTGCGCGGGAAGGAACATCCAGCGGCAACCACGTATGCTTTCAACAGCTTCTCCACGGCCTGCTGGCAGTGGAAACAGACCACGTCGCGGGGTACATTGTCCGCCTTCAAGTTGTTGTCCGCGCCGAGCAGATCATTGGTTGCTTTTGCCACCCACTGCCGGGCGAGGTTTTGTTCCTCGGACATAAAGCGTCTTTCCTTCCCGCAACACGGTCGATACGAACGAAAGCGGCGACTTTTTACTCCGCTCCACTTCCTCCGGCGTGTAGACGACCAAGTCCATGGGAAAGGGGTACGGGCGGAGCAAACAGTACAGGGCGCGGCTGCGCTTGAAACGGGGCAAGTCGCTGGGGGCGACAAACATCAGATCGACATCGCTGTCGTCGTGGGCCTGGCCCCGAGCGTAAGACCCGAAGAGAATCACCCGCTCCGCCCCGGCGGCTTCAGCCAGTCGAGCAGCAACCGTTTCAATCTGATGTAGTGGAACCATGTCAACAAAGTATACCACCAAATGATCCGTGAGCAATGGAGGAGAGAACGTTCTTATTCGTTCTCTGACCAATCCAATCGCCGCCTTTCACAACGCAGTCGCCTTCAGCAATAGTCTCATGCCGGCCTTGTTGCAGCCCCGGAGAGGGGTATAATACGATAGATGGATTCGAGAGGTTCCATGCCACTTGTGCGGAGACGTTGTTATGCGACCCGTTAAAGCCACGTATGAAAATGGGCACTTGATATTTCCCGGCGGTTCAGGTCCGGAAGGTCGGATGGAAGTCATCGTTGTTTTTCCGGACCCTGGCGAGTCGGCTCCTGCTCGCGACAAAGACGCAGGCAAACGATTCGTGGAGAAGTGGTCGGGGGTGCTAAAGGGAGAAAACATCGAGGGATGGAAGGAGCAGAAAATCGCGGAATTGGAGAAAAAGCACCAATGAGGGTTCTGCTTGACACAAATGTCATTCTTGATATTGCTCTGGAAAGGCAACCATACTACGCCCCGGCGGCTCGAATCATTGCTGCATCCGACTTTGATCAGATGCACCTTTTCATCACGGCCTCGATGGCAACGGACGTCTACTACATACTTCGCAAGTTCAAGGGACGAGAACACTCTCTCGCATTTCTCACGGACCTGTTGAGTTCGGTTGATGTCTGCCAAGTTGACAAAAGTGTTCTCGTGAAGGCACTGGATTCGGGGTTTTTTGACTTTGAGGACGCTGTTCAGAATGCCGCGGCTATCGAATCCCGGATCGACGCCATAGTGACCAGGAATAAGGCTCACTACCAAACCTCACTGTTAACGGTGTTGGCTCCAGAGGGGTTTGTAGCGATGTACTTGAGATGATAATCACCATCGACGGACCCGCCGGCGCTGGGAAGAGCACGGTCGCCCGGGCATTGGCCCGGCGGCTGAACTTCCGCTTCCTCGACACCGGTTCGATGTATCGAGCGGTGGCCTTGGCCGCGCTGCGGCGTGGATACGATTGGGACGTGCCCGAGGACTTGGCCCGATTGGCCCGCAAGCTGGAGATTGTCGTTGACGGCGATCGAATCACGGTCGACGGCGAGGACGTGAGCGAGGCGGTGCGGAGTACGGAAGTGACGGCGGTGACGCGCTACGCCGCCGACAATCCGCAAGTGCGCGAGCGCCTGGTCGAACTGCAACGCCGGCTGGCCGGCGGGGACGACGTCGTCGTCGAGGGGCGCGATCAGGGGACGGCGGCCTTTCCGGAGGCCGAGTGCAAGATATTTCTTACCGCCGGCGCGGAGGAGCGTGCCCGCCGCCGCTTAGGCGACCTGCAATCGCAAGGGGAGCCGGTAACGTTCGAGGAGGTGCTGGCCGCCCAAGAGTGCCGCGACCGGGAGGATGCCTCGCGGCCGGTCGGTCCGCTGCGGCCGGCCGCCGACGCCGTCGAGGTTCGCACGGACGGGATGACACTGGAGGAAGTGGTCGATCGGTTGGTAGTATTAGCGAGAAAGCATAAGGCGTCGTTCTAAGCCCCAATCCCCAATCCCCAATCCCTGTTCTCTTGTCCATGGCCCAACGTTCCCTTCACAGCCGCTTGTGGTACGTATTTCTCCGCTATCTGCTGCAACTGACGGCGGTGCTTGTGTATCGGATTCGCGTTACCGGCCGGGAGAACGTCCCCGCGACCGGCGGCGTGTTGCTGGTTTCCAACCACCAGAGTCATCTCGATCCGCCGTTTGTCGGCATAGGTTGCCCGCGGCGAATGAACTATCTTGCCCGCCGGTCGCTCTTCCGGTTTGCCCCGTTCCGTTGGCTGATCAAATCGCTGGACGTGATCCCGCTCGATCGGGGAGGGATTGGAATCAGCGGGATAAAGGAATCGCTTCGCCGGCTGAAGCGGGGCGAGATGTTGATGATCTTCCCCGAGGGGACCCGCTCTTACGACGGCCGGATCGGGCGGTTCATGCCCGGCTTCACCGCGTTGGCGGTCCGCTCGGGCACGGCGATATTGCCGGCGGCGATCGACGGGGCGTATCGGGCCTGGCCGCGCCGGCAGACGTTTCCCGGTTGGGGTAGAATCCGCGTCCACTACGGCGAGCCGATCCTTCCGGCCGAGATCGCCGTTCTCGACGAGCGGGAATTGTCGGCGGAGGTCGAGCGCCGCGTGCACGAGTGTTTCGCCCGGTGTCGATGATTCGCGGGCCGTTTGGCCACACGGCGACCGAGAACGCCCTTGTGGTCCACCAATGTAGAGTTGCTTCGTTCGGGTGGCACTGGCATTTTGCCGGTGCCCGAACGAAGCACCGGCGAGACGCCGGCGCCACCCCGCCGCTCTACCCGTTGACGCTTCCGAACTCCTTGCTCGCTTCCACCAGCACGGTGAGGTTTTCGGGCGGAACGCGGGGAGAGACGGAGCACGCACTGCTGAGAATGAATCCGCCGCCGCGGCTTCCGACCTCCAACCGCCAAAGGGCGTCGGCGCGGACTTGCTCGCGCGTTTTTTTCAACAACGTGTTCACCGGGTCGATGTTTCCCTTGAAAAACACCCTCCGGCCGACGCGCCGCTTGGCGTCGTCCAGATCGACGCTGCCCAACGGGGGCGGATCCAACGTGTCGATGCCGTCGATGCCGGTGTCGGCCATTAGTTCCAAGCGGTCGCCGATATCGCCGCAGGTGTGGGTGTAGACCGGCACGCCGGCCTCGTGTACGCGGCCGACGACTTCGGCCTCGTAAGGCAGGACGAACCGTTCGTACTGTCGGGGCGAAATGAATCCCCCGCCGGCGAAGGCCGAGGAGATCAACACGGCGTCCACGCCGCGCCGCGCTTGCCGGACCCCGAGGTCCGCCGCGCCCCGCGCGTAAGCCGCCAAAATCGCCTCGCAACGCTCCGGTTCGTCGATCAGATTCATCAACGATTCCTGGTAGCCGAACAGTTCCATGAGCTGCGTGAAAGGCGAAAAGACTTCGCCGTGGATGGAGAGTTCTTCGCCCGCCTCCGCCTTGACCAGATCGATCGTGCGGAAGACGTAGTCGGGCCAATAGTTGTCCGGGTCGGCGTCGTAGGGTTCGAGCCCGAAATAAAACGGATACTTCAACCCGCCTAAATCGTATGGGTCGTCATAATAGAACCGCTCGGGATCGACCCGGTCGATCGTGGGCCGGCGCCGATCGCTCGAAGGAACGTGTTGCACGTTGTCGTCGGGGGGGCACTGGGCGCGTTCGCCGCCCGCGAAGAACACGGTTTGTCCGCCGCCGGCGGCCGTCTCGATCCGCGCGACATCGCGCATCCACAGCGGGTCTCGACCTAAAAGATTTATCAACACGCCGTCGAAACCGTAACGGCGGGCCAACTCTACCAACGCCCGCGAAAACCCCTCGCTGGTAAACCACAGATCGGCGGGTGGAATATCGGTGTTCAGCAGGTAATGGCCGATGGCCAGTTGGCACATTACCGGGATACGATCGAGCGGCCCGCGTCGAATGGCGGCGTTGATGCGTTCTTTTCCCGTCATTTTCCGATTCCTCCCAAAAGTTTATCGGGGCATTACCACCCGTTGCCGCCGTCCGGGAAACCTCGGTTTTCAGCACGGACCCCATTTTTATTACGGTCGAAAAACGCCCATTCCGCAGCCGATACTCCAGTCGCTGACGCCGCAATCCCCACCCGCTTTGGTGGGCCGCTCGCTCGATTCCGCTGGCAACTTTTTACATCAATGGGTACACTATTGATAGGGGGCGGTTTCTATTCTTCGAGTGCGTTTCGCAAGGGTTGGACCAATGGCGATTTCCCTCCGCTGCGCTGGGTGTGGGTCGACGATGAAAGTCGCCGACCAATACGCCGGCAAGAAGGGTAAGTGCCCTAAGTGCGGCGGGGTGGTGCAAGTTCCGAAGATCGCGCAAGTGATTAAGCCTCAACGGCCGGCGGCCAAGTCGCCGGCTCCGGCCCCGAAGCCAACTCCGACTCCAGCGCCGTTGCCTACGAATATCCGCGCTCCGCTTTCGCCCGTTCGGCCCGCACCGCGCGGCAAGAAACGGTCGGCGCCGCCCCCCTGGGTTTGGGTGGCGGGCAGCGGCGGCGTGGCGGTTGTGATTCTGTTGCTGGTTGGATTCGTGAAAAACGATTCCCACGACTCGACAGTTCCCGCCCCAACCACGATTGCCTCGGTCCCCAGACCGGCCGCCGGAAACGCCGCGTCCGAGGAGTCGAGCCCCTCGGCCGCCGCTTGGACGTCTAATCGCCCGTCGCCGACGCCGAGTTTGGTTCCCGTCACGGACTCCGTCGACATGCTTCCCGACCGCTCGCGGCCGAAGATCGCAAAAACATTCGAGGAGGTCGCCCACGCCATCGTCAAGTTCGAGATGCCTCTTCCCAACGGCAGCATGATAACGGGCGCCGGTTTTCTGATCGACTCGCGCGGCTGGGTCGCCACGAACCACCACGTCGCCTCGATGGCCTCGACGGCCGCTCGGGTAAAATTGAACAGCGGCCGGAAAATCGAAATCGAAGGGATAATCGCCCTGGCGCCCGAGCGGGATTTGGCCATTGTGAAGCTCAAGGAACTGCCGTCGGATTCGCTGCTCCTCGACATCGGCTATCGGGACCTGCCCAAGGTCGGCACGCGGGTTTACGCCTACGGCCACCCGCTGAACAACGAGTTCTCGCTTGTCGAGGGCATTGTGAGCCGCGTATTGACCACCGCGGAGTTCGCGGCCCAACAACCGGACAGCAGCAACGTCCTTTCCAAACTCAACGCGCCGGCCGATCAATTGTGGATTCAGACCGACGCCACGGTTTCGCAGGGCAACAGCGGCGGACCCCTGTTGGACGAGAACTGCCGCGTGATCGGCGTCAACACGTTTGCAAACCTTGACGCACGATTCGGCTTCGCCAGCCACGTCAAATATCTCAAGGCGCTGGCGGACCGGTCTTCCGGAGAAGTGACGCCCCTCGAGCAGCCCTCGGAGCTTAAGCCGCCTCAACGGCCCAACTCTAGTCCCATGCCGGACAAGCCGCGGGAAATCGTCGTATCGAAGGAAAAACTGCAACAGTTGTTCGATGCCGCCGCGG
Source organism: Planctomycetota bacterium (assembly GCA_018897395.1). Classification (GTDB taxonomy): domain Bacteria; phylum Planctomycetota; class Planctomycetia; order Pirellulales; family Thermoguttaceae; genus JAHIKV01. The sequence continues at coordinate 41,919 of JAHIKV010000188.1, read as the reverse complement.
CCTTCGGCTGGCAACCCGCCAACCAGGAAGACTATGCCGTCATGGCGGACCTGGCCCTGATGATGACCGCCTGCAAGGATCCCAACAATAATGACATCCCCTTTGAACTGTCCGACCTCGTAGATCAACTTTTTGCACGGATGAAGCAAGTCCCCTGGTCCGATGAACACGTCGGCGCGATCAATCGGCACGCCAAAGAGAAGATCACGCCGGGACACGGCGCCGTATTCGTGGGCACGGTAATGGGTACCGCAACAGACGACTCGGGGAAAATCTCCGGTATCATCATCCATGTGTCGGGTGTCTCGGACTTGCTCTTGGTGCCCATCGACCAAAACTCCCTGGCTCCTTCGCAGGACAGCCGGCTGTTGGTTTTCGGCGTGGTCCTGCCGCAAACCGGAATGGCCAATCTTCCCAACCAGCCCAAGCCGCGGCCGATCCGCTTCATCCAGTCCCATCACACGGTTTCGATGTAGCCAAGGGTTCGGCGACGGTGTCCCATCAAGCCGCTATTCCTATTCTTCCCGTCCTGCCCGCTTTAACGGCGGGCTACTTCGGCGCCCCTTCTGCCATTGACGGCGGCGGCCATCCTTCGGTATTCTCCGCCCCCTCCTAATCGTGAGGGGTCGCTGGCGCGGAAGACGCCGCGCCCGAGTAAATCATTGCTGATCTATCTAGTTCTACTTCTCTGACGCTTGATTCGAGCATGGAACAACCAACAGTATCGCAGTCCGTCGAGTCTGAAATCGAGGATCGCCCCAATGTCCAGTTCGTGCATTCCATGTTGCGGCTGGTATTGGCGGTTCGCTACCGCAAGAACCTGGTCGTGGCCGTGATGGCGGCGGCGGTGCTGTTGGGCGGGCTATATTACGCCACCGCCACGCGCCTCTACTCGTCGAAAGCCGCCCTGCTGATCACGCAGACCCGGCCCGACCGGCTCGACACGTCAATCACCAACGAGGAATCGTTGCGGCAGAACGCGATGCCCACCTTCGAGAACATGATCCGCAGCGCCGTGGTGATCGAGGGCGCCCTGAAGAGTCTGTCCCCCGCCGACCTGATCGACCTGGCCAATCTGCCCCGGGAATATTGGACCACCTATTTGCAAAAGGAGATTAACGCCAGGGCGATCCGATCCACAAGCATTTTGGAGGTGAGTTATCGCTCCAAGGATCCGCGGGTGGCGGCCAACGTGGTCCGCGCCGTCGTCCAGTCGTACCTCGACTTCATGGAGCGCATGCACCGGGGGACGGCCAGCGAACTGAGCCGGATGTTGACCCAGGAACGGGAGGAATTGGCCGCGAAGCTCGGCCGCAAGCAGCAGGAGTTGCTGGATGCCCGACGCCATTTCGCCGACATGGGCTTCCGCTCCGACGGCAAGACGCTGCACCCGATGGTGCAACGGGCGGTCTTTTTCAACGACGCCTTGATCGCCGTGCAGAAGAAGCGGGTGGAACAAGAGGCTCTGCTGGCAACGATCCAGACGGCGGTCCAAAACGGCGAGGACCTCGGGCAATACCTGATGTCCGTCGGCGACGCCGTCGGCCGCGAGATGTTGCTCAGCAGCCTTGGTCTGGGAAGCCGGGACTCATACGCCCAAGCCAGCATGGAGCAGAACCTGCTGGCCGACCGCTCCGAGCTGCTGACGATCCAACAGAATCTCGGGCCAAAACACCCCGAGGTCGTTGCGCTGGTCGAGAGGGTCCGCATGACCGAGCAGTATCTCGCCTCCACGCAGGAGCGCATCAACCAGCGCGTCGCCGAACTCGGCCAGAGCCGGTTGGGGCCGTGGATCGTGCGGATGGTCCGCCAGAAGCTGGACAAATCGCGGAAGGAAGAAGAGATACTCAATGCCCGCTTCGAGGATACCCGCGCCGAGGCCATCAACCTCAGCGGCCAACTGGCGCAGATCGAGATACTCGAACGCGACGTGAAGCGGCTAAGCGACATGAACGACGTGCTGCTGAACCAGATTGCCTCGCTCGATCTTAAGCAGAACGGACAGGACGTGCGCGTGGCGGTGATCGAGGAACCAAAAGCGACGAACAGGCCGGTCTCGCCGCGGCTCGGCATGGTTGCCGTGCTGACGGTCTTGGGCGGCCTCGGCGTCTCCTTGGGACTGGTGACGCTGCTGGACTCCTTGGACGACCGTTTCCGTTCGATCGAGGAGATGCAAAGCCGGCTGGGGCTGCCGCTGTTGACGATGGTCCATCGGTTGGAGGCGCCGGAAAGCGTCGGGCCGCGGGCGCTGGTCGTGCACGCCGCTCCCACCTCGGCGGCCAGCGAACCCTTCCGCACGCTACGGACCGCGCTCAGCTTGACCCACACCGACGTCCGGCAAATCGTCGTCACCAGCGCCGAGCCGGGCGACGGAAAGACAACCGTCTTGGCCAACCTGGCCGTCTGCTACGCCCAAGCCGACAAGCGAACGTTGTTGATCGACGCCGACCTGCGGCGGCCCGGTTTGACGAATCTGATGGACATGCGCGGACCGCACGGCCTGAGCGAAATCCTCCGCTCGGAACACGACATTGGGCAAATGGCAAAACTCCACGTCCGCAGTTCCGGCATCGATGGTCTCGACATCCTGCCCTCCGGCCCGCGGCCGACCGATCCGGCGGAACTGCTCGGCAGCCCGCGGTTCTCGCAGTTGCTGGCCTGGGCGGAGACCGTCTACGACAAAATCCTGATCGACAGCCCGCCCACCTTGGCAACCACCGACACGGCGATTATCGGCCGGTTGGTCGATGGAGTGGTACTGGTCGTGCAGCCGGCGAAGAACCGTCGCCGCTTGGTCACCCGCGTCGTCGAACGGCTCAATCTGATGAAGATTCCGTTGCTGGGATTGATAGCCAACCGAACCGGCGACGAAAACGACCAAAACTACTACGGCTATCACAGTTACGGTTACGGTTATGGTTCCGGCTACGAATATCACGAGGAATACGGCAATGAAGAATCGCCGGAAAGCATGACCGGGGAAGAGTGCCTGCCCTATCCGGACGAAACAGGGCAAGACCGAGGCGACGACGAGGATTCGCAGGCCCTCCTCGTCCCGAGACGCGTGGCCTGAGAACAAACGGGGCAAACCATGAACAAGGACTGTAACCGTCCGAAGAGCGTCTATTGGCGCCAGCACCTCCACCTGCTTACCGAGGTGTCGCTTCTGCCGTGTTTTGTCGGCATCTATTTCTTGAGCTATTGGCTCCGATTCGAGGGCCAATTGGGCGAAAACGAACTGGCCCGCTTCCAAGCAACCGTCGGATGGGTGGTGCTGGCAAAACTCCTCTGGTTCGTGGGCATGAGGGCGTGTCGGGGTTGGAGTCGCTCGGTCACGTTTTACGATTTGCTGGTCCTGCTGCGGGCGACCACCGCCGGCCTGTTGACCGTGGCCATGATCCAATATCTGCTGGCCCCTTGGCCCACCATACCACGAAGCGTGTTCTTGTTGGACTGGGGCGCGACGATCGTCGCGCTGGGCGGGGCGCGTTCGCTGCTGCGGGGAGTGCGCGAAACGAGATGGCCGTTCTTTTCCACGACCAACCGGGTGCGGGTGCTGATCGCCGGGGCCGGAGACATGGGGGCGTCGGTGTTGCGGATGATCCGCCGCATCGACCGGCCGAACTATCACGTCGTCGGTTTCATCGACGACAGCCGGAATCTGTCGGGAACCCACATCGAGGGCGTTCCGGTCGTCGGCGACTGCGGCCACGCGCGGCAACTCGTCGATCGCCACGGGATACAACAGATTCTGGTCATGCAGGGTGAACTCGCCGGCATGCGGCTCCGCAAGCTGGTCGAGGAGGTCCGCGATTACGGCTGCGAAATCCGCGTCTTGCCCAACTACCGGCAGTTGATCGAAGGGACCGTGACCGTCCAGCCCCGGCCGGTCTCGATAGAAGACCTGCTGCAACGCGAGCCGGTCCGGTTGGACATCGAGGACATCCGCGACTGGATCGACGGGCGCGTGATCCTGGTCACCGGCAGCGCCGGCAGCATCGGCTCGGAAATCTGCCGCCAACTGCTGCAATTCTCTCCCCAACGGATCGTAATGGTCGATCGCTCGGAGACGGGGCAATTCTTCCTGGAACGTGAATTGCAAGCGATGGCCGAGGGGAAGCAGATCGACGTTTGCCTCGCCGACGTGCTCGACGCGCACCGCATGCGCCGAATCATGATGCAATACCGGCCGCACGTGATCTTCCACGCCGCCGCCTACAAACACGTTCCCCTGATGGAAAATCATCCGCAGGAAGCGGTCAACAACATCGTGAAAGCCACGCGGCAGTTGGCCGACCTCGCCCGCGATTTCCACGTCGAATCGCTGGTGATGATCTCGACCGACAAGGCCGTCAACCCGACAAGCGTGATGGGCGCCTGTAAACGGGTCGCCGAACTCTACGTCCAGTCGATGGCCGGCCGCTCGTCGTGCAAGTTCGTCACCGTGCGGTTCGGAAACGTGCTGGATTCGGCCGGCAGCGTGGTGCCGCTGTTCCGCCAGCAAATCGCCGCGGGCGGACCGGTCACCGTCACCGACCCCGAAATCCACCGCTACTTCATGACCATTCCCGAAGCCTCGCGATTGGTGATCCAGGCCGGCGCCATCGGCCAAAGCGGACAGATTCTGCTGTTGGACATGGGCCAGCCGGTGCGGATCGTCGACCTGGCCTTGGACATGATCCGGCTGTCCGGGTTGCGCGTGGGAGAGGACGTGGACATCGAATTCGTCGGCCTCCGCCCCGGCGAAAAACTGTATGAGGAGTTGCACGTACCCGGCGAGCAATTGTTGCCCACCTCCCATCCGAAGATCATCGTGGCCGATCACAAGCCGCCTGCCGTCGGCGACCTGGACGGCGCGATCGACGAGTTGGAGCGCATGGCCCGCGCGGAACCGGAAAAAATCGTCGAACTGCTGCAGGAGATCGTCTGCGGATATCATCGAGAAGGACACGGCGATGCGTTGCCGTGCCGCGCCGCCGCCTGAACGGCCGCCAAGCCGCCGCACCGATTTTATCATTTGGGTGGCACGCCCTTCGTACCTCAGGGCGTGCCACCCGCAAATCCTCGTGCAACAATGTGCTGGCGCCCCGGCTTGAAAATCCCCCCGGCATCGGAGATAATTCCAGTTTGACGTTTTCGACGGATAATGGAGCCGACTTGATGAACATCACGATTTGCCGGGACGCAAAGGAGATGGGACGGCGGGCCGCGGCCGACGCGGCGGAGCGGATTCGGCTGGCCATTCACGACCGCGGCCGGGCCAACATCATCGTCGCCACCGGGGCCTCGCAGTTCGAGGTGCTTTCGGCCCTGGTCGAGGCCAAGGATATCGACTGGCCGAAAGTCGTCGGCTTCCACCTGGACGAATATCTCGGCCTGCCGATGACGCATCCCGCCTCGTTCCGCCGCTATCTCAAGGAGCGGCTGGTCGATCGCGTGCCGATCGGAGAGTTTCACTACATCGACGGCGAGGCCGACGCGGAAAGCGAGTGCCGCAGAGTCGGCGAACTGATCGCCGCCGCGCCGATCGACACGGCGCTGGTCGGCGTCGGCGAGAACGGTCATCTCGCGTTCAACGATCCGCCGGCCGATTTTCAGACCGATCGGCCCTACATCGTGGTCGATCTGGACGAGGCCTGCCGCCGCCAACAACTCGGCGAGGGATGGTTTCCCACACTGGACGACGTGCCGCGCCGGGCGATCAGCATGTCCGTCCGGCAGATCATGAAATCGCGGACCATCGTTTGCACCGTTCCCGACCGGCGCAAGGCAGAGGCGTTGCGGGCGGCCGTCGAGGGGCCGGTCACGCCGCAACTGCCCGCCTCGATTCTCCAACAACATCCGCAGGCCATGTTCTACGTCGATCCGCCCGCGGCGGAGTTGCTTGCCAAGCGTTGATTAATCACCGAGAACAACATCTGACATGACCACACAACTCGAATATATTGATCTGCAAGTAAACGGCTACGCGGGCGTGGACTTCAACCAAGACGACGTGACGGAGGAGGATTTTCGCCGCGCCGACCAGCTCCGCGCGGCGATCGACGCGGGGCTGTCGGCGTTCACACATCTGGGCAACGGTTGCCCGACGATGCTGCACCGCCACGACAATATCATCCAACGCGTTTTGAGCCTGCGCGACCGGTTGACAAGCTGCTTCATCGCCGACGGCGTCCACGTTCCCTTTCCGGCCCTGGGCAACTACCTGCGATTGGTCGGATTCGAGCGGTCGGTCGCCGTGACCGACGCCATTTCCGCGGCGGGCTGCGGGCCGGGACGCTACGCCGTCGGGTCGCAAACCGTCCGGATCGGCGAAGACCTGGTCGCCCGTTCCGCCGACCGTTTGCATTTTGTCGGCTCGACGGTCACGATGCCGCGGATGGCTGCGTTGCTTCGCGAGAAGGTGGGGCTTTCGGATGACGAGATACGGCGGGTCCTTTCGGACAACCCCCGCCGGCTGCTTCAGCGGCAGACCGGCTGCTTCTCTCGTGCCGACGTGGCGGAGAATTGCAGCAACACGCCGGTCGGCTCGCGGGCCGCGACGGCCAACTTCAAGTCGAGCCGGACGCCGTAAGGCAGCGCTTGGGCCGTACGGATCCGCGCCTCCGGCCCGTCGATCTGTTCCACCGCCACCTTGGGCAGGGCGTCCAGCGGCGGACAAAATGCCACGTGTATGCTGCCGGTCCGCTGTCCCGCCGCGAAAAAAGTCCGCAACCAACCGGAGAGCGTTTCCGTGCCGTCGGCCGCCCGGCTGCGGATAAGCTGCTGGGTCACTTCTTCCGCCGGCATTGCGTTGAAGGCGGCAATGGATCGTTTAGCGGCCGACGGCACGTCGGCCTTGTCGGCCCATTCCGGACCGACGTGCCGTCGGCCGCTAAACTCGGGTCGCGTCCGCCCCCGGCGGCATCGAAAGTACCCCACCCACGCCCAACTCTCTTCCGCCGCCAGCAATAGCCCGACCCCGGCAACCCACGCCGGCGGGGTGCCGGGCAAACACAGAGCGGCGAGCAAGACCACTGCCGACAACGAGGTGACGAGCATCGCGACAAGAGCGGACCGCGACAGCGTTCTTGGCGGCCATCCGGCGCGAACGGCGGCCGCGGCGCCCGCCGTCAGCGCGCCGGCCGTCAGCAGCGCCGCCGGTTCCAGCGGGTTGACCAGCGCGCCGGCCAACCGCCGCCAGGCGATCGTCGCGGCGGCGGCGGCAAGCAACGTCAACACCACGACCGCGCCGGCGCGATTTATGCCGGCCGGCGAAACGCCGACGCCTCGGCCGATCCGGTCCAACGACCGTTGAGCGCTAATGGTTTCCATTATGCAACATTTTTCCTCGTTCCCACGCTCCGCGTGGGAACGCATTCATGGGACGCTCTGCGTCCCCAGCGCAACTGCTGAGCGTAACGTGTTCTCGTATCGCACGGACGCAGAGCGTCCGGACAGTGTGTTCCCATGCGGAGCATGGGAACAAGAAAACGAATTACGATTTTGCCTCGGCGGCCAGCTCCTCGGCCCGGTCGGTCTTCTCCCAGGTAAAATCGGGATCGTTGCGGCCGAAATGCCCGCCGGAGGCGGTCTTGTAGTAAATCGGGCGACGGAGATCGAGGTACTTGATGATTCCGCCGGGAGTCAAGGGGAAGAACTCGCGGACCAAGCGGCAGAGCCGCTCTTCGTCGATCTTGCCCGTCCCTTCCGTATCGACCAGCACGCTGACCGGCTGGGCAATGCCGATGGCGTATGCCAACTGCACCTCGCACCGGTCGGCCAATCCGGCGGCGACGATGTTTTTGGCGATGTGTCGGGCCATGTATGCGGCGCTGCGGTCTACCTTGGTCGGGTCCTTTCCGCTGAAGGCGCCGCCGCCGTGCCGCGCCCAACCGCCGTAGGTGTCGACGATGACTTTCCGGCCGGTCAGTCCGCAATCGGCGTGCGGCCCGCCGACCACGAAGCGGCCCGTCGGGTTGACGTGATACGTGATCTCACCTTGGATCAGACGCTTCGGCAAGAGCGGGGCGACGATCTTCTCGATCACGAACTTGCGGATCTCCGGCTGGTCCACTTCCGGCGCATGCTGGGTCGCGACCACCACGGTATCGATCCGCGACGGCTTCCCGTCGACATATTCCACGGTCACCTGGCTCTTGCAATCGGGCCGCAGCCAGACGACTTCGCCCTTCTGCCGAGCTTCGGTAAGCCGGTCGAGGATTTGGTGGGCCAGTTGGATCGGCAGCGGCATCAACTCGGGCGTGTCGTTGCAGGCGTAGCCGAACATCAGTCCTTGGTCGCCGGCGCCATCCTTGTCGACGCCCATGGCGATGTCGGGGCTCTGCTCATCGATGGAGATGAGCACGGCGCAATGATCGGCGCTCAGGCCCATCGGTGAATCGGTGTAACCCACGTCGCGAATCACTTCGCGGACTACCTTCTGCATGTCGATGTAGGCCTTCGTGGTGATCTCGCCGGCGATCACGACCATGCCGGTGGTGACCATCGTCTCGCAGGCCACGCGGCTGTTTGGGTCTTTGACGAGCAGCGCGTCTAGTATGCCGTCGGAGATTTGATCGGCCAACTTGTCCGGGTGGCCCATGCCGACCGCTTCACTGGTGAAGAGAAATTTTCCCTGTGCCACGAAATGATCCTCCTGATTGGTGTATGATGCGCCGCCCGACCGACGGCGAGCCAGAATGCCGATTATAGACCAAACCGTCTAACATTCGCAAGAGTTCTATTGTTTCGGGAGAAGTATAGATTTCAGCAGTTTCCCGCCAGCGCCGTCAGCAGCCCCAACGTCCGCTCGGTGGCGCCGAGTTGCGAAATCACCAGCGATTGTCCGCGCCGGCCGAGTTCGGCGGCGTAATCGGGCTGTTCGAGACAGCAACGGACAAACCGCGTGAACTCGGCTCCGTCGCGGACGACCACGGCGGCATCATGTTCGAGCATTGCCGCGGCGACGTCGCGGAAGTTCCAGGTGTTGGGGCCGAACGATACCGCGGCGCCGTAGGCGGCCGGCTCGATCATGTTCTGCCCGCCGCGGCTGCCCATACTGCCGCCGACAAACGCGATCTGCGCGGTTCCCCACCAAACCCCCAATTCGCCGACCACGTCGACCAACAATACGCGACCACCGCTTGCGGTTTCGCAACCCAGCGCGGTCCGACGTTGCCAGGGGATGCCCGAGTTGTCCAACAGCTTCGCCACCGCATCGAACCGGTCCGGGTGACGGGGGACCAACACCAATCGCAATCGCGGCCAGCGCGGGCTGAGCGCGCGGAACGTCTCCAAGGCCATCTCTTCTTCCGGCTCCTGAGTGCTGCCGGCCAACAGCACGACGTCGTCATCGGCGAGACCGGCCAGTTCGGCCAGCCGCCGCGTGGCCGCGTTGTTCCGGTCGGTCTGGGCACCGTCGTATTTCATCGAGCCGGTCACGTGAACCGCCTCCGGCCGGGCGCCGAGCGATCGGAACCGTTCGGCATAAGTCTCGTCCTGCGCGGCCACGAGGTCGATCTTTCGCATCAAGCCGGCCACCAGCGGCCGGATGCGCCGATAGCCGCGAAAACTCTTCTCACCCAAGCGTCCATTGACGACGGCCACCCGCGCGCCGCGTCGTTTTGCCGCGCGGATCAAGTTCGGCCACAGTTCCAACTCGGCCAGCACGAGCACGTCGGGCCGCACGCGCCGCATGGCGTTTTTCACCGCCCAGGAGAAATCCAACGGACAGTAAAACACCGTATTTTTCGGATATTTTTTCCGTGCCAGCGCCATGCCGGTCATGGTGGTCGTCGAAATTACACAATCCCATTCCGGCCGCTGCTCGGCGATCATCGTAAGCAGCGGCGCGAGCAGATTCACCTCTCCGACGCTGACGGCGTGCAGCCAGAGGCACTTTTTGATCGACGTTCTCTGCGGCACGATTCCAAGGAACTTGGCCGCGTACCCTTCGCGGTATTTTCCTTTTCGCACCGCCTGTACGATTAGCCACGGCGAGACCAGCAAGATCAGCAGCAGGTAGATGAGATTGAGCAGATACGGCACCGACGGAGTCCTTTCCCGGCCACCCCTACCATTGTTCCCAACGGAGATTTTCTACTTCGGCAAAATGGTGATCGCGGGAGACGAGTGTAAAATCGTGCTGTCTGGCCGCAGCGGCAATCCAAACATCGTTCTCGGGGATGGGCCGCCCTTTGATGCGCAACTCGTTCCTGACCAGGCCGTATTCATACGCCGTTGCGGCGTCGCATTGAAGCACTGCCGCTCGTGTCAAAAACCTGTTGATCTGCCTCAGGTTTTTGTCCAGTCGTTCTGATTTCTGCGCCCCGTAATACAATTCGCCGAGCACTACAATGGATACCAGCACCCTGGGACGTTGTCTCAAACGTTCGTGAATGGCGGGGTCGTCCTTGAAGAGGGCCACCACAATATTGGTATCCAACAGGAACTTACCATTCATTAGGATCCACCCGTTCACAGTCTTCTTCGATACCGCGGAGAAATTCGTCCGCCTCCGTTGGGGTCATAATCCCGGCAAACTGAAGCAATGCGTCGCCCGGCACACCTTGGGGAGTGGATTCCGCCAACGCGCGGGCAAAATCGAGAACGCGGCGCTGCAGCGCCGGCGGAAGCTGCGCGACCTCCTTTAATAGGTCGCTTTGGATTGCGGCGTCGAGCATTTCCATCTCCGGTTTGGATTTCGTGAGCTTCTCCTGAATCGTCTGCCTTACGCCAATTTTACTACGAGGCGATTCCCTCGTCCAGTTGCGTTTTTTCCCGCCGGCGGCGGCGCTGTTGACGCACACGGGCATAGTCATTAGAATAGCTGGTGGTATTACTCCCGTCATAGGATGGGAGGGTGACAAATCCAGTTCCAACCCGCGGGAGACTTTTGCCTGATAACGGTCATGACCAAGCAAAGGCATGACTGACAACCAGTAGACGCGCGAGCGTCAAGTTACTGCTTCTCGGAAAAGGCAAACCAGAGCCGTAGGGCTCTTGATCTACAGAGGCGGTGCTTGAGCCACGCTCCCGAAAGGGAGCGTCGGCCAGGTATCGTTCTGTAGACCCATTTGCCTGGGTTCCGAGAGCGTGCTTGGTCTGACGCTCCTTTTTGTTTAACGAGCAGCGGCCGAAGCCGGCGCGTTGCCCGTTTGCACTCGGGGGAAAGCGATGAAATTGCCGCGGAGCGAGGCAATACCGGCAAAGAACGGTTTTGGCCCACACCCTAATTCTTCCGAAGCCGCGGTGCGGTTGCCTCCTCGATGGGACGCGACGCGGCGGGAATTGACTGTCGACGGGCAGGTTATCAAGCGTTTTCGAGTCCCCGCCGCAAATCAAGAGGCGGTGCTGGCGGCATTCGAGGAGGAAGGTTGGCCACCGCGAATCTTCGATCCCCTGCCCCCGCGCGCGGATCAGGAATCCAAGCGGCGGCTGAATGAGACCGTCAAGGCGTTGAATCGTTCTCGCCTCGCGCGGATCATCCGCTTCGCTGGCGACGGCACCGGCGAGGGCGTACTGTGGGAATGGGTCCGCGATTGGCGATGATCCCCCGCCGCGTTCCCCCAGACCTCACCCACAGTTCCCGTAGACGAATTTGCGCCCCTCGCCCAAACTACGTGAAAGTACGCTTGCGGTGCTTGTACTGATAGTTCCTTTCGGGTGGTATTTCTCTTTTTTCGAAGGAGGTAGTGTCATGGTGATACGCACGTTTCATGGTTTCCTAGCTGCCGTGTTGTTGATGACGGGCCGAGCAATCATCCTCGAGGCTGCACCCATTGTGACAACTGTCGGTGGCCCTGCCGATTCTCAAATGACGATGATCGAGAACGTGTACGGCGGACACGACAACTGGGGCGGTCGAAACGCTGCTAACGTCTACGATGGCGGTGCCTTCCAGGAAGGGTCTCGTCGCATCTTGATCAGATTCGATTTGCCGCCCCTTCAAAATGATATTCTGGCCGCCACGCTAGAATTGCGATACAGCAGCTATTTGTCCAACGAAGGCATTCTGCGTCTTTATCGCCTTACGGAATCCTGGGGGGAGGGAACGGGAAGCGGCCACGAATCAGTCTCCGCGACGGAGACTGGCATGTCTGGGGGAACTGGCTGTGGGCCGCAAGACGGTGCAGCCGATTGGTTTGATCGTTTTCATGGAACGGACGGAGGCGCGTGGAGCGTTCCCGGCGCCGTAGGGGGCACATCGAGTATCGCTACTCCAACAGTAACGCAACTGGTTACCGAGTTGACGTTCCCATGTACCGTTATATTGAATGTACTTGATGATGTCCGCTACTGGTACGCCAATGGGGTGAATATGCAAAACTTCGGTTGGGTAATGACGGAGGAGGACAGCGATGGTGAGTGGCGCGTTGGCCTTCGGTTCTACTCCAACGATGCATTAAGCGAGTCGTATAACTACACGCCGATCCTGCGGATAACAAGTGTACCGGAGCCAGCTATATGGGTGTCGCTCGTTTTTGGGGCCATCAGTCTCATTACATTCACTTTGGGGCGACGTCTGAAAGAGGGGCGGAGTGTGAGGGCGCTAGGAACACGATGATGTTGTACCGCTGATGTCCCAGCCAATATCAGCGTCCCCTTTCATCCCCCCAAGAGGCAGTTTGAGCGTCAAACCCCGGCTGCGGCTCAGACTTCCGTCTGCGATTCTTTCGGCGGCGAAGGCCTCGACGGCCGCACGAGCCGATCGGCATACTTTTCTTCCTGAAGCTTCATGTAGTATTCGACGAGCTTCTTGGGGTCGTGTCCGCACTTCTGGGAAATGCGATGACGCGCCTCCCGGATTCGGGCAATAGTTGGATCGGGGTTCATTTCATAGCTCCTCTGAAAGAAGTTCCAACGGAGTGATGAGGTTTGGAACGTGCAACCCCAGCATTCCGTTGATAATGCGGATGCGTTGAAACTTGTTCGCATTTGCCAGGTGTTGGCAGTTCCACGTCAGCAGAAAGTCGCACTTGTGATATGAGGCCATTGCCAGGTGGAGCGCGTCACCGGTCGGGTCTACCGGCATAAGTGAATGGCCGATATACGTCTCCACGATTTCCCATATTTGGTCGTCAATGGGGAGTACGGCAATTCCCGCCACTAGAGACAGTACACTACGTTTTGTCGGATAGTCTCCATCGCTTAATTCGTCGAGGACCGCCGGGCTAATGAAAAGATCGTAGGATTCTCGCTTGAAGTCCCACCAATGTTGCGTCCAGTTTCGTCGTGCAACAGCTTCCAAATCCGTCCGGGTCTCGCAATAGAAGCTCGGGATGGTGCTTTCGATGTAAACCCTCGATTTCATCGTTTCTTCCTTTGCGTTTTTCGAGACTGCCGTGCAAGCTCCCGGCCCTAACGGAACGTCGCTCACTTTGGCCGCGACCACTGGTCGCGGCTTTACAACCGTCGTCGCACCGCGGTTCCCCCCGTCCCCTGCCCCCAATCCCCAATCCCTCGTCCCTCTACCCCTTCCTCATGCAACACGCCTTGAACTTCTTCCCGCTGCCGCAGGGGCAGGGATCGTTCCGCCTGACTCGCTGCTGACGGTTGCGGATCGGCTGGGGTTTGTGGTCCGCCTCGGTCCCCTCGATGGCCGCCTGCTGTTGCGAGGCGATCTCTCCGGCCGATTGGGCGTCCTCGTGAATCGCTTCGGACTCCTTCCACGTCGAGCCGACGAAGCCCTCGTCGAGTTGCTCCATGCGGAAGATCAGGTCGGTGGTCCGCTCGCCGACCGAGGTCCACATCTGCTCGAAAATCCGCATCCCTTCGCGTTTGAACTCGACCTTTGGATCGATCTGGGCGTAGCCGCGCAGTCCCACGCTGCTGCGGAGATGGTCCATCGAGAGCAGGTGATCCTTCCAGGCGGTGTCCAGCAATTGCAGCACCAGGGCACGTTCCATCCGCCGCATCTCCGGCCGATAGCGTTCCTCGACGGCGGCGGCGACGTGGCGCTCGATACGCTGGGCGTTGCAGCGGAGCATCTCCTCGGGCAACAGTCCGTAGTCGTACTTCTCGGCCAGCCAGGCGGAGAGTTCGGCCAGCCGCCCGTCTTCGTGAGCCGCCCGCAACGCCCTGTCGATGGGCACGTCCGAGTCGATGACCCGTTCGAGTCGAGCGAGTGCCTCGGTCATTGCCGCCTCTTGCCGCTGGGCGAAACGGCGGCTGCGCTCGGCCAACAGCGCCCGAACCGCGTCGCGCTGCTTGTTCTTCAGATCGTCGAGGCTCAGTTCGACGTGGAACCGATCGGCGGCCCAGTGGACCAACTCTTCCCGGTCGTATCGCTTGTGCCCGCCGGCGTCGCGGGTGGTGAAGTGAAGCAGTCCGGCCATCACCGGATATTCCATCTCCTTTTCTTCGTAAGCGGCCAGGGCCTTTTTCCGCACCAATTGTTTCAGGGCCGGCGGCTCCAGGTCCTTGACGTCGTCGGGGGCCAGTTCGAGGCCGAATTTGTGGCGGACCCAGTTGCAGGCGGTCTGTAGGCCGAACTCGGGGTCCAGGAACCGCTCGCCCTCGCCGAGGTCGATTTTTCCCACCGCGGCGCGTGCTCGTTCGATGAGAACATCGCCCACGTGATCGCGGCCGAGCTGTTTCAGATCGCGGTCGCGGAGACTCAATCGCCAGCGGGTGTTGACCAGCTTGGCCAGCGCCTCCCAGTTCCATTCCGAGGGGTCTTCCTCCTCGGGCAGGTTCTCCTCCAGCGCTTCGAGCACCTGGCCTTCGGCCATGCGTTCGGCGTTGTCGCGGGCCTGCAACTCGGCGGCGGCGAAGTCCATGCCGCGGAAGTCCCGCGCTTCCAGCTCGACCGACAGCAGCTTCGAGGCCCATCCGGCGAAGGTCTCGGCGCCGTAGTCCTTGTCGAGGAACTGGTCGAGGTAATGGTCGATCTGCCCGTCGATCATTTTGAGGATCAACTGTTTGCAGTTCGCTCCGTCGAGGATATTTTGCCGGTATCCGTAGACGCGTTTCCGCTGTTCGTCCATGACCTCGTCGTATTCGAGGAGGTTTTTGCGGACCTCGAAGTTTCGTTCCTCGACCTTCTTTTGCGCGCCCTCGACGCGGCGCGAAACCATGTGGCTTTCGATGGCCTCGCCTTCCTTCATTCCCAGCCGGGTCAAGATGTTTTTGACCCACTCGCCGGCGAAGATCCGCATCAGGTCGTCTTCCAGCGAGAGGTGAAAGCGGCTGCTGCCGGGGTCGCCCTGCCGGCCGCAACGGCCGCGCAACTGGAGGTCGATCCGCCGGGCCTCGTGGCGTTCGGTGCCGAGGATGTGCAGTCCGCCCATGCCTGCCACCAGGCGGCCCTCGACCTTCATCTGCTCGCGCTGTTCGATCTCGCAAACCAGCGAATCCCATTCCTCCCGCGGCACCTCGAGCCGCGTGGGGTATTTTTCCTGGAGCTTTGCCCAGGCCATCGCCTCGGGGTTGCCGCCGAGGATGATGTCGGTTCCGCGGCCGGCCATGTTCGTGGCGATGGTGACCGCGCCGAACCGTCCGGCTTGGGCGATGATCTCCGCCTCGCGCTGGTGATGCTTGGCGTTGAGCACTTCATGGGGAACGCCCCGTTTTTCCAACAGGCCGGAAATCAACTCGCTCCGTTCGATCGAGACGGTGCCCACCAGGATCGGCCGCCCGCGGCGATCGATCTCCTCGATCGCATTTTTGGAGATCGTCTCGCGGTCCTTGCCGCCACGGGGCTGAAACTCGATCGTTTCGTCGGTCTCGTGGATGATCTTGCCGAGGTATTCCTCGCTTTTTTCGTTGACCAGCACGTCCCACTTGTGCATCCGCTCGATCTCATCGGCGATGGCGACATACTTTTCCCGTTCGGTGCGGAAGATGACGTCGGGACGGTTCGTCCGCCGCAGCGGCACGTTGGTGGGGACCGAGATCACGTCGAGCTTGTAGATTTTCCAGAACTCGGCGGCCTCGGTCATGGCGGTGCCGGTCATGCCGCAAATCTTGCCGTAGAGCTTGAAGAAGTTTTGCAGCGTGATGGTGGCCAGCGTCTGGTTTTCCTCCTTGATCCGCACGCCCTCCTTGGCCTCGACGGCCTGGTGCAGTCCGTCGCTCCAGTTGCGGCCCGGCATCAGCCGGCCGGTGAACTCGTCGACGATCACCACCTCGTCGCCGTTGACCACGTAGTTCACGTCGCGTTTGTAAAGATTGTGGGCCTTCAGCGAGTTGTCGATCAGGTGCGGCCACTCCATGTGGCCGGCCGTGTAGAAGCTCTCCACGCCGGCCAGATGCTCGGCGGCGCGGACGCCGTCGTCGGTCAGATGGGCGGTGTGCTCCTTCTCGTTCACCTCGAAGTGTGCGCCTTTCTTCAACTGCCGGGAGATGCGGTCCGCCTTGGCGTAGCGGGTCACGTCGTCGTGCGCCGGGCCGGAAATGATCAGCGGCGTCCTCGCCTCGTCGATCAAGATATTGTCCACCTCGTCGACGATGGCGAAGTGCAGCGGTCCCTGCGACTGCTGATACCACTTGTCGTAGCGGTTGTCGCCGCGGGCGGCCGGACGCATGTTGTCGCGCAGGTAGTCGAAGCCGAACTCGTTGTTCGTACCGTAGGTGATGTCGCAGTCGTAGGCTTTTTGGCGATCGGCGGTTTCCATGTTGCTCTGGATGGCTCCGACCGTCAGGCCCAGGGACATGTAGAGCGGTCCCATCCATTCCATGTCGCGGCGGGCGAGATAGTCGTTTACCGTGACCACGTGTACGCCCTTGCCTTCGAGCGCGTTGAGATAGGCCGACAGCGTGGCCACGAGCGTCTTTCCCTCGCCGGTGACCATCTCGGCGATGTTGCCGCGATGCAGCACGATGCCGCCCATGAGTTGGACGTCGTAGTGGCGCATACTCAGCATGCGGCGTCCCGCCTCGCGGCAAACGGCGAAGACCTCGACCAGCAGATCGTCGAGCGTCTCGCCGGCGGCCAGCCGCTTGCGGAACTTGGCGGTCTGCTCCCGCAACTCGGCGTCGGTCATGGCCTGGTATTTCGACTCCAGGGCGTTGATTGCGTCGATTATCGGCTGGAGCTTTTTCAGAAACCGGGCGTTGGAGGAGCCGAACAGGCTGGTGATGCCGCGCTCGATCCCGCGGCCGATGCCGCCGAAAACGTAGGTCAAAGCGTCCCAGATTTGCGAAAAAAATTCTTCCATATTTCAACTAGACTTTCAGTGCCGCGCCGCAGTGGTAAACGCACACACCCCACAACCGATGAACTTGGTAGCGGTTATTGACCTTCAAATTCATAATGTCGCAATAGCCGGGGGCTAACAGCCCCCGGAATGTGCGCGAATTGCGGGGTTTCCTTCCGGGGGCTGTTAGCCCCCGGCTATTGTTCACGCCAATGTTTTCCTGAAACCCAATAAACTGCCCTTCCAGCAAGACAAAGGTTTTTGCACACCCTCCCATCATGGCAATCTATCCGCATTGCCCGGTCTGGTCAAGAACGGTTGGCGCACCCCCATAAAGCCGGGGCCCGGGGTTCGATTTCCTCGATGGCAACGATGGCAACGATGGCAACAACTGTTGTTTTGCGGCGTGGGCTGTTATTATACAAATTTGGAGAAATGATCCTGCCGCTCGTTGTGTTTCCTCGTTTCCCGCCAACACTCTTTCATCCCGTGGAGGTCGGATAATGTCGGGATTTGCCGTTCCGTGGTCATGTTGTTTCAATTCGACCGGCCCGCTCGTTCTCCAGCCGCACGGCTCGGCGGTGCGGTTCCGAAATATATGGATCAGACCGCTGAAACGCGATTAGCGCCTGATTATTCATCGCGGGACGTGGGAGCAACGTCGTCACAATAGCCGGCGGCTAACAGCCGGAACGCTCGTTCCTACCTTCCACCAGCGTTGCACTCCCTCTTTCGCTCCCCCCGACCGAGCCGAAAAACTTGCCCTCGCCGGAAAAAGCTATGCTTAAGTATGGCGATACCGGGGCAGTTTCCGCCGAATCTGACCTTCTTGATCGGCATAATCAAGCCGGTCCAATGGACCGTCGCCCCGCGGCCGTGGTACTGCTCGAGCGACGTCTCCGCCGACGTTCCACTGAAACCGCCCGCGGAAAATCTCGGCCGGAAGCGAAGTAAAACCAGGGGGAAGAAACCACGGATCGGCACGGTGTAGGGTGGGTCAAGCGAAGCGCGGCCCCACCACGATTTTTCCGCTGTTGGTGGGGCTGCGCTGCGCTTGTCCCACCCTACGCAGGCTTCTCGATCAGTGCGGCATATTCCGCCGGTCGACGGTCGGCGATCAGATGATTTCGCGTGGTAATCATCTTGTCCCTGGCCCGTTGCGGGTCGATCTCGACGACTGCCGTGTGCGGTCCCTCTTGCGGTGCGACGGCCAAGAGTTGGCCCAGCGGGTCCGCGATTAGGGACATGCCCGTGAAGGTCAGCGGGCCTTCCGTGCCGACGCGGTTGGCGGTGACGACGAACACGCGGTTCATCATCGCATGGACCGGCACGGCCCGCTGCGCCAGGCCCGGCAGCACGAGGTTTGCCGGGTGACAGATGATCTCCGCCCCCTTGAGCATCAACACTCGCCAGGCTTCGGGAAAAATCCAATCGAAGCAGACCAACATGCCGATCTTGACCGGGCCGCAGTCGAACACGGGCAGGCCAAGATTGCCCGGGGTGAAAATATCCTTCTCGTCCTTGAACAGATGTAGTTTCCGGTATCGCCCCAGCGGTCCGTCGGGTCCGACGAGCAAGGCGGTATTATAGAGCGAGTCGCCGTCCAGTTCATTGAAGCCGGAGACTACGTGGCAGTCGTGCTTTCGACAATGCCCGGCGAGGAACGAGATGAACCGGCTCCGCTCGAACGGCTCGGCGGCGGCCATCGCCTGATCGCGGCCGGAGAAGTCGTAGCCCGAGTTGCACAGCTCGGGCAGGACGATCAAGTCGGCCGAGTCACATTCCTCGAGCAGCGGCCGGAGTCTCTCGATCGTCGCCTCCAGGTCCGCCAGTGCCGGGGTAAACTGCACGTAAGCGAGTCGCATTTTTCAGTTCTCCAAGGAACGCTAATTCGTTTCCGCAACAGAAACTATTTAGCCCCGGGTGAATACACCCGGGGCACGGTCCGGTGCGTCCTTTCCGCCGCTGCCCGCCGTGTATTCACGGCGGGCTAAATGAAATAATTCCCGGACACCCTCAAACAACTGGTTAACCTCGTTTCCCCCCATGTGGAGTGGTTGTCTAAGACTCACTCCTAACCTACCCTCTATATAGGGGTGTTGGGCACATTAGGCAACCCCCTTCCGTGCATCATTTAACGCGGAGTTGAAGATGTCTCAGCCGACGGCCGACGAAGCGAACCGCGTATTGCTCCGCCTGCGGAACGTCGGCAAGACGTTCCAGATGGGCGAAGTCGCGGTCGAGGCCTTGTCCGACGTCTCGCTGGACATTTATGCCGGCGAGTTCCTGGTGATGGTCGGTCCCAGCGGATCGGGGAAAACGACGATCCTGAATCTCGTCGGCGGATTG
This sequence comes from Planctomycetota bacterium, assembly GCA_018897395.1. GTDB lineage: Bacteria > Planctomycetota > Planctomycetia > Pirellulales > Thermoguttaceae > JAHIKV01. Next base: position 22,450 of record JAHIKV010000188.1, on the reverse strand, counting down.
GACTCCGTGACCGCCGGCCGCGTCTGGTTTGAAGACCGCGAGATCACCGCCTTCACGGCCGCCGAGCTTACCCGCTACCGCCGCGAGACGGTCGGCTTCGTGTTCCAATTCTACAACCTTGTGCCGAACCTCACCGCGTGCGAAAACGTGATGGTCTCGACCGAACTGAGCCGCGATCCGATGGACGTGGTCGAGTCGCTGCGGTTGGTGGACATGGAAGACCGGATGGACCATTTCCCCTCGCAGCTTTCCGGCGGCGAGCAGCAGCGGGTGGCGATTGCCCGCGCGCTGGCCAAGAACCCCACGTTGTTGTTGTGCGACGAGCCGACCGGCGCGCTCGACTTCGCCACGGGCAAGCGGGTGCTGCGGACGTTGCTCGACCTGAAGCGGCAGTTGGGCAAGACGGTGGTGCTGATTACCCACAACTCGGCCATTGCCCAGATGGCCGACCGCGTGGTGCGGCTCCGCAGCGGGCAGATCGTCGAGTTGCACGACAACCCGCAACCGCTGCCGCCGGAGGAGGTGGTCTGGTGAAAACGCTCGACCGCAAGCTGCTCCGCGAGGTCCGCGGACATCTCGTCATGTTGCTGGCCGTGACCGGCATCATCGCGGTGGGCGTCACCTGCCTGGTCACGATGGTCTCGTCGTACCTGAACTTGGACGAGGCCATGCGGTTGTATTACGCCCAATGCCGGATGGCCGATTTCTCGATCGAGTTGAAGAAAGTCCCGCTGGCGGAGTTGGCGCCGCTGGCGGCGATGCCCGAGGTGGCCGAGCTGCGTCCCCGCATCCAACATTCGGTCACGGTCGACCTGCCCGGGGTGGTCGAACCGATCAGCGGACAGGTATATTCGTTGCCCGACCAACGCCGGCCGGTCATCGACGACATCGTTATCCGGCAGGGAAGTTATTTCACCGACCGTCGCGACAACGAGGTGATCGTCAACGAGCAATTCGCCAAAGCGCACCGGCTGCGGCCCGGGCAATGGATCCGGATGCTGTTGAACAACCGGCAGCAGGAGTTGTTCATCGTCGGCACGGCCATCAGCAGCGAGTTCGTCTACCTGATCGGTCCCGGCGCGATAGTGCCCGACTTCAAGCGTTTCGGCGTGTTCTATCTGAAGCGGACCTACGCCGAGGAGGTTTTCGATTTCGAGGGGTCGGCCAACCAGGTATTGGGGCGCTTGAGCGCGGCGGCCGGCGGCGACCCGCGCGAGGTGCTCCGCCGCGCCGAGGAGATGCTTTCTTCCTACGGCGTGTTTACGACCACGCCCCTGGAGGATCAACCGTCGAACAAGTTTCTCACCCAGGAAATCCAGGGGCTGAAGAGTTTCGCGGTGATTACGCCCTGCATGTTCCTGGCCGTGGCGGCGCTGGTGATGAACGTGTTGCTCGGGCGGTTGGCACAACAGCAACGGATGGTGGTGGGCACGTTGAAAGCCCTCGGCTACAGCGACCTGCAAATCTTCCGGCACTTTCTGAAGTTCGGCCTGATCGTGGGCATAGCCGGCGGGCTGATCGGATGCGGACTCGGATGGTATTTGGCCAAAGGCATGACCGCGCTGTACCGCACCTTCTTCCAGTTCCCCGAATTGCACAGCCGGTTGCATTGGAGCGTTTACGCGGCGGGGATGTTGGTCAGCGCCGGCTGCGCGGCGTTGGGGAGTCTGCGCGGCAGCCGTGCGGTGTTGCGTCTCCATCCGGCCGAGGCCATGCGCCCCAGTCCGCCCCGACGCGGCGGCGCGATCCCGATCGAACGCATCGGCTGGCTGTGGCGGTCGCTCGGTTCCGGCTGGCGGATGGTGCTGCGGAACGTGTCGCGCAGCCGGCTGCGCTCTGCCGCCTGCATCTTCGCCGCGGCGATGGGCGCCTGCGTGCTGGTCAATGGGTTCATGATGCAGCTTTCTTTCGGATTCCTAATCGACTTCCAGTTTCAGCGGATCATGCGGAGCGACATCGACCTGACGTTCAACGACGAGCGGAGCCGGGACGCGCTGACCGAGGCGGCGAGGCTGCCGGGCGTCGATCGCGCCGAGCCGACGCTAAACGTCGCCTGCACCTTCACGGGCGGCCGGCGGCGGAAGAAGGGGGCGATCACCGGCCTGCTCGCCGACGCCACGCTGACCATTCCCCGCGACATCGAGGGCCGACGGCTGCGGATACCCGCACACGGCCTGACGATGAGCCGCCAACTGGCCGAATCGCTGGGCATCAAACGCGGCGATCTGGTCGGGGTCGAGCCGGTCAAGGGGCAGCGGCGGTTGCGCAGCGTGCCCGTGGTCGAAATCTCCGACGGCTATCTCGGCACCGCCGTCTACGCCGAAATCCAATACCTCAGCCGGTTGGTCGGCGAGGAGTTTGCCGTAAGCGGTGTGCAGTTGGCCGTCGACCGCGACCCGGTCCTCCGCGCCGAATTGTACCGCGAACTGAAGCGGATGCCGGCCGTGCAAGCCGTGTCCGCGAGGACCGACATGATCAGCAACCTCGAAAAAACCATCATCGAAACCCAGTCGATCACCATTGCGCTGATGGTGCTGTTCGCCGGCATCGTGTTCTTCGGCAGCATCTTGAACGCCTCGCTGGTCAGTCTGGCCGAGCGGCAGCGCGAAGTGGCTACGCTGCGGGTGTTGGGATACGGACCCTGGCAGGTCGGCAGTCTCCTGTTCCGCGAGAGCATGATTACGACCATCCTGGGCACGCTGTTGGGTATGCCGCTCGGATACCTAATGACCCTGGCCATCGCCGCTGAATACGCCAGCGATATGTTCCGCATGCCGATCGTCACCTCGCCGGGACTGTGGATTCTCACGATGGTCTTGGCCATCGTCTTCGGACTGATTACGCACTTGTTCGTCCAAAGGGCAATCATCAAAATGGACTGGCTCGACGCACTGAAGATACAGGAGTGAAGGAAGGTTCAATGACCAATGTCCAATGTCCAATGTCCAATGTCCAATGTCCAATGTCCAATGAATGCTGTAACATTCTATTACACCCGATATTGTCTTGAGCTTTTAACATTGGACATTGGTCATTGAACATTTGCCATTGCTAATTTTCATTCACCCCCACTACCAACCATGAAAACCAATCTCTGGCTAACCATCGGCGGCGTTTTGATAGCAGCGGTCATCATCCATGCCCTCTGGGGCGGGTTCTCGTCGGGCGCGGCCGTCGAGACCGCCCGGGCAAAGATCGGCCCCATCCGCGAGTTCGTCGACGAGCAGGCCAAAACCCGGCTGCCGCAAACCTATCTGATTACCATGCCGATCACCGGCCGGATCGAAGCCATCTCGCTGGTCGAGGGCATGAAGGTCGAAAAGGGGCGGGTCGTGGCCCAAATCGTCCCCCGCGACTTGCAACTGGCCGTCGAGCAGGCCGTCGCGGTCGTCCAGCGGCTGGAGGCGAGCATCAAGGAAAACGCCGACGTGGCCGTCGAGGAGACCGCCTATCAACAAGCCCTGCAATTCGTCAAATCGACCGCCGCCACCGTTCAGGCCGCCGCCGAGCGGATGATCTCGGGCAAGGCCAAATTGGGCTATGCCACCCGCGACCTGGCCCGAGTCAGACAGCTTGCAACCACCGGCGCGCGGACCCAAGACGACCTGGAACGGGCCGTGCTGAATCAAGTGCAAAGCGACGTCGATTACAAGCAGGACCAGTTGGTCCATGCGGCGATGGTCGCCGTCGGCGCGGCCACCGACCTGATGCCCTCGATGGTCCGCCAGTACATCGGACGCAAAAAACTCTCCGGCGCGGTGCTGGAGAAACAGAAGGCCGAGGCCGAGGCCCAACTGCAACAGGTGTTGATCGACCAGCGGCGCGGAGAGATGCTCAGCCTCGTCGACGGCGTGGTGCTCGACCGGCCGATCAGCAACGAGCGATACCTTTCGGCCGGCACGACGCTGCTGGAGATCGGCCGGCTCGAGGAGTTGGAGATCGAGGCCGACGTGCTGAGCCTCGACGTGGTGGCGGCGAAGGTCGGCGACCGGGTGGAAATCTACGGCCCGGCCATCGGACGCACCAAGGCCCACGGGACAGTCCACCGAATCTATCCCGCCGGATTCACCAAGCTCAGTTCGTTGGGCGTCGAGCAACAGCGGGTGAAGGTAATCATCCGCTTCGACAAGGACGAAATACAGCGCCTGCTGACCGAGCGTGGCTTGGGCGTCGGCTATCGGGTCCGCGTGAAGATACTGACCGCCGATCGGGCGCAGGCGCTGCTGGTCCCGCGCTCCGCGTTGTTCCGCGCCGCCGACAACACCTGGCGGTTGTTCGTCGTCCGCGGCGGCCGCGCCGAGTTGCAGCCGGTCGAGGTCGGACTGATGAACGACGAGCAGGTCGAGATAACCAAGGGCATCGCCGAGGGCGAGCCGGTGGTTCTTGCCCCCGAAAGCAGCTTGACCGACGGGGCGAAAGTCTACATCGGCAACGGGGAGTATTCTTCCGTGGCGGTGATGCGTCGGTTGGCGACGATCATTTGGCACATGGTGAAGCACAACGAGCCGTATGTGGTGGGCGGTCCGCCGCGGGGAAAACTTAGGGCACAGGCCGTTTGCATCGGGTAGTACAACACGGCCTCGGCTCGGGCTCGACGGAAGGGGCTAGCGGAAACCATTTGGACAACGAAGCGAAGGAGAGCGGAAATGTAGAGTGCGGTTGCATCGGCCCTTCTTCGCAAGCAGAAGAGGCCCTCGCCTGCAAGGCCAGTCTGAGGCAGCCCCTGGACTCGGCGAGTTCGGTCGAGCGTCAATCTGATTGAGACGGCCATGCAGTGCGAGACGGTCGCAGCGGAATACTGGCGTCAGGTTTTTTCGGACCTGACCGCCCGCCGCCAGTGGCGGATGGATTCACGAAGGGATGTGTAGGGGTGCAGCCGCGCGGAGAAGAACGGCTCGACAACCTCGAAAAAGAAAACCGTGAGCGACATTGGTACGAAGTCCGCAATCCGAGAAACAGACGAGGAACAACGGAAAAAAGCCCTAAGGGACTTATGCGCCGACCGTGCGCCAAAAAATCCGCCAGGTGGCCCTTGACACAACGGACTCTTTCAGGGAGGGGCCACCCGTTCGAAGCGCGTCTGCTACTTGTGCAATTCCGATCGGGGCCGGCCGGCGAGCGACGATTTCGGCCCCAACGCAATGCCGATCCAGCCGTCGTTGATCACGAATTGCATGATCTCGGCGTATTCGAGCTTCCGGTCGTTCACGGCCGGATTGTTCACGAGTTTCAAGGGGGCGTTCTTGGACAAGACGTGGGAAAAGATGCCCCTTAGCGCGATCTGCGAACCCACGGTCAGACGATTTCCGATCAGGTGGATCACGCCATCGCGGACCAGTTGCGCCGAACGCCCGTCGATCTCCGGCCGGTAGAACGCACGAATTTGGAACTCCTTCCATCTTCGCGGCGACTTGCTGAGCCGATGGATGGAAAGCGTCAGCACAATCTGGCCGTCTTCGCAACGGACGACCACCGGATCCTTGCGCGCGAAGGTGATTTTCACGTCTTCGTTTTCGGGGATGGTGTTCCAAGGAGGCGGGCAACTCAGCCGCGCGGCGACGTGATCGGCGAGTTCGGGCAGGGTGAACGTCCGGCCCGCCAACTGGAGCCGTTGGATGCCGTTGTTCAGCACCGTCTCGTGGAGTTGCACGCTCGCCAGGCTGTCGGACGGCGCGCGGGGACGCGGCGTGTGGCTGCCCAACTGGTCCTCGCCGGCCAACCGCAGCCGCATCGTGAACCGCTTCTCGGTGGTCTCGGCCTCGATCAACTGCGGATCGAGCGTCAAGGAGTTCAACGGATCGAAGACCCGCCGGTTCAGCCGCTCGACGACTCCGGCGAATTGTTCGTGGACCTCGGCGTCGATTCGCTGTTTCGCCCGGGCGGCCACTTTCCCACGGACCTCGCGGTTGGCCGCCGGCTTTTTCTGTTCGTGTTGCGAGCGGGCCACTTCCTCGAACAACCACCCCACCAGCGGAACGCCGTCCATCGAGGTATTCACGCCGCGGAGCCGGGATTCGTTGTACACGTTCACTTCCGCCGGCCAGAGCGAGATGCCGCCGAGGTCCACCTCCAGCGGCTTCCGCGCGACGTAGTACGACTCGCTTTTGTTGTGGAACCGTGCCCGACCGGCATCCGAAGTGGTAATGGCCGCGATCTCGCCGGTCACTTCCAACTCCATGCGGACGCGCTTCGGGTCGGGCCGCATCCGCAAGACGGCCTCGGTCGCCATCAGGCTTTCTCCCCGCGTCGGATGTCCCAACACGGTGTCGTTGACCCGCGCGTACTCCAAGTTCTGCTCCGGTATCAGGTCGTTGAGCAACTTTTCGGTCACGGCCAGCCGGAAATTCGCGTTGCGATAGTGCGAATCGACGCGGGCGGCCAACACTCTCCGCGCCTTCGCCGGAGACGCCAGCAGGTATTGGCAATCCATCGCCAGCCGGTGGGCGTCGCTCGGCAGACCGGTCCGCTCGTAGCGTTCGACGTCGCTCAGCAGCGCGGCGGTGGAGATCGGCTCGGCCGCCCAGAGCCACAGTTCGTCCCGCAACGCCGTCACCGCTTTGCCGGAGACGAAATCCTGCTGCTCGGGCGTCAAGGTGGTTTGCATCAGCCGGACCAGGACCCGCCTGGCAAGCCGGCGGAGTTGGGCTTCGTCCGGCGACGGTCCCAGCGCCAAGCCCTCTTTGATGGCGCCTGTCATCAGGTACTTCCGCCAGGCCCGACCCTCGGTCGAATCGCCCGTGGCCGATTCGATCGCAGCCAAACACCGCGCGAGTTTCCTCGGATCGCGGTCTACGGGGATGGTTTCGCCGATCCGGGGCGCGCCCGCCCGGACCACGTGCTCCCAGATGTCGATCCTGCGTCCCAGGGCGTAACCGGCCCTGCGCAAGTTGCGGGCGAGCGGCTCGTCCGAAATATTCGCGGCCAATTCGTGTGCCCGACGCTCCAGATCGGCGAGCCGTCCGACGATCGCCGCCGCCTCGTCCGAACCGCCGTTGACCGCCGGCCCCAGCGCCCGAATGTGCCGCAACACTTCCTCGGCCCATCGCCGCTCCGGTCCGTCGCCCGAAAGTAGCTGCAATCGCTCGATCAAGGCGGTCGGTTCCGGCCACGAATCGTCGGTCTTCCGCTCGGCCGTTTGAGGCTTTTTTTTCTGTGCCGGTAAAGAGGCGGGCGTGGTGCTGGTCTCGGGATAACGGATTTCGCCGGGCGATTGACCGTTGCCGGAAAGCTCCGAAACGCTTGGCATGCGGAGATTGGCGACGAGGGCCGGCAATTGACGGACCCAACGGGGCAACAACGCGGTGTGGATCGGCTGCTCCTTCGTCGTCTTGCTTTCCTGGACCTCGCCGGCGGCGGAAGGCGCTTCGGACGCTTGCCGCGGCACGCCGTTGGCGGTCAAGCGTGGCCCGATTTGGCCTTCTCCGAGGATTGCAGGCGCGTCCGGCTCGACCACTTGCGAGGCAACCCTGTCGGCGGCTTCCACCGGTTGTGCCTCGGTAGGCTCCAACGATTCCGCTTCCTCGGGCCGCGCGTCGGAGGATTGCGAAAGAGACCGAAAAACGACTTCATCCACTTCCCTGAAACGGTAAAGGTCCGGTCGCGGGGCGGTTGCCAGGGTGGGGGATTGGACCGCCTCGCGAGAATCCGAATTCGGCTTGGAGGTCCAGAAATCATCCCACAACAGAGGGGGGGCTATGCTCAACACCAGCAGGCACGCCGCTGCCCACAGCAGAGGCCAAGTAGAATTCCGTCGCTGGACCATTGCTCGTTCCTTCGATCTGGCGCAACCCGAATAAAGATAACGTCCGGTATCTGGTTAGATCGGTTATCGGGAACGGAATAGTCCACTGAGAAGAGGAGGCGTCCGCAAAAACTCCATTTAGCCCGCCGTGAATACACGGCGGGAAGTGTTTGGGTACATTTCACGCACATTGCCCCGGGTGTATTCACCCGGGGCTAAATAGCTGTTTTTTGCGGAAAATTCCCACCACCGCCGGGGGGTATGAGCGGACGTTCCACGCCCCAGGATCGGGAAGCAGCCGGAAATCGAATCTCGCGTCCGCTTCCACCACGAAGACGCTTTCGGCCGGGGCCGATCCGATCAGTCCCTCGATCAGCTCCAGCATTTCCGCGGTGCGACTAACGTAGAAATCGTAAGGGGGCGAGCAAAACACCACCCAAGGCACAGGGGTAATTGGAACTTGAGCAAGAACCGATTCACCCCGCGGCGGCTCATAAGCCCACGGGTTGCAACCCGTGGGCTTGGAAGAGCGTGAAAGCGAAAAGAGACCCGACTCCATTTTCCCCCAGATGAAGACGTTGGCGGCGACGACCTCGGCCTGCGTTTCAACGCCCAACTCGGCCACGTTCCGACGGATGACGTTCGCGGTGGGATGGTGCTGTTCGATCAGCGTCGCCCGGCCGGCGCCGCGACTGAGCGCTTCCAGCGCCAGCGCCCCGGTGCCGGCGAACAGGTCCAGGGCGTGTTTGCCCCGGATGCTCGGTCCGACGAGGTTGAAGATCGCCTCGCGGAGCCGGTCTTTCATCGGTCTGGTGCGGGCGTCTCCGGTGTAATGAATTCGTCGGCCGCGGAACCGCCCGCCGATGATCCGCACCCCGGCGACGGATTTCGAGTCGCCGCGGGGAGAGCGTTCGGCGGCGGTGGATTTCGGTTTGCGTTTTCGTCGTGCCATTACCGTCCGATCCCGGAATCGATTGACGCCTGCATGGAATCATCGGATATGATACAGTAGAATGCAGGCGGCAGGAAGACGATCGCCGCCCTGGAAAACCAACGGAGTCCAACAATGAGCGCTCGATATTCCCTGACGCCGGCCTTGTTTCTGCTTCTTTTTTCCCTGCCGGTGTTGGCTGCCGACGACGCGGCGCCGGCCGCCGAACGCGGTCCCCGGGCCGAGGAGTATTATCGCATCCAAGGGGAAATGAACGGCTTGCTGGCCGAATTGGCCGGTTTGCAGTTGAAGTATCGGACGGCCTCCGAGCAGCAGCGCGAACAAATCCTGCTGCAATGGAACCGGTTGATCGCCCGGGGAGAGGAGATCGAACCGAAGTTGATCGACGCCGCCGGGAAGGCGTTCGAGGAGGCCCCGAACGCCGACAAGGAAATCGCCTTTTTCCTGATGAAACTGTTGGCCCAGGGGGTGCAGCGCGACGATTACGAGCCGGCCTACGAGATCGGCCGGATGCTGATGGAGAACAAGTGTGTCGATCGACACGTTGCGAATCTGGCGGGCATCGCCGCCTTTGCGACCAACCATTTCGACGACGCCGAAAAGTATCTCATCCTGGCCGCGGAAAGCGGGTATTACGATTCGCCGTCGGAAAAAGACAAGCCGGCCCGGATCGGCAGGTTCTATTTCCAAAGTCTTCCGTACTACAAGCAGGCTTGGGCCAAGGAGGAGGCGATCCGCCGGCGCCAGTCCGACTCCGACAACCTGCCGCGCGTGTTGCTGAAGACCTCGAAGGGGGACATCCTGATCGAGCTGTTCGAGAACGAAGCCCCAAACGCGGCGGCCAACTTCATCTCGCTGGTCGAGAACGGATTTTACGACGGGCTGACGTTCCACCGCGTGTTGCCGGGCTTCATGGCGCAGGGCGGCGACCCGCGGGGAAACGGCTCGGGAGGGCCGGGCTACAGCATCGCCTGCGAATGTTACAAGCCGAACCATCGGTTGCACTTCCGCGGCAGCCTGAGCATGGCCCACGCCGGCCGCGACACCGGCGGTTCGCAGTTCTTTCTGACCTTCGTGCCCGCGCCCCAACTGGACGGAAAACACACGGTTTTCGGCCGGGTGATCGGCGAAATGGACGTGCTCTCGAATATCCAGCGCCGCAATCCCGACGACAAGGAAGCCCCCCCGCCCGACAAAATCATCGAGGCCAAGGTCATCCGCAAGCGTCCGCACGAGTACAAGCCGGAAAAAATGCCGGAGTAGGGTGGAAATCAAGACGCTCACGCGATCGCAGAAACATGGCGGCTGATCCCCTTGACGCAATTCGACGATAATGTAAGGTAAAAACCCCTTTGCGTCTTCTTGCCCCACGTATGGCGGGGACGCGGCGTTATGCCGGAGGCATGGCTTTTGCCCCGGCTTTGCGCGGGAAATAATGGGATCGTTAGTTTCTGTTTTTGGGAGATGTTCAATGCCAGCAGTAGTTGACTCTGAAAAATGCACCGGTTGCGAATTGTGCGTGGATTCTTGTCCGGTGGACGCGATCGAAATGAAAGACGACCTCGCGGTCGTCGATGCGGATACTTGCAGCGACTGTGGCGCGTGCGTCGATGCGTGCCCCGTGGAAGCCATTAGTCTCGAATGATCCACAGGGGACTGTCCCAATTTTCGCGGCGCGACGGACGTTGCGTTGGGCAAGTGCTTTTTCGCCGCGAAAATGGGACTGTCCCCCTGGTGCCGTGGGAAGGGGACAGGTCCATGTTTTCGGCCAACCGTATATCGGCAATAATGCGTTTACTCGCCGAAAAATGGACCAGTCCCCGGTCTCAAGGCTTGAAAGTCCATTAGCCCATCCCATGCGATGGGTGGGCTTTTCGCGCCGGCATGGTCCGAGAAAAACACGATCCGCTGATTCGCGTCTCGCGCCGGGCAATGGCCTGCCCGTTCGAGGTCTGTTTTCCGGCGGCGCGGTGCGAGGACGGCACGCAACTGGCCATCGAAGCGCTCGATCTGGTCGATACGCTGGAAAAGCAGTTGTCTTTTTTCCAGCCGACGAGCCTGATCGGCGCAATCAATCGATCGGCGGCCCACGCGCCGGTCGAAGTCGAACCGTGGTTGTTCGATCTGCTCGCTTTGGCAACGAGGCTCAACGAAGAGACCGGCGGGGCCTACGACATCACCTCCGCGCCGCTCTGGGAGGCCTGGGGTTTCGCGCGGCGGGCCGGCAAAATCCCCTCAGACGACCAACTGGCCGAGGCCCGCTCGCACGTCGGCTCTCACCTGCTGGAGTTGGATTCCGACCGGCGAACGGTCCGCTTCCGCTCGCCGGGCGTGCGAATCAGCCTCGGCAGCATCGGCAAGGGATACGCCCTGGACGTTTGCGGCCGGCGGCTGCTTGAGTCGGGTATGGACGACTTCCTGCTCCACGGCGGACAGAGCAGCGTACTCGCCCGGGGCTTCCTCGAGCGGAGAAAAGGGGACAGGTCCAATTTGCCGGAACGGCCCGAAGGGTGCTGCGCACAAATTGGACCTGTCCCCTTTTCTCCCTGGGAGATCGGCATCTCCGACCCTCGGCGGCCGGGCCGACGGCTGGGCATCGTCCGGCTCCACGACCGGGCGTTGGGCACTTCCGCGTCGCAGTTCCAATCGTTCCGTCATCGCGGGCGGCGCTACGGACACGTTCTCGATCCGCGGACGGGCCGGCCCGCCGACGGAGTGCTCTCGACGACGGTCGTGGCGCCGACGGCGGCGTTGGCCGACGCCCTATCGACGGCCTTCCACGTAATGGGTTCCGCCGACTCGCTGGCCTATTGTCGGACGCACCCGGAAATCGGCATGGTCATGGTTTGCCCCGGCCATCGCGGCGCGGACGCGGAGTTTTTTTCGGCGGGCCTCGACGAGAATGAATTGTCGCTGTAGCAGGTAGGCCGGGTCGTGACCCGGCGGAATGTTCGCCGGGTTGCAACCCGGCCTACTTTTCGGTTGTGCCGCCACTCCATCGGCGGTAAAATGGGCGCGCGACGGCACTCGTTACAAGCCCCCCCGATAAGATGACCGATATTCTGCTGGAACACGGCTCGTACCTGGCGATCATCGTAGTGTTGATCCTGACCGGGTCGGGGCTCCCCGTTCCCGAGGAAGTCCCCATTATCGCGGCGGGGATTCTCTCCGCGCACGGAACGCTCAATCCGTCGCTGGCGTTCGCCTGCTGCCTGTTTGGGGCCATCGTGGGCGATTCGATCATGTACTGGATCGGTTTCCACTTCGGCCGCGGCGTATTGCGCGAGCACCCCCGCTGGGCGCGGTGGGTTACACCGCAGCGCGAGGCGCAAATCGAGACGATGTTCCGCCGGCACGGACTGAAGGTCTTTTTCGTGGCGCGGTTTCTAGTCGGATTGCGGTCGCCGGTCTACCTGACGGCGGGCATCATGCGGGTCTCTTTTCGACGGTTCTTCTTGATCGACTTGATCTGCGCGACGGCCGTGGTGGGCACCTTCTTCGGGCTGGCGTACCTCTTCGGCCAGCAGATTACCCACTTGATCCGCCAGGCCGAGGTTTGGTTGACCATCGTGGTGGTGATTGGACTAGGGTGCCTCGCCGGATATTTGTGGCGGCGTCACCGTCGAAAACCGGCCGCTACGGACGACGAACATCGGGAAGACGTTCCCGTCCCGTCGATCGAGTCCGAATCGCACGTCGATGAAGTAAGAGAGGTGGTGTGAATCATGCGAATTACCGGAACTAGAGCGATCGCGGCGGTGTTGCTCGGGCTGTTGGCGGCCGGCGAGGCGCGGGCGCAGGAATCGCTGCTTTCCAAAACGATGCGCTCTCAAAGCAGGTATCTGCGGTTTGCCGTTGTCGATGGCCGCGTCCGGCTTCAATGGACGCGATTGGTCCAGATGAATTCGAGCTCCAGCAGCGACTCGATGAAAGAATCGTTCCGCGTCCGCAATCAGAATGGACGGCTGCATCTGACCTATGAACGTACCGCCAAGGACGAGTCGTTGAAAGTATCCGTCTCCGGCGACGGCGACGCGGTCTCCATCAGCCGCGCGCCGCGCGGGCAATCCGCGATCGTCCCCGTGGAATACCGCCAGGATCCCCGCGAAAAAATCACATTCTCGGTGGGCGACGGCGACCGGAAGCAGACCTTCTCCGCCGATGGATTATGGCAGCTTCTGATTATCCGGCGAAAGGAGTGCGAAGAGCATCTTTTACCCCTGCTGGAAGTGCTGCGGCCGGATTGGGAAATTGCCGAGACGGCCGCGGGCATCGAAGTCAAACTGCTGCATGGGGCAAGCGAGAAAATCGCCAAGCGACGCCGCTGGGACTCACTGGTCGAACAACTCGGCGACGAACGGTTCGCCAAACGCGAGGCGGCCGATCGGGCGTTGCGGGCCGACGGCTCGGCCGCTATCGGTTACCTCCGCCAACTCGACTTCGACCGGCTCGACGCCGAGCAACAGTTTCGCATCCGCCGGATTCTGGAGGCACTCGACGAAGAGGACAAGGACGACTCGGCCGAGGAAGTCGCGGAGAGGCTGGCCGGCGACTCGGCGGTTTGGCTGGCCCTGCTCGCTCGTCCGGAACCGGAAAGTCGGAAAACGGCCGCCCGGCAACTCACCCTTTTGCTAGGCGGGCCGATCGACGTCGATCCGGCCGCCGATCCCGATACTCAGAAGCAACAGCGGGAGCAACTCCGGGCGAGAATCCTGCAACCATAACGCGCTTTGGAGTGCGGCGGCTTGCCGCCGCTTTCGCGCTGTCGGCGTTAACACCATAAGGTCGAAAAATTGTTCCTACACCTTTTCCTCACACAAAACTTCGTAAACTACCAAAATAAGTAATGTGTCCCCGGAATACGGGAGTGAGATGGTGTGCCACTGGCTTTGCCAGTGCCGTGCGTGGGTTGACGGTTCATCGTGTTACGAGTAGAAGTGGCGAATGGTTCATCGGAAGACGGTGCGGGATTTTCGCTAGGTCCACCAGGCACTGGCAGAGCCAGTGGCACACTTCCACAGTGCCACCCGCCGACCCCTTTATCGGTTCTAACGGAAAAGCATTCACATGATTAGCAGAACTGTCTCCCAGCCAGAAAACCAGCTCGGGAAAGAGATCAGCGAATTGCTCAATTCGGAGGCGTGCTATTCTCGCATCGTCTTTGTGTCAGCATTCGTGGCATTGCGAACCATATTGCGGCTACGTGAGCGGCTCCTGGGGCATAGGGAAACCGGGGCAAACTTGCGATTTACGGTTGGCATCGACCTTGGCGGAACAAGCCGCGACGTACTTGAGGAACTCTTGCGATGGAATTGCGACACGTTCGTATTTCACAACACAATCGCCCGGACGGCTTTTCATCCCAAAGTTTATCTTTTTGAAGCTGCGACGACCGCAACCCTTTTCGTCGGATCGAACAACCTCACAGATGGAGGCTTTTACAGCAACTACGAAGCTGCAACACGATATGACTTCGACCTGCCTGCAGATGCAGTCGAATACCAGCGGCTGCTCAGACCCTTAACTCCATTTCTCGAACCACAGGGTGACACGGTTCGGCGGCTCGACGCGAATTTGATCAAGACGCTTGTGGCACGCGGCGAGTTGCCATCAGAGGCAGAATCGCGACAACGCAGGCGAGATCAATCTCGGGGGCGTGCCCGCGATGCCGAAGGGATTCCTTCCAGCCCTTTTGCCCCTGTAGCGATTCCCATGCCTCCATTGTTGCCCCAGAACGAGAGAGCAGAGGAACCCGTCGAATCTCGAATGCCGGTGCAGCCGGAAGAAGAAGCTCGGCGGCCTGCCGCACTACCTCCACATGGTGTCTTGGTTTGGCAAAAGACGCTTACCAAATCAGACGCATTGCAGGTTAAGGAAGGAAGTCACCCCGTTGGGGGTGTCCGCCTAGCGCAGGCGCGGTTTGAAAGCCAACCTGGCCAGCACATTGATCAGACAACGTATTTCCGCCGGGTCTTTGCTGATTATCCTTGGGAACGCGAACCCGGGAGACGAAGACATAGAGACCAGGAACACGCTTTTGTACCCATACGCATTATCATACGAGACAGGGACTACGGCATTCGGAACTTTGAAATCAGCCACAAACCCTCTGGCGAGGCAGGGCAACGTAACTACACGACGATTTTGAGGTGGGGCCGCGAGTTCAGTCCAATCGTGCTTCAAGATAATCTGACTAATACGGTGTTTTCACTCTACGAAACAGCCGAGGAAAATGCGAACTTTCTGATCTATATCGCGGATGAATGATCCGCGAAGTTGATCACATTGCGTCGATTGATGGTTCCACATCGTCGACAGAAGGAATCCTGTGTCGTCGATCTCGTAACTTCATCCATGCGTTATGAAGAGACTCCTGGTCAACTCTGCTCACACCAATTTGTCCTAGGACGAGGGAATCCTGCATCCGCAAGAACTCTGAATCGTTTTTCGCGTTTCTAAACCTCCGATCTGCCGCTTTGAGTTCGGCCGCTGTAGCTTTGATCACAGGAATAAGGAGGCGTTCGATTTCTGACGGAACCATTTCGAGAACACCACCTCCGTAGTGACGCCCTTCCATTTCAGCCGTCAGGCAGGTGAGGCTATTTACAAAGCTCAGTACCAAAGCATCCGGTTTGATTCCAAGGGGACGAATCCGGTAGGCGGTGTCGGTCGTGTAGGCTCCAGCACTGTTAAGCACAAGCCGCGGGTAATGATGTGCCCGCTTCAGCATTGCAATTGGCGCGGAATAAACTGACGGCACTTTATACCAGAGTTTTCTCGTCCGGCACTTAAAGCGAGTGTGAAGTTTTTGGCTTAGACCAATATCCAGATACTTTTTAACATTCGCTGGGAGTTGCTCTATTTGTTCTTCTTGGAACCACAAGAAGTTGGCTGGCAAACCGGTATCCTTGTTGGCCGCATGGTCTTTGTCAGAGTAGACCAAACCTCGCACATGATCGCTTCGACCGAACATTGGATGCGCCCAATGCTGCAAGGCAAACTCCTCAACTGTGCTATCTGGTACGAGGAAAAACTTGTTCGCGCCAGTAACGATTCCAACGTCAACGGAGGCAATCTCCCTGAATGTCTTAATGTCCTCTCGACGTTTGAGTTGCGAAAGGAGCGCCCGTTCGCGAAGCGACAGAAAAACAGGCATCCATTTTCCTTTGATGGTGACGCCGTTCGTGTAGGCGGCGTTCTGAAAATAGTCCTCAGGATCACCAGATAACATCTGGCGACTTTTTACAGGGATGATTGCGACGCCCTTTCCTTTCTCGAACAAATCCCGCTTTTTCTCTGCGAGCAGTAGTACGGTCCCTTGTAGTGTGTCGTGAAACCATATTTCCTCGGGGTCCAGGATTAGTATCTGCGAACATTGCTCGGCGAGATAACGTCGCAGAGATTGCGCATGCGGGATGTGGAATATTTCGGAAGGGATTACCATTGCAATCCGTCCGCCCGGTCGAAGAAGTCTGATCGAGGCTAAGACAAATGGCACCCATGCGTTTGTGTGCCTCGTGAAAGGTAGCCTTAATTGAGCGAAAATCTTTTCGGCAAGTAGTTGCTGCTCATCTGGCAAGTATTGATAGCGGATGAACGGAGGATTGCCAACCACCGCATCAAAGCCCCCGTCGTTTTGAGCTTGGAATAGATACCAACGGAGAAAGTCCGTGTTTAGTACACAAACAGGCAGTTTCGTGCGGCTGGCCGCCTTCTCGGCCTCCTCTTCATTCAGTTCGCAAGCGGTAATCTGCTTGAGGCTCGTGATGCGATGTCCCTCGACTGCGTCGAGAAACGCTCCGTCGCCACAACTAGGCTCTAAGAGCGATCTTGGTTTTGCTGCTTTGATCCACTTGACCAAGAACGAGGCGATGGAGGGGGCTGTGTAGAACCCGCCGCGGAGTTTCTGTTTAGACTCGAATTGGATGAAGTTCATTGGGAATCGGCCTCCGCGCGGCTGCTTCTTGCTTTCGCCGGTGGAACAGTAGTCGGCTGAGACTTGACCTTGTTTGGCGTTGGCTTCTCGGACACGACTGATTCCCTAAACAGCGGTATCTCAGTTCGGTTACGAAGGTATTGTGCAGCTTGCCGAAGAAACCAGTCCTTCAAGGTCAAACCGTCCCGTGTCAGAGCGGAATACAGATCATCCTTTTGGGAAGGATCGATTTCGAGAACGATTCTGCCGGATCTGCCGCGAGCCATGTAATGTAACATAACACGGTCCTGTAATAATGCAAGAGATGTTTTCACCAAAGGGCATCCGCACGGAGAAAATCTGCCATGAATTGAAACGGATTTATTCCGATATTTCGGATATTCCGGGCGGATATTCCGGGGACCAACACCAGTTATGGTAGATTAGAATGAATTTGCAATTCTCAAGACGTTGTTTGGTAGTGCAGGCCACCCAAACAAACAAATTAGGTACTGTCTTCCCGGAATACCCCGCCGCTTTTTAAGTCCGACGACAACACCGAAAAACGCCGTCGGCACAAAAAGCGGCGGCAAGCCGCCGCACTCCAAAGATAATTGCATTAGCCCGGAAAACGGCGAAACGGAGGCAAGCTGGGCGTTGCGGGGCATGTTTGGCCTGCGTAAATCCCTGGGTATTCTCGGTAAATCTCCGGTAACTGGGCGTGACATTCCACACTCCCAACGTTACAATCTCGCTTATAGAGGGCCGGTTTGAGGGTGGGATGCTACTTCCCGTAGATCGTTTCGTCTTTTTCCAACGGGTGGGCTTATCAGCCGCGTATTGGGAAATCCATCATCGGGTACCCCCCCGCTATTCGCCGCCGGAGACCGCACTTTCCATACCATCGTTGACTGAAAGGACTCCCCTTGGATTCGCATACGGACATTAAGCGGTCCGGTACGCCCTCGACCGGTCGGCGACCGCTGCCGACCGACGCGGGACGCGTTGCGAGCAAGGATTCCTTGCTCGTCGGCGGCGTTCGGGCGAGGAGCGATTTCGTCGGCCGTCATTTGCCCGAGGTGGTCCGGTTTCCGCAACGGCTTTCGCAGGCGGAGTATTACGCGGCCGCCTACCCGCTGATGCTTCTCTCCCGCCGCATGGAAGAACGACTTCTGGACTTGTTTAAGAAGGGTTACGTCAAGGGGACGGTCACCGACAGTTGGGGCAACGAGGCCACCGCGGTGGGCATGACGATGCCCTTGCGCGCCGGGCGGGACGTGGTTTCGATCTGGCACCGCGATCTGGCCGGTCATTTGCTGTTGGGGGCCACGCCGTACCAACTGTTTTGCCAATACATGGCCAACGCCGAAAGCCCCACGCACGCCCGCGAGGGGAACTGCCACCACGGCGACGCCGCTCGGCGGCGGTTTCCCATGATGAGCCACCTGGGCAAGATGACAAGCCTGGTGGTGGGTGGGACTTGGGCCGCGCGACGCGACGGCGAGGACGTCTTCGGACTGGCGGTGCTCGGCGACGGCGCCAGCAGCACCGGCGAGATCCACGAATCGCTAAACCTCGCTTCCGTCCAGAAAGTGCCCGTCCTGTTTCTGGTCGAGAACAACCATTACTCGTTCTCCACGCCCACGAGTTTTCAGTATCACTGCCGGCACCTTGCCGATCGGGCGCACGGCTACGGGATTTCGGGGTATACGATCAACGGGCTGGATTCTTGGGAAGTGTATACGTCGGTTTGCGACGCGCTGGAGACGATGCAGGCCACCTCGTTGCCGGTGATCCTCGAGTGCATGACGTTGCGGCTCAACGGTCACGCCGCCTACGACAAGGGGGATTACGTGCCGGCCGAAACGAAGAAACGGTGGCTCGCACAGGATCCGGTGCCGGCCGCGCGGCGGAAGCTGATCGAGACCTGCGGCATGTCGGAGGTGGACGTGGCGGACATGGAGGAGGCGGTCGAGGAGGAAATCCGTTCGGCCCTGGCCCGCGCGATGCCGGTCGGGCGTCCCGACCCGCTGGGGAATCGCATGTCCGTGTTTGCCGAAGCCACGCCGCCGAAGGTGAAACCATATCACTCTCCCGCGGTGAAAAACGGCGAAGCGGTGGGCCGGGCCTTGGACTATCTGCTCGAACACAACCCGAACGCATTCCTGATGGGACTCGACGTGGGCGTCTACGGCTCGGCGTTCAAGACCTGCAAGGGGCTTTTCGAGCGGCACGGCCCGCGGCGCGTGCTCGACATGCCGGTCTGCGAGTCGGCCCAGGTGGGCTTCGCACTGGGGGCGTCGCAGATCGACGCGCGGCCGATCATGGAGTTCCAGTTCGCCGATTTTTCGACCGAGGTGGGCACGCAGTTGGGGATGAACTCGAGCACTTGGTACTTCCGCACCGGCCGGCCGGCGCCCCTGTTGTTCCGGCTGCCTTGCGGCGGCGGGTTGACGATGGGGGCGTTTCACTCGGGCGAGTTCGAGGGGCTTTGGTCGCGCTTTCCGGGGCTGAAACTGCTCTATCCGGCCACCGCCCAGGAGACGTTCGAGGCCCTGGTGGCCGGCTTCCACGACCCCAACCCGTGCCTGGTCTTTGAACACAAACAACTCTACTGGAGCCGCAGCGGCGAGATCGACTTCGACGGCAACCTCTCCGCCGTTTGGCGACCGAGACGTTACACGGAAGGGACTGATCTGACCGTGGTGGCGTTCGGGGCGATGGTCCACGAGTGTCTGGCGGTTGCCGCCCGCAGCCCGCGCTCGATCGAAGTCTGGAACCCCTTCGTCTTGCAGCCGATGGACATTGGCCCGATACTGGAATCGGTGGTCAAGACGGGTCGGTTGCTGGTGGTGCAGGAGTGCGGGGAAGTGCAGGGATTGGGCGACCGGGTGATCTCGCTGGTCTGTCGCGAGTCGCTCGGCGCGTTGAAATGCCCGCCGCGGCTGGTGGCCGCCCCCAACCTGCCGATCCCCTTCGCGCCCGAGCTGGAATCGAATCATCGGCCCAACAGCCAACGCATTGAAGCAGCAGTCGAAAGAATGGTCAGGGAGGACTCGTGAGCGAATTGAAGTTGAGCCATAAGGACGCCGTGTCGTTCAAGATGCCGTTGTACCTGCCGGCGCAGGGCGCTTCGGAGACCGAGGCCACGATCGTCGAGTGGCGCGTCGCCGAAGGAGACCGCTTTCGCAAAGGCGAGGCGTTGGTGCAGGTCGATAGCGCGAAGTCGGTGTACGATTTCGAGGCCCCATGCGACGGGTTGGTGATCCGCCGCTTGCACCTGGAGGGCGAGACCCTGCCACTGACCGAACCGATCGTGGAGATCGAGACGGCCGATCCGGCGATGCGCGATTGGATTCCTCCGGCCGCTGCCGTCGAACATTCGGCGTCGCGGATCGAAGCCGCGCCGGCCGCGCCGTCGCCGACCTATCGGGGAGAGCCGATCGCGCTGCTCGGCTTCGGGGGCTACCTGCCGAAACGGTTGGTGACCAACGACGAATTGCTCGAGGAGTTTCCCGAAATCGACGCCGAATACGTCTATCAGGTCACCGGCATCCGCAAGCGGCGCTGGGCCGCCGAGGACGAAAAGCCCTCCGACATGGCCTACCAGGCGGCGCTGGAGGCGATCCGCCGTTCGGCAATGGCCGCGAAGGACATCGACGCCGTGATCGTCGCCACCACCACTCCCGACGTGGCGATGCCCTCGACCGCCGCGATCCTCCAAGACCGCCTGAACCTGCAATCCATCCCCTCGTTCGACCTGAACGCGGCCTGCTCCGGCTGGCTCTACGCCATCTCGATGGCCCAGGGAATGATCCTCTCCGGCACGGCGCGGAACGTGCTGACCGTGGGCGTCGACATGCAGTCGCGGTTGTTGGACCGCTCGGACCGCGGCGCATATTTCCTCTTCGGCGACGGGGCCGGGGCGACGGTCGTTTCCGCCATGTCCCCGGGGTCTGGCGGCCACCGCATCCACAACGTGGTTCTCGGCGCCGACACCCGCGGCCTGCATCTGGCCCGACGTTCGGAGCCGGGCTACACCGTCCAAAACGGCCAATGCGACTCGGACCCCTGGATCCGGATCGACGGGCCGGCGCTGTTCCGTTCGGCCACCGAGAACTTCGCCGACGTAATCAGCCGGGCGCTGAGCCGCAGCGGCTGGAAGTCGGAAAATATCCGTTGGATCATCCCGCACCAGGCCAACGGCCGGATATTGAAGGCCGCCGCCAAACGCAGCCACGTCGGCTTCGACCGGTTCTATCTGAACGTCGACCACGTGGGCAACACCTCCAGCGCCAGCATCCCGCTGGCGATCATCGAGATGGAAGAGGGCCTTCAGCCGGGCGATAAACTGGTCCTCTGCTCGGTCGGCGCCGGCCTGACCACCGCGGCCATCACCGTCGAGTGGTGAGGTTCCGGGAAGAAATAACTTGGTGAAATTCCAACGAGGGTGGCATGTCCCTGAGCGCAGCGAAGGGCGTGATTTGGTCATTCACCACGCCCTTCGCTGTGTTCAGGGACGTGCCACCCAAGTTCGGCAACTTGTTGTTCCCAAGCCCTAACCCCGCCAAACGAACTTCCTCGCCACCCTCGCTGATGGTAGCCGACGCAAATCGGTAAACCCGCGCCCTCCTGTACGTTTATAATAGGAGGGAGAGCCTCCGACGGCGATTTCGGCCGTGTCTCATCTTTTGGAGGTGCGGGGTGGAAAACAATTTTGGCACAGAGCAGGGTCGCGTTGCCGATCCGCGGCGGTACGAGCGGTTTGTGAGCCTCTTTGCGCAGGTTCACGACAACCTGTTCGCCTACGTCTTCTCGCTCCTGCCGCGCTGGTCGGACGCCGAGGACGTTTTTCAGCAGACCAGCCTGGTGCTGTGGCGGAAGTTCGGCAGTTTCGAGCCGGCAGCGAAAAAGGGGACAGGTCCAATTTGCCGGAACGGCCCGGAGGGTGCTTCGCACAAATTGGACCCGTCCCCTTTTTCGCCGGGCAGTGACTTCCTCGCCTGGGCCTGCCGGGTGGCGTTTTTCGAGGTGCAAAACTTCCGCCGCACCGCCGGCCGCGACCGGCTGATGTTCGACAACGACCTGGTCGAGCAGTTGGCCGAGGAGCGCGACGTCAGCCCGCAACGCGGAGGCCGCCGCCGCGACTTCCTCATGGATTGCATCGCCAAACTCTCTGAAAAACAGCGAGACCTGCTCCAGCACGCCTACGAAGGCGAGACGACAATCCGTCAATTAGCCGAACAGTTGCACCGCTCTCCGCAGACCATCTACAACCGCCTGAACCTCATCCGCCGCGAACTGTTCGAGTGCGTGGAAGACGCCGTGCGGCAGCAGGGGACCGAGCAGTGAACGCATCGAAGAGCCAAAATGAATTGCTCGATCTGCTCGAAGCGCTGTTGGGCGACGAGATCGCCCCGCCCGAGCACGAGCGGCTCCAGGGGCTTCTGGCGGATGACCCGGCGGCCCGACGCATATACTTCGACTATCTCGACATGCACCTGCACCTTCGCCGATGGCAGAAGGCCGAGGCGGCCGCCGAGTTGAGGGACGAGGGACGAGGGACGTGGGACGTGGGGCGTGGGGCGTGGGGCGAGAAACGAGGGATGGCCGGTTCACCGGCCATTGATGTCTCCGTTGATGCAGATAATCTCTCCGTTGGTGCGGCAGTTCAACATCCCGTTGGTGCGGCAGTTCAACATCCCGTTGGTGCGGCAGTTGAACATCCCGTTGGTGCGGCAGTTGAACTGCCGCACCATCTCGATCTCGAATCTCAGATTCCAAATCCCCCTTTCCCCTTACTAACCACTACCCACTATCCACTACCCGCTGACTTTGTAGG
>JAHIKV010000379.1 GCA_018897395.1 Planctomycetota bacterium | reverse complement strand
GGTTCCCTCGGCCAGGTAGTAGGTGTAGGGGTAGTCGGGGTCTATGGGGCTGGTGACGGTGAACTCTACGGTGTTGGATGTCCCGTACTCCGTTACCACCTTCACCTTGCAGGTCCCGGGGGAGAGGCCTCCCGGCACGTAGCAGGTTATCTGCTGGTCGCTCCAGCCTACATACTCGGTCACCCTGGTGGAGTCGAAGGTCACGTAGGAGGAGGATTGTGTGGAGCCGAAGCGCTTGCCCATGATCTGGACGGTGGCGCCGGCATCTCCCGAGGATGGGTTGATGCCGGTGATGAGGGGAGCGATCTCGAGTTTGCCGATTTTGTTGCCGGACGTTTCCGTAAACCAGACTTCCTCGCTTGGCCCCAATGTAAGGCCGCGAGGTCCACTGCCGAGTGTAGGGATTACGTACTCGGTAATGGCACCACCGGTGGTTATACGTCCGATTTTATTCCCCACTTCCTCGGTGAACCAAAGAGCACCATCAGGACCGCAAATAATATTGGTGGGTAGGCTACTCGATGTAGGGATTACGTACTCGGTAATGGCACCACCGGTGGTTATACGTCCGATTTTATTCCCCACTTCCTCGGTGAACCAAAGAGCGCCATCGGGGCCGGTAGTGATGCCCCATGGTTTGCAGCCGGGTGTAGGCACCGGGTACTCTGTAAAGCTGCCACCAGTGGTTAATCGCCCTATCATGTGTCCGTGTAGCTCGGTGAACCACAGAGCACCGTCAGGACCGGAGGTGATACTATAAGGAGCATTCCCAACCCCATACTCTGTTATGTTGCCCTCAGTGGTTATCCGCCCTATCTTGTTTCCCGCAAATTCGGTAAACCAAAGAGCGCCATCGGGACCGACGGTGATATCAGTGGGCTGGCAGTCTGTGGGAATTGTATATTCGCTAATGCTACCGTCTGTGGTTACCCGTCCAATCTTTCTGGGTCTCATAGCAAACCAGAGATTTCCGTCAGGCCCCGATACGATACTAACCGGATTATTGCCAGTAGTTGGGATCTGGTATTCAGTTATATTGCCGTCAGTAGAAATACGGCCTACCTTGTTTCCAAAGTATTCTGTGAACCATAGCGCCCCGTCGGGTCCCAGGGTGATACTTACAGGACGACTCTCCGCGGTGGGGATGGGGTATTCGGTGAAGTCACCGGCAAGCGCAGCGCTTGATGTCACAAGTAGAACTATAATAATGCAACTGCAGGCAACCAGGCTTATGATCAACAAATCTCTACGTTTGAATGTACGCAGCTTCTTCAATATACAACTCCCTTTTTTCTCACCGCACGTCCCCCATCACGCAGTGCCCACCTGACGCCCATCCGTGGTAGTTGAAGTACATGGGCCTCTCGGCCACTATGGGGACATCGGAGCTGACCCTGCAGGAGATGTCCTCTTCCGGGCCCACGAAGGAGTTCACGTCTATGGTGTTGCGGGTGTTGGGGTCCACCGTTACAACCTGCTCTATGTTCTCCCCGGTCCCCAGCATGTATGTTATGGTGACGGTGGCTGTTGTGTCACCCGGGTTCTGGAGGCAGAGCCACTCCTCGAAGCCGTCCCTGGTGGTGCCCTCGGCGAAGTAGAAGTCGCGGTAGGGCTGGTTGACGCCTATCACGTCGTGCCCGCCGGGGTAGGCGTCGTTCTGGTAGAAGTACATGGGCCTCTCGCAGATTATGGGGGCGGATGAGTCCACCTTGATGGAGAGGTCCCTGTCGGGTCCGGCCTCCTCGGGCCCTCCCACCACCACCGTCTTGCGGGAGTTGGCGCCAACGGTGCAGGTGGTCTCCCTGGGCTCTCCTTGGGAGAACATGTAGGTGATGGTTACCTGGGCGTCCTCGCCTGATGGGTTACCCAGGCATAGGAAGGTGTTGAAGCCGTTGGTGGGGCTCACCAGGCGGGTGCACCCTTCGGCGAAGTAGAAGGTGCGGGCCAGGTAGGTGCCTCCCACCACGTCGTGTCCTCCCGGGACCCAGTTGTTGTAGAAGAAGTACATGGGGCGCTCGGCCAGTATGGGGTGGTCGCTTACCACTGTGGTGGCCACCTCCCGGTCGGGACCCACCACGTCGTTGACCTTGACGGTGTAGCGGCTCCTGGGGGCTATGTCCAGGTGCTGCTGCTGGGGGTCCCCTGCCCCGAAGGCGTAGGTGATGTCCACCCCCGCCGCCTCGTCAGATGGGTTGAGCATGCACAGGTAGGTGTCGAAGAGCTTGGTGCCGGGGGCGGACCCGGTGTACCCTTCGGCGAAGTAGAACTCACCCGCCAGGGAGGAGGCCGCCATTACGTCGTGCCCCCCGGTTATCGTCAACTCGGGGCGATCGGGGACCTTTCCGCTGTACTGGAAGTACATGGGGCGCTCCACCACTATGGGCTCCTTCGCATAGACGGTGCAGCCCACCTCCCGGTCGGCTCCAACCTCCCCGTTGACCGATATGGTGGTGCGGGAGGTGGGGGCCAGGGTGTGGTCTTTCTCCACGTTCTCCCCGGTGCCCAGCATGTAGACTATGTGTACACCTACCTCCCCCGCCTGGTAGTTCTGCAGGCAGAGCCACTCCTCGAAGCCGGGTCCGGTGTAGCCCTCGGCCAGGTAGTAGGTGTAGTCGTAGCCGGGGATGGGGGAAGGGGACTCCGTCACCGTGAACTCCACGGTGTTGCTGGTGCCGTACTCGGTCACCACCGATACGTTGCAGGTGCCCTGTTGGAGGCCGCCCGGTACGTAGCAGGTTACCTGGTTGTCGCTCCAGCCCAGGTAGTCGGTCACCTTGGTGCTACCGAAGGCCACGTAGGAGGTGGATTGGGAGGAGCCGAACGATGTCCCGCTGATATAGGCGATGCTTCCTACCTGAACGCTGGTTGGGCCGATCTCGGTGACGTAGGGGGAGTCGTTGCCCTGGATCCAGTAGACCCAGTCTGAGTCATTTATTACGGCGGTTCCAGGTGGAAGTGTATCTGGGTTCAGTATAGGGCTACCAGTTGGAAAATGTGCCAATTCATCAGGAGGAGTATCAATTTGTTCCAGGCTGACGAGTCCGAGGGTTTCTAGCATCGTGGATGATATAGGCCTGATTTCTTGATTAGAGACCACATATAGCTTTCCGCTGACAGAGTCTTTGAGTATGCACCCGTCACGGTAACAGAGATAATCACCTACGGGGTAGCTGTTCATTTCACTTTCGCTGATCTCCACCAACTCGTCCCAAGTAAACTGGCTTAGGAGGATATTCGGGCTGGCTATAGGTCGCCTCTTGCCATCGTCTATAACAAAGACAGTCGCGTGCGGCGCCGAGTGAATCAGAGTGCCATCGGGATGAGTGCCCCAGGTGTCTATGTAGGCTCCTTCTTCGTGAAGGTTATATTCCTCAAGGGTTACGTCAATAACGTTTGACCACTTGTAACCCAGGTTATTGAAAACATCCCCACTAACAACCCATCTCTTCTTACCATCGGAAATCACAAATACCTTCCCTAGATAGGAGATCAGAATTCCATCCCGGAAACCCATCTCATTGCCTGTTGGATAAGTTGCGCACTCTTCGTCACTGATCTCTACACTCTTGCCTACCATTCTGTAAGTGTCAAGAACTTTTCCCGTTGGAAAATGCCTCTTTACTTTTGTTCCATGGGGGTGGGAAAGGGGATTGCCGGCCTGGGCGCTAGAGCCACTTTGGCTGCTTACTTTTCCTGCTGACACCAGTAAACACGCTGCTGTTACAACTATAATAACTACGGTCAGCGGTGGCCGGGTTTCTCTGGACAGGCTATAGCGATTCTTAAGTGGTAAACCGCTCATCAAACTGCCTCCGGCATCTGACTGATAGATGTCAACTACACTTCCCCGTTCTTTTTCCCTTTCCCACCCCCTAGGGGGTGG
>JAHIKV010000187.1 GCA_018897395.1 Planctomycetota bacterium | reverse complement strand
TGGTTTTGCCCGTGCCCCCTTTGCCGCTGGCAACTGCGATTCGCATTCGCCGATAATCCTCTCGGATGCCGAAAACAAAGACGTTGTTCATTTAGCCCGCCGTGAATACACGGCGGGCCGTGGTGAACGTGGAAAACCGCTTGCCCCGGGTGTATTCACCCGGGGCTAAATGCGATTGTTGCTGTTTTCCGGACGCGCTCTGCGATTGCTTCTCCAACTGGTCGATCTGATTTTTGACCTCTTCCAGGGCGCCGGCGAGACCCTCAGCTTGAGTTCGCAGGGTGTCGAGTTCCTGCGTTTCAGCGGCGTCCGGGGCAACGGGCCGCGCGAATGCGCCGCCCCAAGGGCCGGCCATCGCTGCCCGTTGCCAACCGGTCAACCCAGTGGAATGGAACCAGTTCCGCCAACCTTGTCCGCCGCCGCGCCCTCGGCCGAAACCTCCACCGCCGAATCCGCGATTCAAGAAACCCGGCGCCGGCGATCCGGCGCAGTATCCGGCCCCGCGGCCGGTCATCGGTCCCATTCCCATCGGTCCAGTTCTATCTCCACCTGGCATGATTGTTTCTCCTTCTTTTCAAAAGATTGGTTTTCAGGGTTAAGAAAATAGCCGGGGGCTAACAACCCCCGGGGTGCGAGAGAATTGCACCACTTTCTCACCGGGGGCTGTTAGCCCCCGGCTATAATTTTGATTTATCAGGCAACACAGGTTACCAATGTCCTTGGACGTCGGCCTTCGCGGCCGGTTCGAGGCGTCTGGCCTGGAACTGCTCGATTGCCTCTTTCACCGTTCCGGCAGCGCCCGTGTAGATGGCGATGTTGGCGGCGCCAAGGGTAGCGAACGCCTTCGGGCCGACGTGACCTGTCAGCACGGCCTCGGCGCCCAGTTGGGCAACCGCCTGTGCCGCCTGGATGCCCGCTCCTTGCGGGGCGTTGAGGTTTTGCGCGTTGTCGTGCGCCTGGTGTTGGCCGGTCTCGGTATCGACCAACACAAAATACTTCGCTCGGCCGAACCGCGGATCGACCGCGCTTTCCATCTCTGCCCTCTGGGCGGTAACAACGATCTTCATTTGCAACTCCTATTATTATTAAAATTGGCGTCCGCCGCGTCGGCAACGGCCGCGTCCCCGCCTTCGCCGGCAACAGCCGGGCATGGCGAACCGTTCGCTTTCGAGCGTGCCGGCGCGAAACGCTTGCAACACTTCTTCCACCTCTCCGCAGACCTGCGAAATTACTCGTATCCCTCGGGCGGAGAGAAGGATTTCCAGCGGCTGCGAGATGGCGCAACAGATCAGCGTGTGTACGCCCCACTCGGCCAATCGCGCGGCGCGGCGGTCCGGCGATTCTTCGGCCAACACCTCCTCGCGTCGAGACCGTTCGCCGACATCGTTCCATTCGACCAGCAAGACTTGCCCGGCCACGTCGAACACCGGCGAGACCCGGCCTTGCCAAAATGGAATGGCGATAATCATGGCATTCTTATGTAGCGATTTTCATGCCATAATGAGAAACGAAAAGCCGAAACTCACGTAACATTAATCTGCACAAGCGTTTGCGACGATTGTCGCCAAGAGGAAGTGATTCGGATTTATTGCATTATGCAATGCCGAGAATGTACGACTATTGCATTGTGCAATCCATGATTCCTCACAAAAGCAGCTAAAATGTGGCACAGCCGCCCTCGGCTGTGCCACATTATTAGGTTCGTCACTTTTCGGGTTTTAGCCCGTGGCGTCGCAGCAGGGCGTGAAAATTGGTCCGCTGCATCCCCACGCTTTCGGCCGCCTGGGTAACGTTCTGTCCGCAGCGTTCCAGGGCGGCCGTCAGAAACCGTCGCTCCAGGTCGTCGCCGACCTTTTTCTTCAGATTCTTCAACTCGTCCCAGGTGCGAGGCGCGTCGTCGCCGGCGGGGGCCTTCGCGTCCCGCACCTCCCAGGGCAAACAAGACGTCTCGATCCTCGATCCGCCGTAAAGAACGGCCACCCGTTCGACGATGTTCCGCAGCTCTCGGACGTTGCCCGGCCAGGTGTGCAGTTCCATTTGGCGGATTGCCTCGGGCGAGAAGCCCGCGAGATCGACCCCCATCCGCTCCGAGAACCGCCGCAGGAACTCGCCGGCCAACAAGTGGATGTCGCCGGGGCGGTCGCGCAGCGGGGGGAGCGCGACGGGCACGACGTTCAAGCGATAGTAGAGGTCGGCGCGGAACGCGCCCTCGTTGACCAACTCGGCCAGACTGCGATTGCTGGTGGCGATCAGCCGGATGTCGACCTCGCGTTCGGCGGTGTCGCCGACTTTTCGGACGCGGCGCGTTTCCAGCACGCGGAGCAGCTTGCCTTGCGTCTCCATGCTCAGGTTGGCCACCTCGTCGAGAAACAGGGTGCCCCGGTCGGCGGCCTCGAAAAGCCCCATCTTCGTGGCGATCGCGCCGGAAAACGATCCCTTGACGTGGCCGAACAACTCACTCTCCAGCAGCGTCGGGGCCAGCGCGGTGCAGTCGCAGGCCAACAGGGGGCAATCGCGGCGGCGGCTGTGGCGATGGATCGCGCGGGCCACCATCTCCTTGCCCGTACCGCTCTCGCCGGTCAACAGCACGGTGCTGTCGGTCGGGGCAATCCGCTCGATCAGAGCGAACAGTTCGCGCATCGCGGGGCACTGCCCGATCATGCCCTCGAATCCCGGCGGCTCCATGACTTTCTCCCGGCCGTGTTCGGACTGCTTTCGACTCTCGGATAATCAATGATTGTTCACGACATAACTTTACCCTTGTGTCCTGCGACCATTGCACGCCACTATATGTTGCGATCAGAGAGGCCGTCGCATACCGCATGTTGTGGCAAAACCGTCCCGCGCAACGGTCGTAGGACACAAGGAACTTTACCGACACTCAATTAATAGCGAGGGTGTCCGGGAATAGTACCATTTAGCCCGCCGTGAATACACGGCGGGCAGCGGTGGTTGGACGCACCAGACCGTGCCCCGGGTGTATTCACCCGGGGCTAAATAGCTGTTTTTGCGGGCCAATTCCCGGACACCCTCAATCACTAGCAGCTATCCCTTTTCCGCGGGCAGCGTGATGATAAACGTGGTCCCTTTTCCCATCGCGCTCTCGACCTCCAACGTCCCGCCGTGCTGTTGAACGATTCCGTAGGTGACGCTCAGTCCCAGGCCGGTCCCCTTGCCCACCGCCTTGGTGGTGAAGAACGGCTCGAAGATTTTGTCGAGGTGTTCGGGCTTGATGCCGCAGCCGGTGTCGGTCACTTCGACGACGACCTGATCGCTTGTGCCGGAGGTGGCGATCATCAGCGTGCCTCCGTCGGACATCGCCTCGCAGGCGTTCAGCGAGAGGTTCACCAGCACCTGCTGGAGCTGGTTCCTGTCGCCGTTGACCGGCGACAGGTTGTCGGCCAGCGCCTCGACGAGGTTGACCTGTTGAAACGCCTCGCGCTTGCCCAGCAGTTGCATGGTCTGCCGGACGACGTCGTTTACGTCCAAGGATACCTTGAGCGAGGGCGTTTCGCGGGCGTAATCGAGCAGGCCGCGGACGATCTCCCGCGCCCGCTTGGTCTCGCGGATGATAACTTCCAAGTCCTCGCGGTCTTGGTCGTCCATGTTCTCCTTTTCGCGCATTAAGTCGGCGAAGACCAGCACGCCGGTCAGCGGGTTGTTGATTTCGTGGGCCACTCCGGCGGCCAGCCGGCCGACAGAGGCCAACTGCTCGCTACGGCGGATTTGCTGGCGGGTGGCCTGGGTGAGCAGTTCCTCGCGTTCGGCGACGGCCTGGGCCATGCTGTCCACGGCGCGGCAGAGCGCGCCCATCTCGCCCGCCGGCCGGATGCCCACCCGTGCGGTCAGGTCGCCGCCGATGACCTTCTGCGCCATACCCACCACCGAACGGATAGGGCGCAGCACGCGCTCGTTGACCAACAGCAACAGCACCAGGCTGGCCAACGTGGCGCCGCCGACCAGCGCCAGGAAAACGGTGCTGATGACCTCTAGCTGGTGTGCGAACGGCGCCCGCAACAGCCCCACGTAAAGCGCGCCGATGATCTTGCCGGCCGGATCGTGGATCGGCTCGTAGGCCGTGATGTACCAGTCGTTGACCACGAACGCCGGGGCGGCCCAAATCTCGCCGTGTTCCAGCACCGCCTCGGAAACCGCTTCGCTCAACTGGGTGCCGACCGCCCGCTCGCCGTCCTTGCGGGTGACGTTCGTCGAGACGCGCAGGTCGCCCATGAAGATGGTCACCGTGCCGATTTCCTTGTCCTTGAAGACTTCGCCCCGGAAGACCTGCTCCTTGATCGCGTCGACGATCTCGTAGCGGCGGTTGAGCAGGTCGCCGCCGTAAAGAATCGCCGCCGTGCGTCCTCGTTCGTCGAGCACGGGCACGGCCGCGGCGGTCACCATTCCCGCGGTGCTGAGCAAGTCGGAAGTGGGCCGGGCGGCCTCGGTCGGAACTATCTTTATCAAGGCCCGCTCGGCCAACCGCGGCCCCGCGGCCAACAACCGCTCTCGCGAGAACACGACGGTCCCTTCGACCGATTTCCGCCGGCGAAGCACTTCGGCCACCAACGGGTCGGCGGAAAGGTCGTCGCCCGTCCGCCCGCTGCCCGACCGGCAGATCACTCTGCCCGTGGCGTCCAGCAGCGTGGCGAAGTCCATTGTTTTCGACTCGCCCAACTCGCGGAGCATTGATTGCAGGGCCGCCCGGTCGTCTGCCCGCACGGCGGCGGCCAGTGCTTTGTCGCGGGCGGTGGCTTGCAGGTAGGCGCCGATAATCTCGACGTGGTTGTCGTAAGCGGCCCGGGCCGAATTCAAGTTTCGCCGCACCCGCGTCTGCACCTCTCCCATCCAGACCCGCCCCAAGTACTGCAAGGCGATGAACGACAGCAGCGAGTTGGCCACCAGAATGACGGCTATCGCGGCGATCGTCAGCCTAAAGCGGATGCTCATGGCGTCTTTCCCCAACGCGGCGCAATGGTGTTTTGGCAATTATTGAGTAGCAGAAGGCTAACGCAACAATAGCCGGGGGCTAACAGCCCCCGGAATGTGCGCGAATCCCGGTGGTTTCCCACCGGGGGCTGTTAGCCCCCGGCTATTGTTCGTCAACATTGAAAATCCGACACTCAAAGCACAAACCACTATGTGCCTGAAATGCCTCGCGGCGTCAAGTAAGAAGTCCTTGTTTTCGGCCGATTATTCGGTCCCGCCGACATTTCCCCGCCGTTGACCACTAAGAATGGTTCTGTTAGGCTCGATGGCTTTGTGGACTCCCTGCACGGCAACGTAGGGTGCGTGAAACGCACCGGCCAGAGCAAGCGGGCAACGGCGCGTCACACGCGCCCTACGAAGTTCGGCAAACTGCAAGGAATGGAACCATGTCAAATCCCGCCAAGGCGATGAATTACATTGACGGTCAATGGTCGTGGCCCGAGGGGGCCGCGGCGATCAAGTCGATCAACCCCGCCGACACCCGCGAGGTGGTCTGCGAAACGCCCGACTCTTCGGCCGAAGAGCTGGATCGTGCCGTGTCGGCGGCGGGGCGGGCGTTCACGGCCTGGCGGCGCACCCCCCCGCCGGCCCGCGCAATTATCCTCCAACGTGCCGGTCAAATCCTCGCCCAACGGAAACAGCAAATCGGCGAGTTGATCGCCCGCGAGGCTGGAAAACCACTGGCCGAAGGGTGCGGCGACGTGCAAGAGGCGATCGACATGGCCGAACTGGCCGCCGGCGAAGGCCGCCGACTCTACGGCGACACCGCCCCCTCCGAATTGCCCAACAAAATGTGCCTCACGTTACGCGAGCCGATCGGCGTCTGCGGACTGATTACCCCCTGGAACTTCCCCGTGGCCATTCCGGCCTGGAAATCGTTCCACGCACTGATCTGCGGCAACACCGTGGTAATCAAGCCGGCTTCCGACGCGCCCAACTGCGGCGCCGAGTTCGTCCGGGCGCTGGCCGACGCCGGTTTGCCGCCCGGGGTCATCAATCTGGTTCAAGGGCGCGGGTCGGTCGTCGGCGAGGCGATGTGCAAAAACCCGCGGATCAGCCTGATCTCCATCACCGGCTCGACCGAGACGGGCAAACACGTCGCCGCCGAATGCGGCCGGACCGGCAAACGGGTATCGCTCGAATGTGGCGGAAAAAACGCCGAAATCGTCATGGACGACGCCGACCTGGACCTGGCCGTCGAGGGCGCGCTGTGGGGCGCCTTCGGCACCTCGGGACAACGCTGCACGGCAACCAGCCGGCTGATCGTTCACGAAGCGGTCCACGACATAATACTCGAAAAGCTCACCGCCCAGGCCGCCAAACTGCGGCTCGGACCCGGCATCGAGCCGACGACCGACGTCGGCCCGCTGGTCAACGAGAGCCAGTGCAAAAAGGTGCTGGATTACATCCGCATCGGCAAGGAAGAGGACAAGGCCGAGTTGGTCCGCGGCGGCGTTCGGGCGACCGGCGAGCGGCTCGACCGCGGCTGGTTCATCGAGCCGACGATTTTTGCCGGCGTACACCGCTCGATGCGGATTTTCCGGGAGGAGATTTTCGGTCCGGTGCTGTCGGTCGTCCGCGTCGGCAGCCTGGAAGAGGCCGTCGAGACGCTCAACGATTGCGAGTATGGACTGAGTTCATCGATCTACACCCGCGACGTGAACAAGGCCCTCTGGGCGGTGCGCGAGATCGAGGCCGGCATCGTGTACGTCAACGGCCCGACGATCGGCGCCGAGGTCCACATGCCCTTCGGCGGCGTGAAGGGGACCGGCAACGGCCACCGCGAGGCCGGAAAGGCCGGCTTGGATATATTCACCGAGTGGAAGACCGTCTACATCGACTACAGCGGCAAACTGCAACGCGCGCAGATCGACACCGAAGAAACTTTGGGAAAGCGCGATTGAAAGGAACAGCGACGTGGCAAACGCGAAGTTCGTATTGATTCCCAAGCAGCCGGCGGCGCCGGAGTTGGTGTGTAAAATTCCCGGCCCCAAGGCTAAGAAATTGGTCGCCCGCGACAAACGGGTGATGAGTCCTTCTTACACCCGAGATTACCCCCTGGTGATTGATAATGCCATCGGCTCGGTGGTCACCGACCCGGACGGCAACCGGTTCCTCGATCTGACCGCCGGCATCGCGGTCACCGCCGCCGGACATTCACATCCCTACGTAGTCCGGGCCATCCGCGATCAGGCCGCCCGCTTCCTGCACATGTCGGGGACCGATTTTTACTACGATCAGGAGATCATGTTGGCCGAGCGGTTGGCCAAATTGGCGCCGATGTCGGGCCGCAACCGGGTCTTCTTCACCAACTCGGGCGCAGAGGCGATCGAGGCGGCCTTCAAGCTCGCCCGGCACCAGACCGGCCGGCAGCACATGATCGCCTTCTGGGGCGCCTTTCACGGGCGAACTTTCGGCGCGATGTCGCTCTCGGGCAGCAAGGCGATACACCGCAAGCGGTTCATGCCGATGGTGCCGCAGATCACCCACGTCACGTACCCGGACCCGTTCCGCCCGATCGATCTGCGCGGATCAGGGTCGATCGTCGATTTTACTATTGACGAGATCGAGCAGACGGTTTTCCGCCGCGAGGTTGGGCCGGACGAGGTGGCGGCGTTTTTCGTCGAGGCGATCCAGGGCGAAGGGGGATACATCGTTCCCCCACCCGACTTTTTACCCCGGCTCCGCGAGTTGTGCGACCGCCACGGCATCCTGATGGTCTGCGACGAGGTGCAGAGCGGCATGGGGCGGACGGGCAAGATGTGGGCCGTCCAGCACGTCGGCGTCCAGCCCGACATCATCGCCGTGGCAAAGGGCTTCGCCAGCGGAATGCCCTTGGGGGCGATCGTTGCGCGGGAAGAGATCATGAACTGGCCCCCCGGCTCGCACGCCTCGACCTTCGGCGGCAACCCGGTTGCCTGCGCCGCCTCGCTGGCCACGCTTGACCTGCTCGAAGGCGGGCTGATCGACAACGCTAAAGTCGTCGGCGCGCACCTGATCGAACGATTGCAGGCGGTTAAAGAAGAGTTTCCGGCCATCGGCGACGTCCGCGGCGTGGGCCTGATGATCGCCGCCGATTTCGTGACCGATCCGGAGAGTCGTTGCAATGACGCAGAGACGCGGAACCGCGTTGTCCAGGAATGTTTCCGCCGCGGGGTGCTGGTGCTCGGTTGTGGCGAGAGCGCGGTCCGCTTCTGTCCCGCGCTGACGATTTCTAAAAAACAGATCGACGCGGCGGTGGATATATTCCGCGACGCCGTGGCGACGGCCGTTTTGAGCGTCAAAAACCAATGTAGTAAACAATAGCCGGGGGCTAACAGCCCCCGGAGGGAAAACTCGCAATTCACGCACATTCCGGGGGCTGTTAGCCCCCGGAAGAGAAAAAGGTGTCAGGAACCGTTTTTACGTGTAATCGGCGTCCGGCTAAGGAAAATAATAGAAAAAAACGGTTCCTGACACCTTTTTCTACTTCGGTTCCTGACACCTTTTTCCGAGAGCACACCATGAGCAAACCAACAATTGTCACAATGCCCGGCGACGGCATCGGCAAAATCGTGCTGCCCGAGGCGCTGCGAGTGTTGGACGCAGCCGGTTTTCAGGCGGATTACGTGCCGGCCGACATCGGCTGGGATTTTTGGATTTCCGAGGGCAGCGCGCTGCCGAATCGGACGATCGACCTGCTTAAAGAGCACAAGCTCGGGCTGTTCGGGGCGATCACCTCGAAGCCGAAGCAGGCGGCCGAAGCAGAACTATCGCCTGCCTTGAAGGGGAAGGGACACGTCTACTACAGCCCGATCGTGCGGATGCGGCAACTGTTCGACCTGGAAATATGCATCCGTCCATGCCGGTCGTTTCCCGGCAACCCGTTGAACTTCATCCGCCGCATGGCCGACGGTTTCGAGGAGCCGAAAATCGACGCGGTCATCTTCCGGCAAAATACCGAGGGGCTTTACTCGGGCGTCGAATGGACCGACCCGCCCAAGCAGGTGCGCGACGCGCTCGAAACGCACCCGAAGATGAAAAACTTCGCACGGGTCGCCGGACCCGACTTGGCCGTCTCGTGCCGCATACTCAGCCGGCCGGCCTGTCGGCGGATCATCCGCGCGGCCTTCGACCACGCCAAAAAGTTCGGCTACCGCTCGGTCACCGTCTGCGAGAAGCCGAACGTGATCCGCGAGACCTCGGGCATGGTCGAGGACGAGGCCAAGCCGATCGCCGCCGAATATCCCGACATTGCCCTGCGGTCGACGAACATCGACGCCCAGATGATGTGGCTCACCAAAAACCCGGAAGACTACGGCGTACTGGTGGCCACGAACATGTTCGCCGATATTCTTTCCGACGGTTTCGCCGGACTGGTGGGCGGGCTGGGCTTCGCCGCCAGCGCGAACATCGGCCGCGAGGTCGCCGTTTTCGAGCCGACGCACGGCTCCGCGCCGAAATACGCCGCCTTGGAGCCGTCGATCGTCAACCCTATCGCCATGATCCTGGCCGCCTGCATGATGCTCGACCACGTCGGCCACACGCCGACTGCCGACCGCATCCGCGGGGCCATCGCCAAGGTAGTGGCCGAGGGCGAGGTGCGCGCCTACGACATGCTTCGATTGGCCGGCGGTCCGGACGTCCTCAGCCGCGGCGCGGCGACCACCAAACAATTGACCGACGCAATTATCGCCGCGCTGTAAACGCCGGCTTGAAATGGAATAACACTGTCGCCAATAGCCGGGGGCTAACAGCCCCCGGAATGTGCGTGAATCGCGGGTTTTATCTCCGGGGGCTGTTAGCCCCCGGCTATTGTTTCACAAAAACATTGCCGAAAGATACTATTCGGCGAAGCATTATCAACACGTTCTCTGGAGTTACTCCAATGAAAAAAACTACTATCTTGCGACAAGCAATCATGGCCCGACGGGCCGTCGTGGTCCCCGGCGCACACGACGCGCTGAGCGCGAAAGTCATCGAGCGGTGCGGCTTCGAGGCCATACAGATTTCCGGCTACGGGCTGGCCGCGAGCCTGCTGGGAAAACCGGACGTCGGCCTGGTACAGATGAAGGACATCTTGGATACGACCTGGAACATCGTGCAGGCCGTCGAGATTCCAGTCATGGCCGACGTCGACACCGGCGGCGGCAATGCCGTAAACGCGGCGTGGATCGCCGAACGCCTGATCCGGATGGGCGCCGCCGGAATGAACCTCGAAGACCAGGTGTTCCCCAAACGCTGCGGCCACATGGCGGGCAAGGAAGTCATCTCGGCCGAGGAAATGGCCGGCAAGCTGCGGGCCTGCTCCGACGTGAGAAACCGGCTCGACAAGGATTTTATTATCAATGCCCGGACCGACGTCTTTGCCGCCCAGGGCATCGAAGAAGCCATTAAGCGCTGCAATATGTATCTTGCCGCCGGCGCAGACCTGGCGTTTATCGACGGCATCCGCACCCGCGCGGACATCGAAAAGGCCGTCGCCGAAGTACACGGCCCGCTGTCGGTAAACCTGATGGACGCCGTCTCCGGCATGAAAACCGAACTGATTCCCATTCCCGATCTGGCGAAAATGGGGGTCGGCCGGGTGTCGATCCCCGTCGCCTCGTGCATGGTCGCCCATAAGGCGCTGATGGATTTCTTCACCGCGCTGAAGGCCGCGCCCGGCGGCATTTTGCCCGGCCAGACGAAGTGGGTCGCCGGGTTCGAGGAGTTCACCGATTTCGTCGGCCTGAAAGAGTATAGAAAACTCGAAGACGAATATCTGCCTCGGGATAGAATGGCGGAAAAATACGGCGAGTCGAAGAAAATCGTCGGATAATGGTCTCGTTCCCACGCTCCGCGTGGGAACACACTGTCCGGACGCTCCGCGTCCGTTGGCGTTGTGAGAAGTTGCATGGTCGCATCCCGCGTCACGGGAACGCGGAGCGCCCATGTGTTCCATTCCAGCGCTGAGCGTGGGAACGAGAGTCAACTGCGCCGACGGACGCAGAGCGTCCGAACAGTGCGTTCCCATGCAGAGCATGGGAACGAGGAGCGGAAAAATGGGAAAAACCTTCGCCGAAAAAATCCTGGCGCGGAAATCCGGCCGCAACGAAGTCAGGCCGGGAGAGATTGTAACCGTTCGGCCCGACCGTCTGCTGTCGCACGACAACACGGCGGCGATCGTGGCAAAAATCGCCGCCGACCTGACCGAGTTCGGCCCGGCGCGGAAGGACATGCACGTAGTGGTGCTCGACCACGTCGTGCCCGCCGCCACGGAAAAGGACGCCGAAAACCATAAGGCCATCCGTCAATACGTCCAGCGGTACGGCGTCGAGAATTTCTTCGACGTCGGCGTGGGCGTCTGCCACCAGGTGATGGTCGAGAAGGGGCTTGCCCTGCCCGGCGAGTTGATCGTCGGCAGCGACTCGCACACCTGCATGTACGGCGCCCTGGGGGTGTTCGCCACCGGAATCGACCGCACCGAGGCGGCCACGCTGATCCTGACCGGCGAGACGTGGCTAAAGGTGCCCGAGAGCATCCGCATTGATCTTAGCGGCGGTCTTTCGCCGGGCGTTACGGCCAAGGACCTGATCCTTTCGATCATCGGCCGGCTCGGCGCCGACGGGGCCAACTACCAGTGCGTCGAGTTCCACGGCGCCGCCGGACTGTCGATCGACGAGCGGTTGACCGTTGCCAACATGGGAATCGAGATGGGGGCCAAGGCCGCCGTGTTCGAGGTCGATTCCCGCACCGTGGAATACCTCGACTCGATCGGCGTCGTCCGCGACGGCAACGAGCCGGTTTGGGCAGACTCGGACGCCGAATACTCGCGCCGGTTGGAGTTCGACCTTCCCACGCTCGGTCCGCTGGTGGCCAAACCGCACACGGTGGACAACGTCGTTTCCGTCGAAGAAGTCGAGGGGACGCCCATCGACCAGTGTGTATTGGGTACCTGTACGAACGGTCGGGAAAGCGATTTCGAGCTTGCCGCGTCCATCCTTAAGGGGAAGCAAATCGCCTCGGGCACGCGGTTGTTGCTGTTGCCGGCATCGCGGGAAATCCTGCGCCGGGCAATCGCCTCCGGCGCGATCGACGCGCTGCTGGCTGCCGGCGGCACGCTGCTTCCGACCGGCTGCGGGCCGTGCCTCGGTGCCCATCAGGGCGTGTTGGCCGCAGGCGAGCGATGTCTTTCCACGTCCAATCGAAACTTTAAGGGCCGGATGGGCTGCGCTAAGGCGGAAATCTTCCTGGCAAGCCCCGCAACCGTCGCCGCCTCGGCGATACACGGCCGAATCAGCGATCCCCGCAAAATCTCCCCATTTAGCCCGCCGTGAATACACGGCGGGGAGTAGTGTTTCATATCACGCACATTGCCCCGGGTGTATTCACCCGGGGCTAAATATCATGTATTGGGTGAGGGCCGCGGCAAGCGAGGAGAATCTTCAATGAGCAAAGTCTGGAAATACGGCGATGACGTGAACACCGACATGCTTTTTCCGGGCAAGTATACCTACTCTTGCTCGACGGCGGAGCAGATTCTGCCGCACCTGCTGGAAGACCTCGACCCTGGTTTTGCGACGGGCGTCCGGCCCGGCGACTTTCTGCTGGCCGGCAAGAACTTCGGCTGCGGCAGCTCGCGCGAGCAGCCGGCCCTGGGCCTGAAAGCGGCCGGCATCGAGGCCGTCGTGGCAAAAAGCTACGCAAGGATATTCTACCGCGCCGCCGTGAATCAAGGACTACTGCTGATCGAGTGTCCCAAGGCGGTCCGTGCATACAAGGAAGGAGACGAGGTGCGTTTGGACGCCGCCGCCGGAACGATCACCGTCGGCGGGCAATCGTTTTCGTTTCCGAGTCTGCCCGAGGCGATCCTCGCCATCCGCGACGCCGGTGGACTGCTTCCATACGCGCGGGCGAAGTTGCGCGGTCGGGCGTAATTGCAGGG
The DNA here is from genome assembly GCA_018897395.1 of Planctomycetota bacterium. GTDB lineage: Bacteria > Planctomycetota > Planctomycetia > Pirellulales > Thermoguttaceae > JAHIKV01. Next base: position 42,909 of record JAHIKV010000187.1, on the reverse strand, counting down.
ACAAAACACTCCCTCCGATTGACGAACCGACACGGATCGTTGAAAATTACTGGTTCACCGAGTGTGGCGAGTAGTGTTTTTCTCTCGACAGGATAGCCCAATGAACTTTATTGAACGACAAGACCTGGAAGTGTGGGCCGCGATTGCCGGCGAAATCAAGCGGCAGCGGGACGGTCTGGAAATGATCGCCTCGGAAAACTTCACCAGTCCGGCCGTCATGCAGGCCGTCGGCAGCGTGCTTACGAACAAGTACGCCGAGGGCTATCCGGGGCGACGCTATTACGGCGGATGCGAGTTCGTCGACGTGGCCGAGAATCTTGCTCGGGAGCGGGCCAAGCAAATCTTCGGCGCCGACCACGCCAACGTGCAGCCCCATTCCGGCGCCCAGGCCAACATGGCCGTCTATCTCTCGATCCTCGAGCCGGGCGACGTCGTGCTGGGGCTCGATCTGGCACACGGCGGACACCTTACCCACGGCATGAAGCTGAACTTCTCGGGCAAGACGTACCGCTTCCACAGCTACGGCGTCCGGCCCGACACCCATCGGATCGACTTCGATCAGATCGCCGCTTTGGCCCGCGAGCATAAGCCGAAGATGATCGTCGCCGGGGCCAGCGCGTATCCGCGTGAGATTCCACACGGCCGGTTCGCCGAGATTGCGCGGGAATGTGGAGCGAAGCTGCTGGTGGATATGGCCCACTACGCGGGTCTGGTGGCCGTCAAGCTGCACGACGATCCGGTGCCGGTGGCCGATTACGTTACATCGACCACTCACAAGACGCTCCGCGGCCCACGCGGCGGATTGGTCCTCTGCAAGGAAGAGTACGCCAAGGCGATCAACCGGGCGGTGTTCCCTTGCGTCCAGGGCGGGCCGCTGATGCACGTGATCGCCGGCAAGGCCGTCTGTTTCGGCGAGATACTGAATCCCGCCTACAAGCAATACATCCAGCAGGTCGTGGACAATGCCAAGGTCTTGGCCGAGACTCTTGTGTCCGGCGGCGTGCAACTCGTCAGCGGCGGGACGGACAACCACCTGATCCTGGCCGATGTCACCCCGCTGGGCACGACCGGCGCCCAGGCCGAACAGGCCCTGGAACGCTGCGGAATCACGATCAACAAGAACATGATCCCCTTCGACCAGCGGAAGCCGATGGACCCGTCGGGCATCCGCATCGGCACGCCCGCTCTGACCACCCGCGGCATGGGCTGCGACCAGATGCGGACGATCGGCGGCATGATTCTCGAAGTCCTCCGCGGGCCGGACGACGCGGCGCTGGCCGGCCGCATCCGCGGCCAGGTGGCCGAGCTGTGCAAGCAGTTTCCGGTGCCGGGCGACGCGGTTTGCGAGAAGTAAGGGAACGGTTGTTTTTTCGGCCCGTAGGGTGCTAAAATGCGTGTGGCGGCGCTCGCAGGCAATTTTCCCGGCGTGGACGCCGGGGCTAAACGGATGAATGAACGGTAATTCAAATCCCGAACCCCGATTCCCGACCACCAAAATCCCCCCATGCGCTCGATAATTATCAAAAGCGGCCGGGTGATCGATCCGTCGCAGGAGATGGATCGCGTGACGAACCTGTTGATCGCCGACGGTCGGATCGCCGCCTACGACGCGGCGCCCGGCGGGGAAGAGACGGTGATCGACGCCTCGGGAAAGATCGTTGCCCCGGGCCTGATCGACATGCACGTTCACCTGCGCGAGCCGGGCTTCGAGGAGGACGAAACGATCGAAACCGGCACGGCCGCCGCACTGGCCGGAGGGTTTGCCTCGATCGCCTGCATCCCCAACACCGATCCGCCGATCGACTCGCAGGGGGTGATCGAGTTCATCCACGACAGGGCCGCGCGGGCCGACAATTGCAACGTGCTCGTGACCGCCTGCGTGAGCAAAAACCGCGAGGGAAAGGAACTGGCGGAGATCGGCCAGTTGGTCGAGGCCGGAGCGGTCGCCTTCAGCGACGACGGCTCGCCGGTCCACGACGCCGAGCTGATGCGCCGCGCCTTGGAGTATTGCTCGATGTTCGACAAGCCGGTTCTCAGCCACGCCGAAATCCGCGAGCTTTCCCAGCACGGCGTTATGCACGAGGGGCTTACCTCGATGCTCCTCGGTCTGTCGGGCATCCCCGCGGCGGCCGAGGACGTGATGGTCAGCCGCGACATCGCGCTGGCCGAGGCCACCGGCGGGCGGCTGCACGTCATGCACGTCTCGACCATCAACGGCGTCGAGGCCCTGCGGCGGGCCAAGGCGCGCGGCGTCCGCGTGACCGCCGAGGCCGCCCCGCACCACTTCTCGCTCTGCGACGAGTCGCTCCGCACGTTCGACGCCAACTTCAAGATGAACCCGCCGCTGCGCGGCCGGGAGCACGTCGAGGCGGTCATCGCCGGTTTGAGCGACGGGACGATCGACGCGATCGCCAGCGACCACGCCCCGCACTCCAAAGAGAAGAAAATGCAGGACATCGACCGCGCCCCGTTCGGCATCGTCGGCCTGGAAACATCTCTCGGGTTGGTCGTCACCAAACTGATCGAGCCGGGCCATCTCGACTGGTCCGCGGCGATTCGCAAAATGTCGCTCGCTCCGGCGCGAATCTTAGGCCTCGACAAAGGCACGCTCCAAATCGGCGCGGAGGCCGACGTGACGATAATCGACCCTAATGCCCGTTGGACGGTCGATCCGGCGAAGTTCCGCTCGAAGAGCGCCAACACGCCTTTTGCCGGTTGGGAGTTGACCGGCCGGGCGGAAGTGGTGATAGTCGGCGGCCGGGTGAAGTTTCAGAGGGAGGGATTAGGGATTGGGGATTAGGGATTAGGGATTAGGGATTAGGGATTAGGGATTAGGGATTAGGGATTGGAACCGCTTGCGGTTTCGCAATATAATATCGGCCAAACATAGTGATTTATCCCCCCCAATCCCCAATCCCTCCTTCCCATGCCCTTGCTGATCGACGGCTACAACTTGCTTCACGCTTCCGGCATCATGGGACATGGCGCCGGACCTGGGAGCCTCGAGCGCAGCCGGCTGGCGATGTTGAACTTCCTGGCCGCCTCGATCGAGCCGAGCGAGTTGCCCCGGACGACCGTGGTGTTCGACGCCGGCGACGCGCCGCGGGGACTGCCGCGAGTCGTGCAACACCGGGGCATCACCGTCCGCTTCGCCGCGAAATATGAATCGGCCGACGAGCTGATCGAGGAGTTGATCCGCTCGGAATCGGCCCCGCGGCGGTTGGTGGTGGTCTCCGGCGACCGCCGCATCCAACGCGCCGCCCGACGCCGAAGGGCCAAGGTTGTCGCCAGCGACGCCTGGTACGCCGAACTTGTCCGAGCACGGCGGCAGCGCGCCCAAGCCGGCGCCGAGACGTCCGACCGGCCCCCGGTCCCGCTGTTGGAGGAGGACGTCAACTACTGGATCGATCAATTCGGCGGCGATTCTTTGCTGAAGGAGTGCGGTCGGGCGAAGGAGGGCGACGAGCCGTTCAATCCCTTCCCGCCCGACTACGGCAAGGACTTGGAGGATGATTAAAGCGTGATTGGAAAGTCTCCCCCTCTCCCTTTGGGAGAGGAGACGTGGGTGCGGGGTTAAATTGGGTCTTTACCTTGCGGCGTCCGGCCGTTGTTATGGAGTGCGGTGGTTTGCCGCCGCTTTGGGCATAACACCTTCAAGGCGACCGGCGGTAGTCGAACCCTTCGACGCCGAGCTCAAGCCGAAAGACGGCCTCCTTGGCGGCGACGGTCGTGTAAAGATAGCCGCCGTGAAAGTGGCAGTTGGTCGCCCGTCGGCCGCCGGCGTCGTATTGACGGAGCAGCTTGCCCGAGGGGACTTCGACCACGTTGATTACCCCGCCGGTCCACATCGCCACGTAGAGTCGGCCGGATGAGTCGAAGATCATGCCGTCGGGCTCGAATCGGCCGCCGCCGATGTTGCCCTCGGTCTTTTTGGGGAAGTCGATCAGCACGCGGCGGTGCGTCGCGCCGCCGTCGGGTTGCAGATCGTAGATCAACACGCGATAACGGGCGCTCTCGGAGAGGCAGAGCCGACCTTGGTTGGGCGTGACGGCCAGCCCGTTGGGATACGCCAAGCCGGTGTCGAGCTTCGTTATCCGTCCGCCGTCGGCGGCGATGCGGTAGATCGATCCGGTGGGCTTCTCGGCGTTGGAGTTGCCGGGGTCGGAGAAGTAGATGTTGCCGATCCGATCCAGCGCCACGTCGTTCGGGGCATCGAGCGGCTTGTTCTCGAACGTCTCGGCCAGGACTTCGATCTTCGGCGTCTTGCCGTCCGGGGAGCCGGTGATTCGCAGGATTCGTCCCCCGCCGGCGTCGGCGACGATCAATCGGCCTTCGGCGTCAACTTTCAATCCGTTGGCCTGCGCCTTTCGCCCCTCGGCCGGCGGCGGCGCGTGTTCCCTTAGATCGCAATAGACCGAGGCGGTCCCGTCGGGCGCGATTCGACCTATTTTTCCGTTGCCGCGATAGTTCACCACGAACAGGTTTCCGGCGTCGTCCAGTGCCGGTCCCTCGGCGAACTCGAATCCGGTGGCGTACAACTGAGGCTTGATCGAATGAGAGGGCGGCAGATCGGCGGTCTCACCGGCGCGCGTCCCAATGGTGCAGCATAGACAACAAATAACGATCGCAATTTGAGCCGTTCGGCACATGTCCTCTCTCCGTGCAACTTGTTAGAGGCCGTTAAGTTTTGCATAAACAAACAACGATACGACCGAAATCACAAGAATAACCATGATTACGATTGGCGCCCAAACGGCAATCAAGCAGCCCAACGGCATCTTCGTCGCCTTTGGGTTCTGCTGAATTGTCTGAGCCATTTTCCGAATGAACGCTTCGTCATAAGCGAGATGCTCGCCGGCCTTGATTTTGACGCCGACAACGTGAAGTTCCTCGGCCGCCATGCAATTGTCTGAAAGAGCAATACTCTTTGCTTGGTCTTCGCACGTTGAAGGCGCAAAACCACAAGCACTGCATGGCGTCAGTGAGCCGACCTTCTTGGCGCCGCAATTGATGCAAATGGCGACTGTCACGTGATGCACTTCACCCCATCACCAAAGCCGTTGGACGCCGTAAAGATCGAAAACAACATCGGCGCTGACCAGCACGACCTTTTCCGACCGGGCTTGCGCCGCAAGCAGCCGATCAAAGGGATCGCGGTGATGGCTGGGGAGCGCGATCTGGGCGTCGGCGCACTCCACGGTGATCGGCAATGCCACGAGCCCCAATTCGCTGATCGCTTGCGACATCCAAATACGAAAAGGCAGAGACAACGCCAGTTTTTTCAGGCCGACCTTTATGGCGATTTCCCAAATTGTACCCGCGCTAAGATATAAATCGTTCGCGGGATTCGCCAACTCCTCGGCCGCTTGCTGACCCAACCGCGAAGGATCGTCCATGGCCCAAATCAACGCGTGGGAGTCTAGCAGCAATCTCATTGCATGTATTCCCGGAAATCCTCCAAAGGAGCGTCAAAATCCGGGGCCATGTAGGTGACTGTGCCTCGCATACTCCCTAATATCCGACGAGCCGGCGGTGTTTGCATCGAAACAAGCTGAGCGACCGGCATGTCATTTTCGGTGATCGTCACCTGCTCGCCCGGCGCAAGGGCGTGGATCAACTCTGGTAGTTTCGCCTGAACTTCATTAAGAGGCATGGCGGACATGATAAACGGCTCCTCAACGGCCCTGACCATAACCACCATTATGGCGTATTAGGATGGCGAGTCAAGAGTATGTTGGGGCACCTTCAGCGAATTGCCATCCGTTGGTGTCTATTGTAAAATACGTGAAAGGCGTTATCGGGGGGAAGGGAGGTGCAATAATGGATATTACGTTGTCTCCGGAACAACAGCGGGTTCTGGATCAATCGGCGGGCCACCTAATCCACGTCACGGATCCACGCACCCGTGCCTCGTATTTACTCATTCCCGCGGAACAGTACGAGGGCATCCGTGAAGCCCTTGAGGAGGAGCGAGTGCAGAAGGTCGTCCATTCAGTGGGGATGAAAAACGCCGTCTCTCGCGCGGGAGAGGATCCGTGATTCACCCCGGCGAAATCTTCGTGGCAGAGTTTCCAGAGGTCGGGCGTCATCCCGTAATCGTCGTTTCTCGGGAAGAATTGAACCGGGGAAATTACGTACTGGCGGTGTTCTGCACTTCGGCCCGCTTCGCCGTTCGCAGCAAACTGGCGAATTGCGTTCCCTTCAAGGCCGGTCAGTTCGGTTTCTCCGTTGACTGCGTCGCCCAGTGCAAGAACATCTTGTCTGTCGAAAAGTCCCAATTCGATCTCTCGAACGGACCGATTGGGAAATTGGATGAATCCACACTTCGAGACATTGTTCGGGCAATCGGTTACGTCATCGAAGCGGACTGTGAACCGGTTTAATCAGCAAACGGATTCCCGTTCCATCTCGCCCAAACGGTTTTGCAGCTACACGTACTGCGACAGCCGCTCGATCACATCGCCTTGCGGATCGCGGAGGTTCACCACCAGCGGCATTTGGCCGGGCAGGCTGTGCGTGGCGCAGCCGAAACACGGGTCGTAGGCGCGGAACGCCATCTCGACCATGTTCAGCAACCCCTCGCTGACCTTGCCCTTCTGGATCAAGCCCTGGGCGGCCTTCTTCACCGACATGCAAATCGGGGCGTTGTTGTTCGTGGTGCCGACGATCAGATTGACCTTCGTCAGGATGCCGCGCTCGTCGGTCGTGTAGTGGTGGGTGAGCGTGCCGCGCGGGGCCTCGACGCAGCCGACGCCCTCGGTCGGAGTCTCGGTCGGCAACACCCGATATTCCTTGCCGGTGATCTCCGTGTCGGCGGCCAACTCGACCCAGCGCTCGGTGGAGTAGAGCAACTCGACCAGCCGCGCCCAGTGAGTGACCAGCGTGTGGTTGATCGGCTTGCCGCCGAGGGTTTCGTACATCTTGTTGTACTCGGCGTCGGCCAGTGGGGTAGCCATGCCGTCGGCGGCGTTGCAGCGCGACAGCGGAGTGGCTTTGTAGACGCCCGACTCCTCGCCGTCGACGAATCCCTTCCAGCCGACCTGCTTCAGGTAGGGGAACTTCAGGTAGGACCACGGCTCGACCCGTTCGGCGATGTACTCGCGGTACTGCGAGCAATCGTACTTGGCGTGCTCCTTGCCGCCGGGGCTGGTCACTCGAATCGCACCGTCGTAGAAGTTGATTTTGTTCTTCGCGTCGACCGTGCCCATGTTGTAGGTCTTGTGGACGTAGAGGTCGCCGGTGACGATTTTCAGGTACTCGCTGTTGCCGAGGACGACGTCGGCGAAGAGTTTCAGCGAAAACTTGGCGAACTCGACGGCCTCGCGGCCGCGGTCCTCGATCTCCTTGCGTTGCTCTTCGTTGATTCCGCGGCTGACGCCGCCGGGCAGGCCCCAGTTGGGGTGTACGCGGCGACCGCCCATCATCTGGATTAGGGCGTGTCCGTCGTGGCGCATCTTCAGCACGTGCTTGGCCACGTCCATGCCTACCTTGGCGATCACCCCGAGAATGTTCCGCTCGGCGGGCGGGGCGGTCGGGCCGACGACGAAGTCCGGCCCGGCCAGCGCGTAGAAGTGGGTCGTGTGGTCGGTGGCGAAGAAGATGTTGTAGAACAACTCGCGTAGCTTCTTCGCGGTCGGGGAGGGATCGACGTGGAACACCGCGTCCAGCGCCTTGCTGGCCGCAATGTGATGGGCCTCGGGGCAGACGCCGCAGATGCGCGAGGTCAGGTTCGGCATGTCCTCGGCCTGACGGCCGACGCAAAACTGCTCGAAGCCGCGAAGCTCGGGTATCTGCAAGTAGGCGTTGGCCACGTCCCCCTGTTCGTCGAGGAAGATGTCTATCTTGCCGTGGCCTTCGAGCCGGGTGATCGGGTCGATCGAAATGCGTTTCATCGCGATTAGTTCTCAGTTCTCAGTATTCAGTTGTCAGTATTCAGTTGTCAGTATTCAGTTGTCAGTATTCAGTTGTCAGTATTCAGTTGTCAGTATTCAGTTGTCAGTATTCAGTTGTCAGTTTTCAGTTGTCAGTTTTCAGTTGTCAGTTTTCAGTTTGCATCTCGTTCCCACGCATATCCATCTCGTTCCCACGCTCCGCGTGGGAACGAGAAGCTAAGCAATTTGCATTTTCTTCTTCCGCCGCAACTGGCTGGCCGCCAGGCTGAACCGGTAGAAGCTGCCCACCGGGTCGGGAATCCCCTCCTCGATAATCCGGCGGATTTCATCCGGGTCGTCGGAGTCGATCACCGAGGCCAAGGCGCTCATCATCCGGGCGCCGAAATCGGCCACGCCGTCGTTGGCCCCGTAACAGCCGATGCACGGCGAATTGACCGCCGGACAGAGCGCTCCGCAGCCGGCGCGGGTGGCGATGCCGCAGCAGAGCAACCCCTGCTCCAGCAAGCAGGTCTCCTCGTCGGGGATGATCTCCCACGTGCGGTAAAACTTCTTGATCTTCTTCTCGCCTCGCTTTCGGGGACATTCCTCGCAGACGGTCGTGTTCAACCCGATCACCGCGGAAAAGGTGTCAGGAACCTTTTGCCGGGACGGCCCTTCGGGTGCTTCGCACAAAAGGTTCCTGACACCTTTTCCGCGGATCGCCGTGATCGCCTTCCAAATGTTCTCCGCCTCGGGCGGACAGCCGGGCAGATAGTAATCCACCTCGACCGTCTGGTCCAGCGTCCTCAGCGTGTCGTAGAAGACCGGCAGGTGAAGGATTCCCTCGGGCATCTTCGTCGCCGGCTGGGGACGAACGTCCTGCGGATTCTCGGGCACGGTGGCCGAGCCTTCCTTGTAGACGGTGTCGAACACTTCCTTGCGGGTGTTCATGTTCGCCAGCCCCGGAATGCAGCCCTCGGACGCACAAGAGCCGAAGGCGACCAGCACCTTCGATTTCCGCCGCAGCAGTTGGGCCATGTATTCCTGCTCGCTGGTGCGGATGCCGCCGTTGAACAGACAGACGTCAATGCTGCCGTCGTCCATCTTCTCGACGTCGCGGACCTTGCCGTCGGCGGCGCAGGGCCAGAAGACGATGTCGAAGGCCTCGGCGACGTTGAGAATCTTCTCGTCGATCGCCAGGACGGCGATATCGCAGCCGCCGCAGGAGGCCGCCCAGTACAACGCCAGTTTGCCCTTGGGTTTATCGCTCATGCGGGGACCTCCATCGCCTCTTCGTGCTCTTTGACAATATCATCGAGTGCCTTTTGCCGCTCGCCGTTCTCGTCCCAGTTTCGCGGCCAGTGGAGCGGACCGAGCCGGCGGACGTCGGACACCAGCTTGTCGATCGCTTCGGCCAACTGCCGTCCCTCGGCGGCCGAGGCCCAAACCAACCGCACCCGCTCCGGCTCGACGCCCATCGCCGTGAGCGTGTGCTTGAGCATTTCATAGCGCCGCATGGCCTTGTAGTTCTGATTGATGTAGTGGCACTCGCCGGGGTGGCAGCCGGCGATCATCACGCCGTCGGCGCCGTCGGCCAGCGCCTTCAGGACGAAGGTGGGATCGACCCGGCCGCTGCACATCACGCGGATAATCCGCACGTTCAGCGGATACTTGATCCGCGCCGAGCCGGCCAGGTCGGCCGCCCGGTACGAACACCAGTTGCAGAAGAAGCCCACTATCTTGGGATCGAAGTTTTCGTTGGACATAGGGGTAGTTTTCGGTTGTCAGTTGTCAGTTGTCAGTTGTCAGTTGTTAGTTGTTAGTCGACATTATGTTTAGCGGCCGCCGGCACGGCGGCCATTTCCCGGCGAGGACGCCGGGGCTAAACTGACAACTGAATACTGACAACTGAAAACTGAAAACTGAAAACTGATAACTCTACACGCTTGCAATCTCGACCTCCGCTTGGGGTTTCGCGTCCCACAAAATGCCGTCTATTTCGGCGAAAATCTGCTCGTTGTTGAAGTGCGCGCCGGTGATGACTCCGGCCGGACAGGCGGCCACGCACGTGCCGCAGCCCTTGCAGAGCGCGGTTATCACGCGGCTGACCTTCTTCTCCTCGTCGTATTCGATGGCGTTGAAGGGACACAGGTTGTTGCAGATTCGGCAACCGGAGCATCCTTCCTCGTCGATCGAGGCCACGATCGGCTCGATGGTGACGGTTCCCTTGGCGATCATGCCCGCGACCCGCGCGGCGGCCGCGGCCCCCTGGGCCACCGCGGCCGGGATGTCCTTCGGTCCCTGGCAAACGCCGGCCACGAACACCCCGTCGGTCATCGTGGCCACCGGGTCGAGCTTCGGGTGGCGCTCGGTGTACCAGCCGGCCATGCTGCACGAGATGCCGCACTTGAGTCCCAGTTCCTTGGCGTCGGCCTGCGGTTCCAGCCCGCCCATCAGGATGACCATGTCGACCGGAATCCGCCGCTGTTTGCCCAGCAGCGTGTCTTCCACCTGGACGATCAGCTTGCCTTTTTCGTCCGGTTTGCGGGCGGCGTCGGTCACTTCGGCCACCTTGCCGCGGACGAAGTGCATCCCTTCCTCCAGCAGCCGCTGATAGAACTCCTCGTAATCCTTCATCGGCGTGCGCATGTCGATGTAGAACGAGTAGACCTCGGCCTTGGTCTTTTCCAGGACCAGGTGGCCGAACTTCAGCGCCGCCATGCAGCAAACGCCCGAGCAGTAGGGGTTGGAGTTCACGTCGCGGCTGCCGACGCAGTGGACGATGGCCACCGACTTCGGCTCGGTCTTGCCGTCCCGCATCACGATCTTTCCGCTCGTCGGACCGGCGGCGTTGCAGAGCCGCTCGAATTCCATGTTCGTGTAGACGTTGGCCAGCCGCCCGAAGCCGTACTGCGGAATCCGCTTGCAGTCGAACAGCTTCCAGCCGGTGGCCATGATGATGTTGCCCACGTTAAGCTCGACGATCTCGTCCTTCTGATCGTAGTCCACGGCGTCGGTCGGACAGACCTTCGAGCAGACCCGGCATTTGCCGCGGGTAAACCAGGTGCAGTTTTCCGCGTCGATCACCGGGATTCGCGGCACGGCCTGGGGAAATGGCGAGTAGATTGCCTTGCGGTAGCCCATGCCCGCCTCGAACACGTCGTCGATCACCTTGCGCGGGCACTTTTCGGTGCAGATGCCGCAGCCGGTGCATTTGTCGTAATCGACGTAGCGGGCCTTCTTGCGAATCTTGACCTTGAAGTTGCCGACCGAGCCGCTCACCTCCTCCAGCTCGGAGTAGGTGAACATGGTGACGTTCTCATGCTGCCCGACCTCGGACATCTTCGGCGTCAGGATACAGGCCGAACAGTCGAGCGTGGGGAACGTTTTGTCGAACTGCGCCATGTGGCCGCCGATCGACGGCTCGCGCTCGACCAGGTAGACGAGATACCCGGCGTCGGCCAGTTCGAGCGTGGCCTGCAGGCCGGCGATGCCGCCGCCGACGACCAGCGTGGCGGGGTTCACCTCGACCTCCATCGGTTCGAGCGGCTTCTGACGTTTTACGCGCTCCGCGGCGGCGAAGATCAACGCCTTGGCCTTTTTGGTGCCGGCGGCCTTGTCGCTGTTGACCCAGGAGACGTGCTCCCGCAGGTTGGTCATCTGGCAGAGGAAGGGGTTTAGGCCGGCCCGCTTGCAGGCGTTGCGGAAGGTCTTCTCGTGCAGATGGGGCGAGCAGGCGCCGACCACCACGCCGGTCAGCCCTTCGCTGCGGATGTCGTCCTCGATCATCTGCTGGCCGAGCGAGGAACATAGGAACTTGTAGTCCTTCGAGACCACGACGTCCCCTATGTTCTTGCCGGCCCAGCGGGCAACCTCTTCCACGTCGATCGTTCCGGCTATATTGCTGCCGCAGTGGCACACGTAAATGCCGATCTTATCGGCCATGATGTCGTCTCCTGTGGGGTGCGTAAAACGCACCAATAATTGCGAAACCGCAAGCGGCTTAACTGGCCGGTAAACCGGCCAGCCCTAGTCTAATCCCTAATCCTTAATCCCTGCCCCCTAAACCGGCTGCCCGCCGAGCTTCGCCTCCAACACCGGCATGGCGGTAACGATCTCCTTGCCGAAGCCGAGCTTTTGCGGGTCGATGCCGAAGGCGATGCCCAACATTTGCGTGAAGTACATGATCGGCAGCTTGAACTCAGTGCCGAAGAACCCGTTCACCCGGCTCTGGTAGCCGTCGAGGTTCAACTGGCACATCGGGCACATGCATACGATCATGTCGGCGACGTAGTCCTGGGCGTTTTGCAGCAGCCGGCGGATCAACTCGAACGCCTGCGGCTCGCTGATCTGAGTCATGTGCCCGCCGCAACAATGGGCCTTCACCGGGTAATCGACCACCTCGGCCCCAAGCCATTTCAGCAGGTGGTCCATCTTCATCGGATACTCGGGGTTGTCGTTGTTGCTGATCGGCCGGACCACTTGGCACCCGTAATACGGCGCTACCCGCAGACCGGCCAGCGGGCGGACCACCTTATCGCGAACGGCCGTCTCGCCGATGTCGTCGACGATCACGTCGAGCATGTGCCGGACCGTCACCCGCCCCGGCTCGTATTTCAGCCCGCCGGCGGCCAGGCACTGGTTGACCTCCTTGCCGAACTCGGGATGGTCGACCATCAGTTTGTCGGTCTTAATCAGGTTCAGATAGCAGGCTGCGCAAGGGGCCACGAGCTGATCGGTCTGCGGCTCGACCAAGGCCAGATTTCGGGCGATCACCGCACAGGCGGCCAATTCGTTCCGGCTGAAATACTCGGTCGCGCCGCAGCAGTTCCAATCGTCGATCTCTTGCAGCCTGATGCCCAGCAGATCGGCCACCTCGCGGACGGAGTGGTCATAAGCGGCGGCGTTGCGCTCCAGCGAACAACCGGGGTAGTAAGCGTATTTCATAGGGATTAGGGATTAGGGATTAGGGATTAGGAGAACGGAGCCTAGGGTTCAAATTCCAATCCCTAATCCCCAATCCCTAATCCCTTCTTCTACTTCGCGCTCAGCTCTTTTGCCTTGTTGATAATCGCCTGAAGCTGTTCGATCTGGCGGATTTTCGTCGGCCGCAACGCCATCCGCCCGCGGGTGAACATCTGCAACCCCATCGGCCCCATCTTCATCATGCTGATCGGCCGCTTCAACAGATGATAGCCGGTAGCCAGGCCGAACTCGAAGCTCCGTCCGTAACGGTCGACGAAATCGGTGAACGTCTTGGCCAGCGCCGGGGCGTCGGTGTCATGGTAACGCTTCTCGGCGATCGACATCCGTTTAAGCGTGTAGATGATGTCGGTGATGGGGATGTTTTGCGGGCAACGGGAAGTGCAGAAGTAGCAGGAGACGCACGCCCACATCGTGTTGGCCGCCAACACGGCGTCCCGGTCGTTGGCGCCTATCATTGCGATCAGCGTCCGCGGGGTGTACTGCATTTCCGCGCCGCTGGGGCACGAGCCGCCGCAGCTTCCGCACTGGATACAGTGGACCAACCGTTCGCCGCCCGGCGTGGCTTCGATTACTTCCTCGAGGAAAGTTCCTTTTTTCTCGGCGATATGTGCTGCCATTTTTTTACGGCCTCGGTGGTTATTCGGCAAACTGGTTATTTCGGCATTTTCGGATGCGCATCAACAGCCGGGGACAAACAGCCCTCGAAGAACCTGCGGGATTGCTCGGGCAAGTGTTGTTGCCGGCTCTTCGCCCGAGCAACCGACGTGCCAGGGGAGTGCAAAATCCAGCGTGAAAGGGCTAATTCTACTGCCGGTACCGACTTGCGCCAAGCGGCGGCGTGTTGGAAATTGCATTATATACGTTGCACGGAAAGAAGTGAAACATTTTTCTCGGATGGAGAAGATAGTTACACTTCCGGCCGTTCACCGTATAGTTCGGCTGCGGCCACGGATTTCCGCCGCCTGCCGCGGATTTCCGTGGGCTGCGCTTGGCTGCCGCGTGTAAGCGGCTTCAATGTTGAGTTTGTCAGTGTCATGTTAACATCCACGCAAGAAGCCCCTTCTGCACGTGCATGCGATTGGCGGACTGCTCGACCACCACGCTCCGCGGGCCGTCGATCACCTCGTCGGTCACTTCCTCGCCGCGATGGGCGGGAAGACAGTGCATGAAGATCGCATCCGGCCGGGCACGCTCGATCAACGCGGCGTTCACCTGGAAGGGAGCAAACTCTCGACGCCGCAACTCGTTCTCGACCTCCTGGCCCATGCTCGCCCAAACGTCGGTATAGATCGCCGCGGCGTCGCGGACCGCACGGAACGGATCGTCGGTGACGATCAGTTCCAAGTCGGGCGATTGCCGCCGGATCCAGGCCAGCGATTGCTCGTCGAACCGATATTTCTCGGGCGTGGCCATGACCATCCGCACGCCCAGCTTGCCACAGCCGACGGCGATGCTCCGGGCAACGTTGTTTGCGTCGCCTATCCAGGCCAACGTTTGACCGGCCGGCTTGCCGGTCGATTCGCCGATGGTGAACAGATCGGCCAGGGCCTGGCAGGGGTGGCCGAAGTCGGTCAAACCGTTGATTACCGGGCAGGTGCAATGCTCGGCCAGATCGACTACCGTTCGATGGCTGCCGGCGCGGACGACCACCACGTCGGCATATCCGCTCAGGCTTCGGGCGAAATCGGCAACGCTCTCGCGGCGGCCGAAACCGGCCTCGTCGCCGAGGAAGATCGAATTTCCGCCCAGGTGGGCCATGGCCGCCTCGAAACTGGCGCGGGTGCGCAGGGACGGCTTCTCGAACAGCAGCGCCATGACCCGACCCGACAGCAGCGGCTCGCGCACGCCGTCGCGGCACTTGCGTTTGAGCTGCTTCGAGATCGAGAAGATTTGCTCGATTTCGGCCGTCGTCAAGTCGGCCAGTGTCAAGAGGTGTCGCATGGCGTCGCTCCCAATCGTCGCGGGCCGATCGAGTGGTCGGTGAACCGACCACCCCCTCGGCACTGAACCCTGAACCCTCTCTATTGCACCGGCAGGTGGTTGCCGGCCTGTTTCTTCAGCGCTTCGGCGAGGATGTCGCAACCTTCGTGGGCTTGCTGCTCGGTCAGATTCATCGACGGCAGCAGGCGGATCACCGTCTCGTGCGTACAGTTGACCAATAGTTTCCGCTCCAGGCATGCCCGGACCATCTCCGCGCCTTCGATCGACAGCTCGACGCCGACCATCGCGCCGCGGACGCGGACCTCTCGGACCAGGTCGCACTCGCCGCGGAGCTGCTCGAACCGCGAGCGGAAAACCTCACCCAACCGCTTGGCGTTTTCGAGCAGGCCGTCCCGCTCGACGGCCTCGATGAAGGCCAGACCGGCGCTGGCGGCGATCGGATTGCCGCCGAAGGTGCAGGCGTGCATACCCGGCCGGAGGCTCTTGGCGATCTCGGCGGTGGTCAGCATCGCACCGCCGGCCAGTCCGCCGCAGAGCGCCTTCGAGAGGGTCATCACGTCGGGCACGACGCCGAAACCCTGATAGGCGAACCAGTCGCCGGTGCGTCCGCAGCCGGTCTGGACCTCGTCGAAGATCAACAGGAGTTCGTGCTGGTCGGCCAATTCGCGCAGTCCGGCCAGGAAACCGTCGGGCGGAAGGCGGACGCCTCCCTCGCCCTGGATCGGCTCGATCATCAGCGCCGCGGTCTCGTCGTCGATCAGCCGCGCAACGGCATCGAGGTCTCCGAACGGCGCGTAGACGAAGCCGGCCATCAACGGGCCGAGGTCTTCGTGGTACTTCGGCTGCGCGGTGGCCGTGGTCGAGCCGAGCGTGCGGCCGTGGAAACCGCCCTCAAAGGTGATGATTTTATAGCGGCGTCGGGGGGCATTGTGCAGCCGCGCGAGTTTGATCGCCGCCTCGTTGGCCTCGGTGCCGGAATTGCAGAAGAACGCCTGGCCGCCGAAACTCCGCTCCGAGAGCGCTTTGGCCCAAAGGCCCTGCAGCTCGGTGTGCCAGGTGTTGGGGACGTGGATCAACCGGCCGAGTTGCTCGCGGACGGCCTCGACCACCACGGGCGGACAGTGGCCCAGCAGGTTGCAGCCCCAGCCGCAAAACAGATCGAGATAGCGGTCCCCCTCGGCGTCCCACACATAAGGCCCTTCGCCGCGGACCAGGGAGATGGGAAAACGCCCGTAGTTGGGGATTACATATTGCCGGAAGAGATCGAGGGTCTCTTCCGAACTCATCGTGTTGTGGTGGTTTGACACTTTGGTTTTCTCCCTTGGATGCAAGGGTCGCACACGATAATAGTGGTCGGTGAACCGACCACCCCTCATTTTCGCCGCGTGGACGCGGCGGCTAAACTTTTTCTAATCCCTAATCCCTAATCCCCAATCCCTAATCCCTAATCCCTCACTATTTGCGTTCCCACGCCCTTGTTCGTGTACACTTCCAACAGCAGCGAATGTCTCAGCCGGCCGTCGATGATATGCACCTTATGCACGCCCCGGTCCAACGTTTCCAGGCAGGCTTGGACCTTGGGGATCATGCCGGCGTCTATCGAACCGTCGGAAATCAACTCCAGGGCCTCCTCGGCCGTCAGCGAGTGGATCAACGAATCGGGATCGTTTTTCTTGCGGCGAACGCCGTTGATGTCGCTCAGATAGACCAGTTTTTCGGCCTCCAGGGCCTGGGCCACCGCGGTGGCGGCGGTGTCGGCGTTGACGTTCAGCTTCTGGTCGTCCTCGGCGACGCACATCGACGGGATGACCGGCACCACGCCGGCGTTGCAAAGCTCGACGATCGAGTCCCGGTCCACGCGGGTCACGACGCCTACGTAACCCAGATCGAGAGGCGTTCCACGTTCGTCATGCACCGACGCGTGCCGGCCGAACAGTACGTTTTTCGTGCCGAAGCTCAAGGATCGGGCCTGACCGCCCAGATCGTTGATCTGTTGGGCAATTTTCCGGTTGACCTCTCCGGCCAGCACTCGCTCGACGACGGCCAGCGTGTCGGCGTCGGTGTGGCGTCGGCCCCGTACGAAACGCGGCTGCAACCCGGCCGCGTCCATGGCGCGGTTGATCGCCGGTCCGCCGCCGTGAACGACCACCGGCCTCATGCCGACCGTCTCCATGAAGACGATGTCGAGCAAGAGGTGGACCATCGCCCGCTGGTCCTCCATTATGCTCCCCCCCAATTTAATCACGGTGATCTTCCCGCGAAATTGGCGGATCCACTGGAGGGCTTCGATCAGGACGTCGGCTTTTTGGATGGCCTCTTCCAACGTGACGCTCCTTGATCTTCGTATGTAACGCGTTCGGCAGCCGCCGGTACGGCGGCTTGCGGCGGAAAGCCCGCTCCGGGAAAACGCCACATTTTAATGCCGCGAGGCAGCGTGTCAACGACAATCCGGCCCGTGGCGGCAAAAAAAGGGGGGCACCCCCACTGGAACACCGCGGCCGTTCGTGGCAAGATTGTGGGCAAGTGTGAATGGATCGCCGTCTTGCTTGGAACTTCGTGGCGGGCAAGCTCGGCCGCTACACCAACCCCTTATCCCCTAATCCCTCATGAACTCCATGAAACTCTTCACCGGACGAGCACACCCTGCCCTGGCCAAACGAATTTGCGAGTACCTGGGGCTGCCGTTGGGCCGGGCGCTAATGGGTAACTTTCCCGACGGCGAAATCTCCTGCAAGATCGACGAGGACGTACGCGGCCGAAACGTGTTCCTCATCCAGCCCACCTGCCCCCCCGTAAACGAGAATCTCATGGAACTCTTGATCATGATCGAGAGTTTCCGTCGGGCAAGCGCGGAGCGGATAAACGCCGTCATCCCCTACTTCGGCTATGCCCGACAAGACCGCAAGGACGAAGGGCGAGTGCCGATCACCGCCAAATTGGTGGCCAATCTGATTACCCGCGCGGGGGCCGACCGCGTGCTGACGATGGACCTGCATGCGGCACAAATCCAGGGCTTCTTCGACATCCCGGTGGACCATCTTTACGCGGCCCCGGTCATCGACGAGCACTTCAAGGCCATGAACATCGCCAACGATGATCTCGTGGTGGTAAGTCCCGACGAGGGGAGCATCAAGCGGGCGCTGACGCACATGGCCCGTTTGGGCGGACACCTGGCTATCCTCGACAAACGACGCAGCTCGGCCGAAAAAACCAAACAGGCCAACGTCATCGGCGGGAAGATCGAGGGACGCGTGGCGCTGATCATCGACGACATGATCAGCACCGCCGGATCGATCTGCGGCGCGGCCGAAGTCATGCGTCAACACGGCGCTCGGCAGGTGTTCCTTGCCGCCACCCACGGCCTTTTGGTGGGTAATGCGGTCGAACACATCCAAAAGGCCCCGATCGACGGCCTGGTCCTGACCGACACCATTCCAATGCCATTCGAGAAACAGATGCCTAAGCTGACGGTCCTCAGCGTCGCCCCACTCTTGGGCGAGGCAATCAAGCGGATTCACCGCAACGAGTCGGTCAGCAAGCTGTTTGTTTGAACCGGAGCTTGGGTCTAAATTGAGTTCGAGATAAGAACGCGAGCAAGAAATAACCGGGGGCTAACAGCCCCCGGCTATTGTCCAAAACTTTCCGTTTTACTTCTTGCCGGACTTCCTCGACTGCACGAACTCCTCGATGGCGATCTTGGCGGCATCGCGTCCACCAATGCCGAACGCGATGGCCACGGCCACGGTGATGGCCCCGAGAATCAGTCCGAATGTCAGATTGACGATCTCGTCGGCCAATCCCATCTGTCGCAGGCCCATGGCGCCTGCCAAGACGAGAATCGCAATTCTCGCTACCGGCGCGAACAGCCTCGCCTGGACCATGCCGGTCGCCCGGATCGTTTCGGCGGCCAGCTTCCCGAGATACAAGCCCAACGCGAAGATCACCAGGCCCAGGAACACGTGGCCGGCTAAGACGATGAATTGCGCCGTCAGTTCCGCCGCCAAGTCGAATCCCAGCATGGGCAGCGCCTGCATCACGGCGACCAGGACGATGGCGATCAGCAAGAGCGTCCCCGCCAGGTCCGCCGGCGTCCGTTGGTCCGGCGCCGGTCCGCTACCCAACCCCAGCGTGGCGGGCAACTTGTTGAAACCAACGGCCGCCAGGACTTTCGTCGTCAGGCCCGCCACCACGCGGCCTACGACATAGGCGATGCCGACCACGAGCACGGCAGCGAAAATACCCGGCAACACGCCCAGGATTGTGTTGAGCATTTGGCTTGCGGGCTGGGTGACGGCCTCGATCGCAAGGGCATTGAGCGCGGCGATCAGGACCGGGATCAGGATCAGCACGTAGACGACCAACCCCACTACGTCGGAGAGCCGGTTCTTTTCCAGAACCGCCGCCAGTCCGATCCGCTCGCCGAGGCGGTCGGCGCCCACGGCGGCAAGCAGGTTGCCCACGATTCGCTGCACGATCCGAGCCACGAACCAGCCTACCGCTAGGATGACTCCGGCGGCAAACAGGTTCGGCAAGAAGCTCAGAATCTTGCCCAGCATCTCTTGCACGGGCGCAAGCAGACCCGGCACGGCCAAAGCGTCCAGGACCGCCGGCAAGAACAACAGGAACACCAACCAGTAGGCCGCGTCCGAGATGGTCTTCGTCATCGGAACGGCGTCTTCGTTCTCGACGCCCGCCTGACGGCTCAACCGCCGATCCAGTTTCGTGGCCGTAAGCCCTCTCTTAATAATGAAGCGCATCACGGTGGCCACGCCCCATGCCGCGACGAGCAATACCCCGGCAGCCAACAATCGAGGCGCGTAGACGAAGAGTTGGTTGAGGAAATTGTTGAGCGGCTCCGTAACCAGCGTCAGTCCCAAGGTCTGGAAAAAGGCCACCAGAACGAACAGCATGACGAGCCAGAAGACGCCCTTGGAGACGGGGCGTTCCACTCGCGGGATCTCTTGGCCAGGCTCGGTGACGAACCACCGTCCAAACCGGCTGCTAAGCCCCGTCCGATTTAGGGTACCGCGGGTGATGGCGGCTGCCACGAGCGCAACCAACCAACCTACGATCAGGATTGCCACGGCGGCCACCGCATTCGGGATGTAGCCGCCGACAAGCTCGCTCATCGAATTGACGAGCTTCTGCCAGCCTTCCTGGCTGAAGATACTTCCTTGCGATAGCAACAGTTGCATCTGGACTCTCCTTCGATCTGAGAACGTGTTTGGAAATGCGGCTCAACTAATGGATAAATTGGGCGTCCAACAGCAAGTCTACCCACCCTTCCTATATTGCCCATAAACCGAATATGTCAAGAATCAATCCCCTCTGCAGTTGTGTAATAGTCATCATGATCGTCGTCGCCCACAACCACTTGCGAAAAATACGCCATATAGCCCTCCCAATCGCTCATCTCGTATCGATTCTGCGGCCCGAGCAATTTTGGGCGTGCCCCCCACCCTTGCGGAATGAGCAGCCTGACGCCAAACTGTGGGTTCAGCCAAGGTCCAGAACGACAAGGAGAAACCTCGCATGGCAGCCCAGACAAATAATAACGGTGTTTCGTTGGCAAATCGGTTGGTCGGATCGCTGCCGAAGGTCGGCATCCGGCCGACTATTGACGGTCGTCGCAAGGGGGTGCGTGAATCGCTCGAAGACCAGACGATGGGCATGGCCCGAGCGGTCGCAAAACTGATCGCCGACAACATTCGTCACGCCTGCGGGGCGCCGGTCGAATGCGTCATCGCCGACACCTGCATCGGTGGAGTGGCCGAGGCTGCCCGGGCGGCAGAGAAGTTCGCCCGCCGGCGAGTCGGCGTCTCGCTAACCGTTACGCCTTGCTGGTGTTACGGCTCCGAGACCATGGACATGGACCCGCTGCTGCCGAAAGCCGTTTGGGGCTTCAATGGCACGGAGCGGCCCGGAGCGGTTTATTTGGCGGCGGTGTTGGCCGGGCATTGCCAGAAGGGATTGCCCGCCTTCGGAATCTACGGCCGCGACGTACAAGACGCCGACGATAAAGAAATACCGGCGGACGTTCGCCAAAAAATTCTTCGATTCGTCCGCGCCGGTCTGGCGGCTGCCGCGATGCGCGGCAAGTCCTACCTCTCGCTGGGCAACGTCTCGATGGGCATCGCCGGCTCGTTGGTCAACCACGACTTCTTTGAACAATTTCTCGGCATGAGGGTCGAGACGGTCGATATGGTCGAGCTGGTCCGGCGCGTGGAACGCGACATCATCGACCCCGAGGAGTTCCAGCGCGCGTTGGCTTGGACCAAAACTCACTGCAAGGAAGGGGACGACCAAAACTCGCCCGAAAACCGGTTCACGGCCGACGAAAAAGATCGGGCCTGGCAATGGTCGGTAAAAATGGCGATCATCGCCCGAGACCTGATGGTCGGCAATCCGCGGCTGGCCGAACTCGGCTTTGGCGAGGAAGCCCTGGGCCACAACGCAATCGCCGCCGGATTCCAAGGGCAGCGGCAGTGGACCGACCACCTGCCAAACGGCGATTTCATGGAGGCCGTACTCAATTCGTCGTTCGACTGGAACGGCATCCGGGCGCCGTACATCATGGCCACCGAGAACGACAGCCTCAACGGCGTGGCGATGCTCTTCGGCCATCTGCTGACCTGCACCGCGCAAGTGTTCGCCGACGTGCGGACCTACTGGAGCCCCGAGGCGTTGAAGCGGGTCGCCGGCTACGAGGCGACCGGTCAAGCCGCCGGCGGGCTGATCCACCTGATCAACTCCGGCGCGGCCGCACTGGACGGCTCGGGCTGCCAGCGGATCGACGGCCGGCCGGCCATCAAACCGTTCTGGCGGATCACCGAGGAGGAGGTCCGGGAGTGTCTCGACGCCACCACCTGGTACGCGGCCATCACGGAATACTTCCGCGGCGGCGGCTTCTCCTCGAACTTCGTCACGCTCGGCGGGATGCCGATCACGATGTCGCGGGTGAATCTGGTTCGAGGACTCGGCCCCGTGCTCCAGTTGGCCGAGGGCTGGACGTTCGAGTTGCCCGAGAAGGTCCACGAGACGCTCGACCGCCGCACGAATATGACCTGGCCGACCACCTGGTTCGCCCCGCGGCTGACCGGCCGGGGCGCGTTCCGCGACGGCTACTCGGTGATGAACGCCTGGGGCGCAAACCACGGCGCGTTCAGCTACGGACACGTCGGCGCCGACCTGATCGCGCTCTGCTCGATTCTGCGGATTCCGGTCTGCATGCACAACGTGTCGGAGGAAGACGTGTTTCGGCCCAGCGCGTGGAACGCCTTCGGCGCGTCCGACATCGAGGGGGCCGACTTCCGCGCCTGCGCGAACTTCGGCCCGCTGTATGGGTAAACAAGATTGAACCCAATGAAACGGGGAAAGCAGAAATGATCCATCGAAAACTAGGTCCCTCGGGAATCGAGGTCTCGGCGGTCGGGTTCGGCGCTTGGGCGATCGGTGGCTGGATGTGGGGCGGGGCGGATGAAAACCAGGCCGTAGCCGCCGTCCACGCCGCACTGGACCACGGCGTCAACCTGATCGACACCGCCCCGATCTACGGCTTCGGCCGGTCGGAGGAGATCGTCGGCCGCGCGATCGGCGACCGCCGCGAGCGGGTCGTGCTGGCGACCAAGTGCGGCATGGTCTGGGACCGCGAGGAGGGGGATTTCTTCTTCCACTCGAACGACGACGGCGTGACGTTTCGCCCCGCGGAAAAGAAAGTCTACAAGTGTCTGCGCCCCGATAGCATCCGGGCGGAGTTGGAGCGCAGCCTGCAACGATTGGGGACCGAGCAGGTCGATCTCTATCAAACCCACTGGCAGGAATCGACCACGCCGATCGCCGATACGATGGCCGAACTTACAAAGATGAAAGAGGAGGGCAAGATTCGCGCCATCGGCGTCTGCAACGCCTCGCTGGTCCATCTGGCCGCCTACGGGCCGATCGACTCGGACCAGGAGAAATTCTCACTCCTGGACCGCGAGATCGAGCAAAACGGCAGCCTGGCATATTGCCGCCGGCAGGGGATCGGCCTGTTGGCCTATTCGCCGCTGGCCAATGGGCTGCTGACCGGCAAGATCGGTCCCGACCGCCAGTTCGGCGCCGGCGATCTGCGCCGCGGCAACCGACGCTTCGGCAAGTCGAACCTCGAACAGGTCGCCGCCATGTTGGAGCAGATCCGGCCGATTGCCGAGAAACATCGAGCCACCTTGGCCCAACTGGCCATCGCCTGGACGATTTCGCGGCCGGGAGTGACCGTCGCGCTGTGCGGCGCCCGCAACCCACAACAGGCAACCGAGAACGCGGCCGCCGGCGACCTGTCCCTTTCGCCGGAAGAGTTGGAAACAATCGGCAAAATCGTACATTTGTAGGGTGCGTCCTCGACGCACCCCAAACAAGACAGGTCAGGATTTCCGAAATTTCGGTGCGTCGCGGACGCACCCTACGGTTCTCATTGAGTGTGTTCCAGGATCTCCTGTACACCATGACTGTACAAAACGGAGCAGGAGTTGTATCCTTAATATTATGGATTTCTGTTTCGAGTGGGATCCGAACAAGGCGGCGGCCAACCCGCGAAAGCACGGCGTGAGCTTCGATCAGGCGGCGACGGTCTTTTTAGACCCCCGAGCGTTGTCTCTTTTCGACGATGAGCACGGCGACGCGGAGGATCGCTGGATTACGCTTGGGCTATCGCCGGTTTCAGGGCTATTGGTGGTGCATCACACTTATGAACAGGAGGGTACGTCTGCGGTTCGAATTCGTATCATATCAAGTCGGAAAGCAACCAAACGCGAAGTGCGTCAGTACACGGAATTGAACGAACCATGAAAAAAGAATACGATTTCTCCAAGGCGGTTAGAGGCAAGTTCTACCGAAAGGGCGCGACGCTTAAATTGCCCGTTTACCTTGATCAGAAGGTGCAAACCTTTGTGCAAACAATCGCCGAGTCCAAGCAATCGGACATAAGCACAATTGTGAATGAGATTCTCAAATCAGACATGCGGCTGGCGGATGTGATTCGATAAGGCATCCCGCCATTCCCCGCAACAGGCGGCCGAGAACGCGGCCGCCGGCGACCTGTCCCTTTCGCCGGAAGAGTTGGAAACAATCGGCAAAATCGTACATTCGTAGGGTGCGTGAAACGCACCAATGATTCTACATGTCAGTGCGATTTCCTGTCGTTCCCGATCTGACGAGTTGCCTGCGTCAACTCTTGGCGCAGGTGCCGGCCGGGCGGGTTTCCACCTGCGGCGATCTGGCCCGTGCGCTGGGGAACCGGATCGCCGCCAAGTGGGTCGGGCATTTCGCGCTGCACCACGAGCACGACGAAGCCTGCACTTGTCACCGCATACTTCGTGCCGGCGGTTCGCTCGGTGGGTATATCGAAGGATCAACCGAAGCCAAGGCCGGACGACTGGAAACGGAAGGCATTGAAGTTCGGCAGGAGGGCGTGGACCGACCGTCCTCGGTTAACACGTTGGGTGCCACTGCTGGCTTGTCCAGCAGTGCGAGAAACACGGTTGGACAAGCCAACCGTGGCACCCGTCATTTTAGCTCGGTCGGTTCAGTAGTCGATCTGGAACGGTTCGGATTCCGAGATTTCGCATCCGATCGCCCGCTGATCAGACTGCGGGAGATTCAAGAGGACATCCAATCGAAAATCGTCCTGCGGCCGCGGCGGCGAATCCCAAAATTCGTCGGCGGCGTGGATGTTTCCTATCCAACGCCCGAGACGGGCGTGGCCGCCTACGCACTGGTCGAAACCGCCACCGGCCGCCTCGTCTGGTCCACAACCGTCCGCCGCCGGGTCGCGTTCCCTTACATCAGCACGTACTTGAGCTTCCGCGAGGTTCCGATCCTGCTGGAATTGCTCGATGCGGTCCGGGCGGCCGGCCGGTTGGCCGAGGTGCTGCTGGTCGACGGCAGCGGCGTGCTCCATCAACGCCACGCCGGCGTGGCATCGCACCTGGGAGTCGTCGCCTCGCTGCCGACGGTCGGGGTCACGAAAAAGCTGCTTTTCGGCCAGGTGGACATCGAGGGTATGTCGCCGGGCGAGTCGCGCCCGGTAACACTAGCCCGAAGCGCAAGCGAGGGCACGCAATCGGTTCCCTCGCTTGCGCTTTGGGCTAGTGTAACGGGCGTTGTCGGCGTTGCGCTGCGTACGACGGCGGGAAGTCAGCGGCCGATCTTCATCTCGCCCGGCCATCGCGTGGACGTGGACTTTTGCGAGCGATTGGTCCGCCGCCTGTTGACCGGCCGCCGTCTGCCCGAGCCGCTCTACTGGGCCGACCGAATCAGCCGCACGGAAGGCAAGGCAACAGCGGATGAGCGCCGATGATTATAGTTTTTTTGAGGGGCATCCGCGTCCGTCCGCGGCCAAGTTCCGGTTCGGATTGCGCCGATTGTGCCGAACGTATCGGCGCGTTTCCTTTCCGCAACGTCCCACGATGCAAAAAACCGCCATCCGGCCGGGAAACGTGGTACTTTTTCATAGTGGAGTAATATGTGTCTTTGCCTTGCTGGTCCCGAGGAATGGGCCATGTGGCGTTCATGGAAGATCGAATGGCTGGCGACCACCACCGCGGCGCTCTGCGTCTTGGCGGCGGCCGGTTGCGTCAGCGCTCCCTCCTCCGGCATCGATCAGACGGGCGAACACGTCTTTGCATCCCCGCCGGCGCTGCCCGCCTCCGATCCGTCGAACCAGCGGTATTACGACGATCCGATGGGTAAACTCCCCTGGGACGACGTGGTCGTTCTGCTCACGCCCCGCGAGACGGTCGCCCGGGTCGGCAGCGAGGCAGTCCTGACGGCCGGCGTGGGAGGCCCAGATGGATACTTGCGGACCAACCGGCGGCTCGAATGGACCATCGCCGCGGGCAGCGTCGGACAATTCGTGGCCGTCGAAAAAGGCGGTTTCGTCGATCTTCTGGTGGGCGACTTCAACTGGCCCCGAAAAATCAACAACACATTCGCCATCGGCAGCACCGGCCGAAGCAACATCCGGCTGAACCGAGGCACCTGCACGCCGGACGACGACGTGATGGTGCTCCGCGGTCAGAGCTGGATCACCTTGACCTCGCCCGTCGAGGGGACCAGCAACGTCACGGTCATGGCCCCGGACGTATACGGCTGGGATATCCGTATCCGCTCGGCGAGGGTCCACTGGGTGGACGCACAATGGCAGTACCCGCCGCCGTCGATCAACCCGGCCGGCTCGCGGCAGGTGCTTATCACCACCGTCACGCGGCAGTCCGACCAATCGCCTTGCGAGGGTTGGCGTGTCCGCTACGAGATCGCCGGCGGGCCGCCGGCCGGATTCGCGCCCGACGGGGCGCAGGCCGTCGAAGTGCCGGTCAATTCCGTCGGACAGGCAAACGTCGAAATCTTCCAGACCCAACCGGCGCACGGAACCAACCAGATTTGCATCGAGGTGATCCGTCCGGGTGATATTCCCGGCGCCGGCGGGCGGAGATTGGTCGTCGACCGAGGCTCGACCACCAAAACCTGGTCCGCTCCCGACCTGGTCGTCCGTCTGACCGGCCCGGCCTCGGCCGACGTCGGCGAGATGCTGACCTACCGGATCGAACTGAGCAACCCCGGCGACCTGCCGGCCAAGGAGGTGACGATCGAATACGACGTGCCCGAGGGGTTGACGTTCATCGACAGCGTTCCGCGGGCCGAGACCGCGGGCAATAAGCTCACTTGGCGGTTGGGCGAAATCGGGGCCAGACAGCACAGCGCGATCGAGGTCCGCCTTCGGCCGCAGAGGCCGGGAAGCGTGACCAACTGTTGCCAAGTCACCGCCGCCGGAGGATTGAAGGCCACCGGCTGCGCGACCACGACAGTCGGCCTCTCGGCGCTCGACGTGCGGATGACCGGTCCCGAGCAAGTCGCCGTCGGCGGCGAAGTCTATTTCGAGATAACCGTGACTAATCGCGGCCAGACCACAGCCGCTAACCTGGTGGTTACCGACCGGCTCGATCCGGGCCTGAAACACAAGGAGGCCGGGGAACAGAGCATCCTCAAGCGGGAATTGGGCGATCTGGCCGCGGGCCAGTCGAAACGGATCGGCGTAACCTTGCAAGCAACCAGTCCCGGCCGGCTCTGTCACACGGTCGAGATCACCGGGCCGACCGTTGCGCCGGCCGGCGCGCGGGCCTGCGTTACGGTCGCCGCCGCCGCGCCGGAAGCCGGCCGGCCGGGCGTTTTTCCGCCACCCGGCGGCGAGCAACGGCCCACGCTGAAGGTCGAAATTTCCGGCCCCGAAAAGCACGTCGTGGGCGAGATAGCACGGTTCACCATCGACCTGACGAACACGGGCGCCGTGCCGCTAAGCGGCCTGAAAGTCATCAACAGTTGGGCCCCCGCACTTCTTCCCAAGGAGGCTACCCGCGGTTCCCGCGTCGAGCAGAACGCATTGACCTGGACCATCGACAATCTGCCGGCCGGTCAGTCGGTCCCTCTGACAATCCTGTGCGAATGTCAAGCCGTCTCGGCCAGGGCCTGCAACCGCGTGAGCGTCGTTCTGCCCGACGGCGGCCGGGTGGAGGATGAAACTTGCCTGGAGATTGTCCCGGCCGAAAAACCGCCGGCGCCGCCGACACCCGATATCACCCCGCCGGCCGCCGACGGTTTGATTTTCACCGCCGTCGGTTTGCGCAATCCGGTGGCGGCAGGCAACGAGTTGACCTACGAGATTCGGGCGACCAACATCGGATCGGTCCCTTATCGGCGGATCAGCGTAACGGCAACCGTGCCCGAGGGGATGACGCCGAACCCGCTGGGCACCGCGCCGCCGGACAAGTTCAAGATCGACGGCCAGGTGGTCCGGTTCGATCCAATCGACGAGTTGCAACCGGGCGGGTCGATGACGTATCGCGTGCGGGTACGCACGTTGCGCGCCGGCCGGTATCGTTTCCGCGCCGAGCTAACCGCCCCCGCGCTCCCTCAGGCGCTCACGAAGGAAGCAGACACGGAAGTGTTTTAAGAATCTATCTGAGGGTGTCCGGGAATTGGCCCGCAATAACAGGTATTTAGCCCCGGGTGAATACACCCGGGGCACGGTCTGGTGCGAAAAACCACTCCTCCCCGCCGTGTATTCACGGCGGGCTAAATGGTATTCACGGCGGGCTAAATGGTATTCACGGCGGGCTAAATGGTATTCACGGCGGGCTAAATGGTATTCACGGCGGGCTAAATGGAATAATTTCCGGACACCCTCATCTATCTCAAAATGTGGCACGGCCGCAACACAACTCACGGGTTTTGAGTATCCGCGAGCGAGGGCAGCTTGACGGTGAAAGTCGCCCCGCGACCGGGTTGGCTGTCGACCTCGATCCGGCCGCCGTGGTTGGCGATGATCCGCCAAGCCTTCGAGAGGCCCAGCCCCAATCCCCGGCCGGCTTGACGGGCGGAGTAGAACGGGTCGAACAGGTGGCGGCGCTCTTCCGGCTTGATCCCCGGTCCGTCGTCGCGGATGAAAATCAGGACTTCGCCCGTGGAATCTTGCCGTCCTTCGTGTGCGATGCGGATTTCAATGCAGCCTCCGCTCTGAAGGGCCTCCAACGAGTTCCGGCAGATTGCCCGCAAGGCCACGCCGATCTGCACGGGGTCCGCCTCGACGAAGACCGGCGGCGAAAAAGGGGACAGGTCCAATTTGTGCTCAGCACCCTCCGGGCCGTTCCGGCAAATTGGACCTGTCCCCTTTTTCGCCGCCGTGCGTCGGATCGTCGTCTCCTGCCGCTCGCAACGATGGCTCAGTTCGACGATCATTTCGTCGACTAGCTCAACGACGTCGACCGGTTGCAGCTCGGGGCGGGGCGGCCGGGCAAAAAGCATCATGTCGGCGATCATCTCGTGGACCCGCATCGCCTGGGCGCTGATCAGCGCCAGTGCGTGCCGCCGCTCGGGATCGGTCTCTTCGCGCAGCAGGAGTTGCGCCCGGCCCGAGATGACCGTCAGGGGATTGTTGATTTCGTGGCCGGCGCCGGCGGCGAACTCGGCCATCGCCTCGAGTTTTTCGGCGTCGAGAGCCTGTTGGAAGTCGGACTCCAGCACTTTCAGCCGGGCAAGCTGGTCGGTAATGGACGGCGAGCCTTCCATGAGCGGTGCGATTTGCAGGCATACAACGACGCTCGTCTTGCGAAACCGCAAGCGGTTCGGCGGATGCTTCCGACGACTTCAAACGCCTATGCGTGGGCGATCACCTCGATGTCCAGATGTTGGCACATCCGCTCCACGAGCCGTTCGACCTCGAACGGCTTGTGCATGAAGTCGTTGGCGCCGGCCGTTTTCAACTCGCTGACCTTGTCCTCCTCGACCATGCCGGAGATGCAGATGATGCGGACGTCGTCCATGCTCTTGTCGCCGCGGACCCGCTGGCAGACTTCCTTGCCGTTGATGTCCGGAAGCATTACGTCGAGCACGATCAGGTCGGGGCGATATTCCTTGACCATCATGCCGGCGTCGAAGCCGTTGTTGACGCTGCGGGTCTCGAACCGTCCGTCGCGATCCAGGGCGTCGGTAATCAACTCGACCAACTCCTCGTCGTCGTCGACGATCAGCACCCTCCGCTTGCCGCTCTCCAGGGCGTCGGTGGGGATGCCGTTGTCGCGCATGAACGTAAAGAGTTGTTCGCGGGGGATGCGTCGAAACCGGCTCCCCGGCACGCGGAAACCCTTCAGTTGCCCCGAGTCAAAACAGCGAATGATGGTCTGCTGGGAAACCTTGCATATCTTGGCTGCTTCGCCGGTAGTGAACACTGTTTTCATAATTACTTTACCATCCTTGTCAAACTGGCTTGAGAGTTCACCCTGAGTTCGCGACTGCCGCAAACTCTTTACATCCCTAGGCTCTATGCAAACGGTAAGATCGTCCGGCCCTTCCAACATTGCCGAACTTGCCAATTGCCCTCGATTATAGCTATCTCCCCGTGCCTGTCAATATGGGTATTGCTTCCCAAAGCCGCTGTTCCCATTATACTTACACAAAATTTTCCCCAATTACCCCATATCCCTCGCCGCAAGGGGGGAAATACCGTATTTAGCCCCGGGTGAATACACCCGGGGCAAACGGTCTCCGCCGCTGCCCCCCCGGATGGCGAGCGTTCCGGACCGCGCTCCCACGGGCGGATGACGTTTGTTGAAAGTCATGGTCCTCGACTCACGGGCCACGAAAGGAGTCCGTAACTTTCACGATCACGACCGTGACGTCATCGCGGAGAGGTTGGTTGCGGCAAAAACCTAAAATCTCTTGATGGAGGGCCTCGATGATCTCTCGCGGAGGTTTGTCGCGCTCGGAGCGGATCGCCTGAAGCGCCCGAGCCACCCCGAAACGGACCCGGCCGGGCGATTCCGCCTCGACCACCCCATCGGTGAAAAAAGTGAGCAAGTCGCCGGGTTGCAGTGCAATCGAGGCCGCCGCCGGCACAACCGTCTCGGCACGAACGCCCAACGGCAGACTGGTGCTGTCGAGGACCGTCACGTCGAGACCCGGATGAAGCAGGTAGCCGCGTTGGCCCGCGCTGGCGTAGACCATCGACCGGTCGCGGGGATCGAGCCGGGCCATCGCCAAGGTGATGAAGTGTTGATCGCTGGCGTCGGCGGCCAGCAGACGGTTGGCGCGGGTGAGGATTTCGCCCACGTCGCCGTGGATTTCGGCCAAGGTCCGCAGGCAGGCCCTCGTCTCCGACATCAACAGCGCCGGTCCCATCCCGTGGCTGCTGACGTCGCCCAGGACGACCCCCAGGCAACCGTCGAGCATGGGGATGTAGTCGAAGTAGTCGCCGGCGGTTGATTTGGCCGAAAAGAGCGCCCCGGCGATCTCGAACCCCGGCAGGTCGGGCGGTTTGGCGGGATAGAGCCGCCGTTGGATTTCCCGTGCCGCCCGGAATTCCTCCGAGGTGTCGCGCACCGCCTCCTCGGCGCGGCGCCGCCGGCCGCGCTCGATGGCGTAGCGGATCGAACGGACCAGTATGCGGTCGTTCACCTGCCCTTTGACGAGGTAATCCTGTGCGCCGGCCTGCACGGCCTTCACCGCGATCTGTTCGTCGTCGCAGCCGGAGAGCACGACGATCGGCGTCTCGCCCGCCTGCGCGTGCATGGCGAAAAAAGTTTCCAGCCCCCGGCTGTCGGGCAGCGTGAGGTCCAATAGGATGATGTCGTAACTTTCTTCGGCCAAGCGTTCGACCGCCGCCGAGAGCAATTCGACGTGGACCATGTCGAACGGCTCGTCCCAACGGTCGCCGAGGAGATTGCGCATCATCCAGACGTCGTCGGGATCGTCCTCGACCAACAATAATTTCACGTGTCTTTCGGCCATGTCACGCCTTATTGCCTCAAACTAACGTGGGCGGCGGGCAGTTCGACCTCGAACGCGCTTCCCCGGCCGGGAACGCTGCGGACGGCGATCTCGCCCCCGTGGCGTTCGGCGATCTTGCGGCACAGCGCCAACCCGATCCCCACCCCCTCGAACACGTCGCGGGGGTGCAAACGTTGGAAAACGTCGAATATCCGCTTCTGGTGTTTTTGCTCGACGCCGATGCCGTTGTCCTCGACCACGACCCGGCACCGTTCCTCGCCGGGTGCGAGTCCGGCCGGCCGTTCCGTGCGCCCGTGGGCAAAGCGGCCGTACACTTTCACCACCGGCGGCTCGTCGACGCGGTGGAACTTCAGCCCGTTGGCGATCAGGTTTTGCAGCAATTGCCGCATTTGCACCGGATCGGCCTGGATCGATGGCAAGCGGCCCAACTCGACCCGGCCGCCGACGCGCTCGATCTGCACTTCCAGATCGGAGACGACCTCTCGGGCCACCTGTTCCAGATCGACGGCGACGAAGTCTTGCCCTTGGGTGGTCACCCGCGAGAGCGAGAGCAGACCGTCGATCAGGGCCTGCATCCGCCCGGCGGCGTTCTGGATCCGCCGAAAAGCATCGTTGCCCTCCTCGTCCAACTTGTCTCCGTACTTCATTTGCAGGCGGTCGCTGAACGTGCGGATTTTCCGCAACGGCTCTTGCAGATCGTGGGAAGCGACGTAGGCGAACTGCTCCAGCTCGCGGTTCGACCGCTCCAACTCGGCCGCGTATCGGGCTTGCTCCCGCTCGGCCTTCTTCTGCCGGCTGATGTCGCGGATAAAAAAAGTCAGCACGGGGGCGCCTTGCTCCTGGCTGATGGTCATGGCCATTTCGGCGTCGAATATCTCGCCATCGGCGCGGACGGCCGCGACCTCGACCCGCCGGCCAAGCAACGACCCTTCGCCCACGTTCAGATAGCGGTCGATGCGGTCCTGTTGACCGGGGCCGTCGCCGGGCGGAAAGAGGACGTCGGATGGTTTCGTGCCCAATATCTTCTCGCGCGAATGGCCGAAACATTGCTCCGCCGCCTTGTTGAACTCGGTAACGACCCCCTCGTGGTCGATCGTGATGATCGGATCGAGGGAGGATTCGAGTATCGCCCGCTTTCGGGCCTGGGCCTCGGCCAACGCCTTCCGCGGGTCCGACTCCTCCTCTATCCGCCGGTGAACGATCGCCAGACAAACGGGCCGTCCGGACTCGCTCGACTTGAAACGGAACATCCGGGCGTGAACTTCGATCGTTTCGCCGGAGCCGGCGTTGCGAAGCCGGCCGCGCCCCTCCCAGCGGCCGGTCTTGTTGACCTTCGGCACGGCGACGTTGCGCAACTCCGTCCACGAGCGGTCGTCGTACAAATCGCGGAGCGCGATCCCGGAGGCGGGCCGCTCTTCGCTCAACCCGACCATCCGCCGGCCGGCCGGGTTGAGATAGAAAGGCTCGCCGTGTGAGGTCGTCAGACAAACGAAATCGGCGGAGGCCTCGGCCAATACGCGCCCCAACGCGTCGGCGTCGAACTGGTCCGGGCAATCGCTCATTGCAATGACGCCTCCGAAACCCAGGAAACGAATGTCGTATCCGTTTAGCGGCCTTTTGGCACGGCGACCCGTGTTCTACCGCACGCCGCCGTACCGGCGGCTGCTAAACGTGCGATATTAAATCTCAAACATTCACTAAATCGGACAACTCCCGGACTCACTCTCCAATTATTATACGTTATGCGCAACTGTCAACGTCCTTTTCCGACGCCGCGCTGATGGGGAACTTAGCAGTCCGTTGAAAAAGTCGGCTTTGGGAGTTTGGGTGCCACTGCCGGCTTGTCCAGCAGTGTTTTTCCGGGAGTTTTCCCCATGCACTGCTGGGCAAGCCGGCAGTGGCACCCTTTTTCAACAGGCTGTTAGTCGCTTCGATTGCCGTCGAACAATTGGCCGCCACGGGGACCGCGCGCCCCGAGCAATTGCCGCCGCGCCTGGACGCATGGCCGGCGCGGCGCTTCGCATGACGTTCAAGCGATAATCCACCAGGCAGGTAGACAATTCAGGCCGCGGCAGACGCCGCCCGAGAGCGGTTCGACTTGTCCGAACTCGCATGATCGAGTATCATGCGCACTTCCAAATTACAAGGAGAACAGAGATGGTCCGAGCCGCCGCGCGACACATTCTGGTGGAAACCGAGGAGGCGTGCGAGAAGATCAAAACGAAGATTCAAGACGGCGCCGACTTCGCCGAAATGGCCCGCGAACATTCGCAGTGTCCTTCGGGTGAACAAGGGGGCGAGCTGGGTGAGTTCGGCCCAGGCGAAATGGTGCCGGAGTTCGACTCGGTGGTCTTCGAGGCCGAGGTGGGCATAGTCCACGGACCAATCCGCACGCAGTTCGGCTACCACCTGGTGAAAATCATTCGTCGAACGCAATATCCCGAATAATCGGAATCCGGCGGACGGGAATTGCCATGAAAGCCATGCTCCTTCGCCGTATCGCGCCGATCGATTCGTCGCCGTTGGAATTGGTCGATCTGCCGACGCCCGAGCCGGCCCCGGGCGAGGTGCGGATTCGCGTCCGCTGTTGCGCGATCTGCCGCACCGACCTGCACGTGATCGAGGGGGATTTGCCCCAACAAAAGCTGCCGATCGTCCCCGGCCACCAGATCGTCGGCACGATCGACAAGCTGGGTCCGCCGCTTGCGGCTTCGCATCAACCGCTTGCGGTTTCGCAACCGCTGCAAGTTGGCCGGCGGGTGGGCGTCGCCTGGCTGCGCCACACGTGCGGCGAGTGCGGCTTCTGCACCAAGGGACAAGAAAATCTCTGCCAGTCGGCCCAATTCACCGGCTATCACGCCGACGGCGGATACGCCGAGTACGCCGTCGCGCCGGCCGATTTCGTCTATGAATTGCCCGAGGCGTTCGGCGACGTCGAGAGCGGCGCTGCGCTGACGAGCAGCCGCAACGTACTTGCTCGATCGCTCGGCCGGACCGGGTATCGAAGGGTGCTTGAATCGCGACCACACCTTTGCCTGCCAACGACCATTGTAGCTCTCGATAGCCGCCTGAAAGCCGGTTTCGTTTGGCGGCGCGAAGATCGGCGTTACCCCCAGACTCAGGCACAACCGGATGACCCGTCCCACCGTATCGGCGTACTGGCGAGGGCCTTGGAAACGGTTGTCGTTGTCAAACTGGGCATAGCCGGGAAGCCCTACCGATCGCCAGTGTTCGACCAACGCATCGACCACGGCTTTCGCACTCACCGCCCGGACCGTCCACGCCGCTGGCAGCCCGCCATGCAACGAAATTCCCGTCAAAACAGCCGCCTGTGGTCCACCACGAATTGCCAAACCCTCGATCGTATCGAAGCTGTCCAACTCGGTCTTCGCGGCTGCGACCAAGGGCGGATACCAGCCTCGCGGCGGTGGCGGCCGACGAATCCGCCGCCGACCATCCAGGGCGCCACAACGCTGTAGAATCCGACCGATCGTGGAAATCGAGAGACACGGCGAGATATGCCGGGCTTCCATTTTGCGTCGAATGGCCGCCGCACCATACTCTCCCAACGGGCTGCGGTCCTTCAGCCGGCGTCGGATGGTAAGCACCCGCTGCTCGCTGGCCGCGTCGGTACGTCGAGTCCGGCGGGGAGCCGAGGAAAGATCGTTCCAATCCACGCGACCGAGCCTTTGACCTTGGGCACGGCGATACCATCGCTGCACAATGCACAGGGCGATCCCGAAGCGAGCCGCTACCGCACGCCGAGAAGTTCCACGTCGCACCGCGGCGACGATTTGCCGTCGTTGTTTGGCAGAGATGTTTTTGAACCTCTGAATAGCGAAAATCTGCTACGGCTCCCTGCCTTTGGGACCAATCGAAGGAAGGAGCCGTAGCATGAAACGGACGAGGCATTATGCCAGTGATTTGACGGACCGAGGAGGTCCGCCGTGGCGTGTACGGAACGCTCACCTGGCGGCGCTGACGACCGCCGCCTATTTCCCCCCTTCCGCCGTCGCCTTTTTTCCTTCGACGAACTCGCGGTACTGCTCGTCCAACTCGGCGTAATTCGCGCCGGTCAGCCGGGCCAGCGTGTCGCGGTTGTCGCGGCCCGTGTAGACCGCCGACAGATAGGAGACCACCGCGTCGCGGTAACGGCCGCCGTCGTAGAAGATCAGGAAGTTAGTCAGGCCGGCCGCCTGGCTGTAGAGCGTGGCGATTCGGGGGTCCTTCTGCAACTTATCCATGCCGTAGCCGACCAGTTCGTCCAACGGCACGTAAAAATTGTCGTGCAGCAATCGGTGTCGGGCGGCATGAACGCGCTCGTCGTCGAATCCGCCCAGCACATAGTAGCCGTCCTCCTCGCACAGCGACTCCATGAACATGGCGATCCCCTCGACGATCCAGAAGTTCGCCTTTCGGCCCACGCCGGGCACGACCGGGCGCGACTCGTGGAACAACTGGTGCGTGGCCTCGTGATACAACGTGCGGTCGTCGCTTTCCGGGCCGGCGAAGAAGTACGCCCGGCGCGTCTGCTCGACGTACACGCCGGTGGAGATTCCGATCTTCGGCATCGCCGCCCGCAGGGAGCGGTTGTAGTCGTCGCGGTCGCGGAAAAGGACGACGTTGTGGCGTGGCGCGGCGACGGCGCCCGGCCTCGACCGGCCGTCGAACAGCGCCGCCACGTCGGCCTGCGAGGCGTGGTAGCGAATGAAGAGTTGCTGCCAGAGGCGATACAGCCGTTCGAGCTTCACGCCCAGCGCCACGGCCGCCTCGATGCCGTGGTTCGTGCGGATCGTGTAATGCTCGGTCTCCACGTCCCGGCCGGAGCGGATGTCGCGGCGCCGCTCGGCGTCCTCGGCGGCGGATATCCATCGGCCGTTCGCGTAACGTTCGCCTCCTTCATATCTGCGGAGTCGGGCCTTGGGCATCCAGCCGAACTTCTCGCTCCAGACGTTGCCGGCGCGCAGATTTCGCACTTCATAAATCGTGCGCCACCGACCGCCGTACTTCTGGTAGCCGAACAATCGGCGGACAGGCTCGTAATCGGGGTTCGCCTGGATCGCCGCCAGGGCCAGCTCGAAGGCCAGTCCCGCGTGGCCGCTACGGACCGCGCGACGGGCCAGCTCGTAGAGCGCGGCGGCGTGACTGCGCCGCAAACGCCACAGTCGAGAGTCCCACTCCGCGACTTTCGGCGGCGCCTCGGCCGGCAATTTCGGCGGTTCGACCTCGTCCGGCAGCACCGGCACGTAGAGCTTGTGTGGATCGTTGGGGCCGAGAACCTGCCGGGTTTTCCGCGCCTCTTCGGCCAGGGAGTTCTCGTCGCACCACGCGGCCAATTGCTCGATGTCGGCGGCGTATTTCGCCCTCAGATCGAGCGCCGCGCGCAACGTTTCATCGCCGGCTGCGGGCCGCGACATCGCGGACGCAACCAACGTCAAACAGATGATGCTCGCCAACAACCCGTTCCGCGCTTGGTCCATCTCTCTATTGTACCATGCCGAGCGGAATGGTGAGATTACTGACTCTCAGAAATCCAATGCGAAAAAAACGCCCCGCGACTGCGGTCGCGGGGCGTTAAAATCACGTTGTTATTCTGATGTTAAATAGGGCTATTGCCGCAGGCGTTCCGGGCGGGTCGAATCTTCCATGCTGTCGATATAGCGGCGGAGCCGTTCCAACTCATCGGTCACGTGGCGGAGTTTGAGCATGTTTTCCACCCGCTTGACCAGTTCGAGTTTGTTGACCGGCTTGCTGAGAAAGTCGTCGCAGCCGGCGGCCACTGCCCGCTCGATGTCGCCCAGCTCGTTCAGAGCGGTGACCATCAGAATCATCACCTGCCGGGCGTTGGGGTCCTGCTTCAGCGTCTTGCAGACCTCGAAGCCGCTGAGTTTCGGCATCATGATGTCCAGCAGGATCAGATCGGGCTGGAACTCCGCCGCCTTGGCCAGCGTTTCGCGGCCGTCGTAGGCCACGGCGATCTCGCAGTCCACGCCGTCCAGGTAGGCCTCCAACAACTCGACGTTGGTGTGGTTGTCGTCGGCGATGAGTATTTTGCTCTTGGGCATGGCGGATTACCGGAAAGCCCCCTTGCAGCGGTTCCAACACAAAGCCGCGCTTTGGCGGTCGCGCCCGCGGCGCAATAAAAAAGTACCGGAGGTGGGACTTGAACCCACACAGCCCGAAGGCCACTGGATTTTGAATCCAGCGCGTCTGCCATTCCGCCACTCCGGCCTCGTTGCCGATTAGATTTTTGATCGGCTATATTGGCCCCAAACGACAGTTTTCAGCGTGGAAAAAGCCACTTTCACTTACGGCCGAACATTGTACTGAAATTGCATCGATTGGGCAAGCCCCGCCGGCAGTCCCAACCTGCCTTTTTCACCAATGTGTGCCACTGCTTGAAACTGAGAACGTGTTTTGAAATTGAAATATCCGTATTTAGCCCCGGGTGAATACACCCGGGGCAAGCGGTTTTTCACGGTCAATCCGGCCCGCCGTGTATTCACGGCGGGCTAAATGAATGATTTTGAAACACGTTCCGAGAGTTTTTTTTGAAATCGTCCGGCGTGAGATATCGGCTCTCTATCTGAGGGCATCGAGCGGCCTAAGCCGCATGGCCGAAAGCGCCGGCAGGAGTCCGCCGAGCAGGCCCATCGATAGGCTGAGCAATATGCCGGTGGCGATGATTTCGGCGTCTACCGCCAATTGCAGGACGATGAACTTGCCGCCTCCGTGTCCGCCGACCACGCTGCTGGCGGTCCAGCCGTCGCTGAGCGAGCCGATCGCGCAGCCGAGCAATCCGCCGATCAATGCGATCAGCAGCGACTCGAGCAGGAAGGAGACGAGGATTTGCCGGCGGTTGAAGCCGAGCAGCCGCAGCACGCCGATGTCGCCCACCCGTTGGCCGACGGCGGCAAACATCGTGTTCATCACGCCGAAGATTCCGCCGATCGACATCACTATCGCTAAAAAACCGATGGCGTAGGAGAACTGGGCGCTCGTCTCGGAAAGGTCCTTGTAGAAATCGAGTTCCACTTTTGGATTGAGCGCCGCTTTTTCGTAGCCTTCGGCTAGAAACGTTTCCAGGCGTTTGGCGGTTTCGGCGTCTTTAGCGCGGAGTACCAGCGTGGTGTAGTTTTCCTTGCCGAACATCGCGGCGGCCAAGGATCGCTTGGCCCAGATTTCGGAATTGAAGGTCGAGCCGGCCGAGTCGAGCACGCCCACGACGATCCACGTCCGGTTGCCGAGCGTGAAGGTGTCGCCGACGTCGAGTCGGTCGGGTTTTTTTGCCGCGGCGAGTTGTTGCGGAGTGCGGTCGCGCCCCAGTTCGCGGGCCACACCCTCGCCGAGCACCGCCTGGATCATCGGCGCGGGGGTGTCGCCGTCGGCCGGCGCTTCCTGGACGCCCGCCTCGGAGAACCAACTTCCGCCGGGCAACAGTTCGAGGTCGTGGATCCAGGCGGTCAGTCGAGGGTCTTCGATGCCGCGGAGTTGGAGGAAGCGGCGTTTCGGCCGCCCGCCGGAAGGGGTTGGCGCCGATTGAATCGCCACCATGAAGGCCTCGCGGCTGGCCAACGGCCGGTCTTCGGCGCGGGCGACTTCGGGCAGGTTTTCGATCTCCGAGAGGTCGCCGATCGGAAGGTTGCTGATGCCTTCGTCCGTCGCGCCGTCGGAGAGCACGAGCACGTTGTCCGGCCGGCCGGTCCCCTCGGTCATCCGTTTCATTCCCTCCACGAAGGCCATCATTACCGTCAGCAGGGCGATGACGGCGGTGAAGGCCAGCGCGGTCATCAGCGTGGTCTTCCATCGGACCGTCAGGTTGCGCAGGTTGTAGCTCAGCGGGATTTTTCCAATCCCCCAGAGCAGCAGCATCAGCGCGACGGCAACGGCCAGAAGTTTCAGAATCATGGCGGAACATCGTAGGGTGCGTCCGCGACGCACCGATTATATTGTTTATGGTGCGTCGCGGACGCACCCTACCTTCATTATGCCACCTTCGAGAACACTTCGGCCACTTTCACGCTTCTGGCTGTCCAGGCGGGCAAGAAGCTGCCCAGCAGCGCGGCCAATCCGCCGACGGCCGGCCCCCACCAGAACGCATCGACCGGAACCATGAACCGATCGAAGAATCCGATGGAAAATGCGATTCCGCCCATCCCCCAGTTGATTACGCCGTAGCTGAGCGCGGCGCTGACCAGTCCCGCGCCGGCGCCCAGCAAGATCGATTCGCCCAACACCAGGACCATGATCTGATAGGGC
Organism: Planctomycetota bacterium; assembly: GCA_018897395.1. Classification (GTDB taxonomy): domain Bacteria; phylum Planctomycetota; class Planctomycetia; order Pirellulales; family Thermoguttaceae; genus JAHIKV01. Next base: position 3,538 of record JAHIKV010000187.1, on the reverse strand, counting down.
CGAAAGCCGAGCACCTTCAACACCGCCAGTTCCAGCCGGCGTTCACGCACGCTGATGCTGATGGCGTTTGCGATCACCAGCAGGATCGTCGCCAGACAGGCGGGAGCCAGCATCCAACGCATGCCCCAGATCAGGTCGCGGAACATCTCCAACATCGAGGCCAGCCCGGAGGCCATCGTTTCGCAACGGATAGCCGGATCGCTTAGCTCCGGCGATTTCTCAATCTGCGACGCCAGCCGGGTGAACGCCGCCGAATCGGCGACCTTCAGCACCATAAGGTTCAAGCTCCGATCGGCGAGCGGATGTTTCTGTCCGTTGTGGCTCCGAGGATAGGCGTCCAGTTCGTTGTTGAAGTATTCGCGGTTGAAGACGGCCATGGTGTCGTATCGGCCGGGCGGAAACGCGGCGACGATCTCGAACTCCAGGTCGAGGCCCTTGGTGATCGAGACGCCCGTCAGCTTGAACCGCTCGCCGATCCGCTTGTTGGTGATTTTCAGGTGGTTTTGGCCGACGATAATTCCCCGCGGGGCGTCCTTCAGTTTGGCGACGTCGGCGATCAATTGGTCTTCTTGGCCGTCGGCCAACGATTCGAGCCCCTCCATCATCGTGGTAAACTTGCCTTCCTTCACCGCGGCGATCTTGTCCGGATCGCAGGCGATGGTGAACATCATGTTCTTGCTCGAGGGATCCTCGGGGTCGAGCGTGCCGATGTAGAATTGCCAGGTCATCGAATCCAGCGGCCTCACGTCGCCTGGGTTCCGCGCGGCCCCGCGGCCGAGGACTTCGGCGTAACTGAGCGGTATGTGGCTGGGCGCAGACCACCGCTCCGTCACCATCGCCTGGAAGTTCTCGCTCTTCTCGGTCGTCACGATGTCCAGCAGCCAAAGGATCGACCAGACCATGGTGACCACGAACACCAGGACGATCGTCACCAGCGAAGTAAGCAACGACCGCAGCGGGTTGCGGCCGATGTTGCGGAAGATCAGCTTGAAATACTTCATCTGTAGGCTGTAGGCTGGAGGCTTTAGGCTGTAGGTTGGAGGTTGGAAACAATGGGCTGGAGGATAGAGGAATTGGTCCGCCTTGTCCGTTACATCATACTTCCTCCAGCCTCCAGCCTCCAGCCTCCAGCCTACAGCCTCCAGCCTCCAGCCTCCAGCCTACAGCCTTTGTTCCACCAGCAGTCCCTTGTCGAGGTGCATCAGCCGGTTTGTCCGTTCGGCGGCGCGTGGGTCGTGGGTGACCAGGAGGATCGTTTTTCCCAGCGTTTGGCGCAGCTCGCAAAGCAAGTCGAGGATTTCCTTGGCGGAGTGGGCGTCGAGATCGCCGGTCGGCTCGTCGGCGACGATCAACGTCGGGTCGGTGACGATGGCCCGGGCGATCCCCACCCGCTGCTGCTCGCCGCCGGAGAGCTGCCCAGGGCGATGACGGACGCGGTCGGACAGGCCCACCAGTTCCAACGCAGTGGTCGCCTGCTGCTTCCGCTGGGCTGCCGACAGGGGCAGAAGCAATAGCGGCAACTCCACGTTCTCGTAGGCGCTGAGGACCGGCAGGAGGTGGTAAAACTGAAAGATGAAGCCGATGTGCCGGGTGCGCCAGCCGGCCAGTTCCCCCTCCGACATCGCGGAAATCAACCGGTCGCCGACCCGAACCTCGCCCTGGCTGGGCTTGTCCAGTCCGGCGATCAGGTTCAGCAGGGTCGTTTTTCCGGAGCCGCTGGGGCCCATCAGACCAAGAAACTCCCCTTCCGGCACGTCCAACGTCACGCCGTTGAGCACGTCCAGCCGCTCGCTGCCGCGGCGAAAGAACTTGTGGACTCCGTGTACACGGACGATCGGTCCGTCGTTGGTTGGGTTGTTCATAAGAACTGAAGGGGAGGGATTAGGGATTGGGGATTAGGGATTAGAACTTGAGCACGATGTTGCAGTAAGAAAATACCGCATCATACAAGAGATTGGATGTTTTCGGTAATTCCATTGCGTTTAGTTTAGCGGCACGTTTGTACGCCGGCCAAACAACGATGTCGTGAATCGGAGAGTAGTAGCTCTAATCCCTAATCCCCAATCCCTAATCCCTCATTCAGGAACGACACCAGCGCCCCCATGTCCGGCTTGAGATAAACGCCTTCTTCCTCCGCGGGGACTTTCACCTTCACGCGGACCGGGATCGCGGCCTTGCCTCGATCGGCGGTCGGCATCAACCGCGACACGTAGCCCTCGTAAACGCGGTCGGGGTAGGCATCCGCCCGGACCTTGCACTTCTGGCCCTTGAAGACCTTGCTGATCTCGCGTTCCAATATTTTCAGTTCCACCTCGAGGTCGGACAGGTCGGCCATTTCGCAGAGGCTGTAGAAACCCTGCATGGCGATCGGATTGACGAGGCTCCCCTCCTCGGCGTTTTTTTCCAGTATCGTGCCGGAGACCGGCGCGCGAATGATGCAATTGTCCAGCCGCCATTGGGCCTTCGTCAACTCGGCCTCGGCCTGGCCGACTTGCGCCCGGGCGATATTGATCCGCTCGATCCGCGGGCCTTCTTCCATGAGTTCGAGCGCCAATTGCAGCCGCTGCACGCGACGTTCCATCGCCTTGAATTTGCTCAACGCCAGGTCGTACTGCTCTTGCGAGAGGACCCGTTTCGAGAGCAGTTCGGCGGCGCGTTTATGGTCGGCCTCTAGCTGCACGAGTTGCACCTGGGCCTCGGCCAACTCGGCCCTGGCCTGTTCGATTTCCTCGGGGCGAAACCCCCGCTCCAATTCGGCGAGTTGTTGCTTGGCCGCTTCCAGGACGGCCTTTGCCCGGTCCCGGTCGGCGCGATACTCGGTGTCTTCCAACTCGGCCAGCACGTCCCCCTTCTTCACCCGTTGCGACTCGATGATCCGCATCTTGACCACCATTCCGCCGACCTTGGGGCTGACGAGAATTTGGTGGGCGGGGATGATGTGCCCCTTCGCCTCCAGGGCGACGTTGCCCGAGGAGGCCGTCGCCTCGGACGGTCCCCGCGCGGGCGGAGGCTTGGACGGGGCGTTCGACTGGGCTTGCTCAACTTGCTCCGGCGCGGGTGTCATACGCTCGACGTACAACAAGTAGCCGAGTACGGCCGTGCTGCCGGCCAGCAACAGACAGAGAATCCAGCCTACGCGGCCGCCGGCCGATCCGCCCGAGCCGGCATGTTGCGGCAGACGCAACGATTGGACCCGTTGGCTCAACTCTTCGTCGCCGTTGTCCGGCGGAGGAGCGGCCAAATGCGGCGTCGGGGAGGTAGGTTCTTCTCTGGTGTTCACGATATTCAGGATACCAGAATCAGTTGAAATGGACCACGGGTGAAAAACTCAGATGTTATATCCGCCGATCATTTCACGCCGATGTAGACATGACGGGATTGATTTTGTTGTGGAAAAGAGACTGCACTTTCTGAGAAAATGCCCAGCTTGTGTATCTTTCCACTGGAGAAATCAATGGTCAGTGCAATTTTCCGTCGCACGGCGGTTTGCCATTAGCGAACGGAAATTAGTGTTGCAGGGCTTTTACCTGCAACAGGT
>JAHIKV010000186.1 GCA_018897395.1 Planctomycetota bacterium | reverse complement strand
CTCCAGTTGCTCTCCACCCCCTCTCACGAGGACGCAGTTACTATTGGTTACAAAGTTCAGACCCAACTTCGACAGGGACTTCCACCCTGCTGATTCGATACACTTACAAGCGCACTAGGCCGGGTTGTAACCCGGCATTTTGTCCGGCCGCGCCGGGTCTCGACCCGGCCTACGGAGATATTTCAAGGATGAGGTTGCGCCTTTGACAAAAGCCCGACCCCTTCCTCGCAGGGCACGGCGCCGCGGCCCTCGAGTTGGACAATCTTTTCGTTGCGCCGGGCGTGGCGGCCGCCGTCAAACGGCGTATTGAGCCATATCTCGACCAGCCGGTCGGCCAACTTTTCGCCGATCAGATCGCCGGAAAGGCATAGCACGTTCAGGTCGTTGTGCCGACGGCTGAGTTCGGCAGTAATGTTGTCGTGGCAAGGCGCGGCGCGGACGCCTGGTATCTTGTTGGCCGCGATGCACATTCCGATGCCGGTTCCACAAACTAAAATACCCCGCTCCACTTCTCCGCCGGCCACTTTCCGGGCGACCGAGGCGGCGATGTCGGGATAATCGACGGGCTGTTGGCCGTCGGCCCCCACATCGACGACCTCTTCCCCGAGTTTTTTGAGATATTCGATCAGTTTCGCCCGCAATTCCACGCCGCGATGATCGCTTCCGACGGCAATTCGCATGGCTGCCTCCGCCTCAGAATCAAAACAGCTATCATAATCATTGAGGGTGTCCGGGAATAATTCCACTTAGCCCGCCGTGAATACCATTTAGCCCGCCGTGAATACACGGCGGGGAGGAGTGGTTTGACGCACCAAGCCGTGCCCCGGGTGTATTCACCCGGGGCTAAATAGCTGTAATATCGAGCCAATTTCCGAACACCCTCATCATAATCATTGCCTCCTACAGACACAACGCCGCCACCTCGATGGTAGGGGCGTCCGTCCGAGGACCGTTCGGCTGCCCACCGCATGGAACCAACTGCTTGAAAGAGGTATAATTGACCAAACCACACGGGAAACGGCGGCGATCATGGGCATACGCTTTTATTGTCCGAACGGGCATAAGCTGAACGTCAAGGATTTTCAGGCCGGGCGGAATGGCATCTGCCCGTTCTGCGGGGCTAAGATGCAGATTCCCCTGGAAAGCACGCGTCCCAGTTTCCGCCGACGGCAATCGCAATCTCAAGAGGGGGGATGCGAGGCTCCGGCAGCTTCCGAGGCGACGGTCGATGAAATAGGCTCTCCGACGGTTGCCGCGGCCGCGCCGTCGCCCGACCGCACCCGAACGCCTTCCGCCGATTCCGCCCCCTCGGCGGCGGCATCACCGGCCGAGTCCGCCGATCCATTGGCCGAGGCGGGCGAGGTCGTCTGGTACGTCCGGCCCACCTCGGGCGGTCAGTTTGGACCGGCCACCGCCGATTGTATGCGGACCTGGTTGGCCGAGGGACGCATCGCCGTCGAAACGCTCGTCTGGCACGAGGGCTGGCGCGACTGGCGGGACGCCGGGGACGTGTTTCCGCAGTTGTCGCGGGCGGCGTCGTTCCCCGGCCTGGAAACCATACTCCCCGAACTCGTCGCCGCGCCCTTGCATACCCGTCCCGCAAAGCACCGCACCCGGGACCGAACCACGCAGTACATCTTCATCGGCGGGCTGACTTTCGCCGTCCTCTTACTGTTCGCCATCCTCCTTTTGGTCTTATCGAACCAATGAGAATACAACCCTTCCTCGACCATCACGGGATCGCCTCGAATCCCTTTGCCGACGAAGACGCTCAGACCGACCTGGTGTTCAAGGGCTTTTGCATCCGCAACTCCTTCCATCCCGCCTGGGACAAAATATACGGCGACCCTTCGGAGCCGGCCACGGCCGTTGTGTTCGGCGATAAAGGCTCGGGCAAGACGGCCATTCGCCTGCAAATTGCCCGACATCTGGCCGACTACAACGCCGACCATCCAGAGCATCAGGTATTCGTCGTCCAGTACGACGACTTCAACGCCTTTCTCGATCGGTTCCGCGACCGTTTCTCGGGCCGGCGGCGGCGGGCCGACCGGATGCTCGGTCAATGGCGGCTGTGGGACCATATCGACGCCATCCTCTCGCTGGCCGTTACGCAGTTGACCGATCGGATATTGGGCAACAAACAGTCGCGGTATCCGGCCGCCCGCGACGAGGACCTGCCGGTCGAGCGGCTCGACAAGGCGCAGGTTCGCGACGTTATGCTGCTGGCGGCCTGCTACGACCAATCGACCGCCGAGAACCCGTTCCAGCGTTGGCGCCGTCTGCGCCAGCGGCTGCGGTTCCGCACGTGGCCGTCCAAATGGGACCTGATCCTGGGCGTTCTGGCCACCGTGGCGGTGATCGCTCTGTTCGCTTGGTTTGGGGGACTCTCGTCGTTCGGCCGTCCGTTGCCCTACCTGCTGATCGCGGCTTCGTGGGCGCCGCGCGGCTGGCGGTTGCTGCGCTGGTGGTGGAAGGCGCGGCGGATCGCCCGCAATACACGCGTGCTCAACCGGAGTACGAAACTCCTCTGCCGGACGTTGCTGAACTTCCCCGGCGCCGAGATCGTCGGCCAGCCGTTGCCCGCCTGGCAGCGAACCGATGACCGCTACGAACTGCTGACCAAGCTCCAAGGCGTGCTCCGCTCGATGCAATTCGACGGGATTTTGGTTCTGGTCGATCGCGTCGACGAGCCGCATCTGATCAACGGCGCTAACGAGCTGATGCGGGCCTTGGTCTGGCCGATGCTGGACAACAAGTTCCTCAAACATCCGGGGCTTGGGCTGAAGATGCTCCTGCCGATCGAGTTGGAGCGGATGCTCGACCAGCAGGACCGCGACTTCCATCAACGCGCCCGGCTCGACAAGCAAAACATGATCCGCTCGCTCGATTGGACGGGCCAATCGTTGTACGACATGGCCAACTCGCGGATCGCCGCCTGCGCCGCCGACGGACGGGAGTCGAAAATCCTGGACCTCTTCGAGGACCTCGACCAGCGGCGTCTGATGGACGCATTCGGCACATTGCGCGTGCCTCGGCACCTGTTCAAGTTCATGTACCGGCTGCTGACCGCCCACTGCAACGCCCACACCGAGGAACAGCCGGTCTGGAAAATCTCGGGGGCGACGTTCGAGTCGGTCCTCGCCCTCTACGGCCGCGATCAGGACGCCTCCGACCGCGGCGTGGGAGCGGGATGAGCGGAGAGCGGAAGCATTTGGAACGCATCGCCGTCCGCTGCTCGAGTTGATGTAAGCCTTCTGGAACGTGTACTCGCCCAGCAGCCCTTGGGGCCGCCACATCATGCAGGCAACCAACGCCGCACCGTAGAGTATTTGTCTCATGTGTAACCGTTCACCATACGGTTGTGTTATGCACGACCCGTGAACGGTTACGAACCCACTCGTCTAGTCTCTAGGGGCTCACTGTGCAGGGGCCGGTGATTTTCTCGTCGGGCGTGAAGTCGTTGGCAGTCTCTGCATCCTGGGCCACCGGATCGAGCCAGTCGCAGAAACTTGAGCCAGCCCCGCTGATCCCAAGCGAAGAACCCAACGTTACTCTGGCCGCTCTGATTCACAATGCTTACCAAAGAGCGTGAATCGGCTCGCCTTCCCGACGCGCTTATGCTTCGAAAACCGTTGGGGTGGTTAGACGGCACAACGTGATCCGCAGTTGAGGGGCAGAGTGCGTGCGGTCTGATCGTCTGCAGTCGGATCGACGGCATGGCGTTCAGCCAATTTCACCAGCTCGCACACTGCGGTGTCGCGGTTTCTCCTGGGCGGTTTTGTTCATGGTCTTTCTGCTAGTCTTGCTCCGAGAACCCCAGGGCGCTTTTTTGGCAACAGCCGTCTTCCTGACACGCCTTTTCTTTGCCGGCTTTGCCGTCGCGTTCTTCGATTTTCTCTTGGAGGTGGACTGCAATGGAGGTTCAAGGTTGCCGGTGTCCAGATCGATGCCGAACACGTCGGAGAGTTCGGCCGCGGCGAGCCGTTTCGATTTTCCACTAGATGTTGCAGCCGAAACGGCCGCCTCGGCATCGGCGGCGATCAGTTCCTCGTGATTGACGCCGCGCAACGTAAAGAGCAGTTCCGGCTTATGGTCCAGCCGGGCGCCGACACCGTACAGGACCGCCGCCACGTGCTTGCACATCACGGCCCCATCGGGGCAGTCGCAGCGAAGAGAGATCTCCCCGGAGAGTGGAAACAACCCTTTCCGCTGATCGGTTACCACGCCCATCACATGACTAGACAACCTGCCCTGGAGCAGTTCCAACAGCGAGCCGATCTGCCCCGCGCACCGCTGCTTGATGCCGTTCCATTTCTTGGCCGACAGTTTCTTGATCTGAATGCAAACATTGTAGAGTTCCGTGCCGCTGACCTTGGCTTCGATCCGGCCTTCGGCAACGGACAGGTGGCAGACCGAGCCGTTGCGGACGTACGTGCGGCCGCGCGGCAGGCGGTTCTCGTAGTCGCTGAACGATTCCAGATGGTCGCACCAGGCTTCCCCCCAAAAAGTCTTGGCGATCTTGCGGCCGTCGATGGTAATGGGCTGAATGTCCACTCCCTTCCTCCGCAGAGCGTCCATCTTCTTCCTTGCCCGCCGGCGGCGTTCGGCCACCGAAACGTAGGGTTTCCAATCGTAATACCACGACATGGCGTCGTTGCTCCTGTTTTTCGCCTTCGGGGGGAGCCATGAGATCGGCGTTGGCCGCGATTATCCTACACAGAAGCCTTTTCGATGTCCAGCGACACGAACTGGATCAGTTGGGCATCGGTCATCTCCGTCAGCAGTTTTTCGGCGCCGCCTTCCAGCAGGTCGGCGGCCAATTGGGTCTTCTCTTCGATCAAGGCATCTATTTTCTCTTCGATTGTCCCCCGACAAACGAACTTGTGAACCAGCACGTTGCGCCGTTGACCAATACGGAAGGCACGGTCTGTGGCCTGATTCTCCACGGCTGGGTTCCACCAACGGTCGAAGTGGATCACGTGCGAGGCGGCGGTCAGGTTCAGCCCCGTGCCGCCGGCCTTCAATGACAGCACGAAGTAGGGCGGGCCGTCCTCACGCTGGAACCGGTCGATGAGTTGCTTCCGTCGGCCGACGGCCGTGCCTCCGTGCAGCACCAGGCCCGCGCGGCCGAAGACGCGCGTCAAAAAGTTGGAAAGAGGCTCGGCCATTTCACGAAACTGCGTGAAGACCAGGGTCTTCTCCTGCCGCGAGGCGATTTCCTCGCAGATCTCGGCCAGCCGCGAAAACTTCCCGCTTTCGTCGGGATCGAAACACCCGTCGCCCAGCAGTTGGCTGGGATGGTTGCACAACTGCTTGAAACGCATCAGATAAGCCAGCACCAGGCCGCGCCGCTTCATGCCCTCCAGCCCTTCCAGCGAGTCGGCCAGTTCTTTAACCAGCTTGGCATAGAGGACGGCTTGTCGCTTGCCTAGGCCGCAAAAAGCTCGGACCTCCGTCTTTTCCGGCAAATCGGCGATAACCCGTTTGTCGGTCTTCAGCCGCCGGAGAATATACGGTTGGACCAAAGAGCGGAGCGGCGCATAGCGGTTTTGCTCACGCGACTCCAGGGTCTTGACGAATCGTTTGAACTTCTCCTGCGAGCCGAGCAAGCCTGGGCAAAAGAAATCGAACAGGGACCACAGGTCGGATAGCCGGTTCTCGACCGGCGTGCCTGTCAGCACGAGTCGCACATCGGCTTGGAGTTGTTTGACGGCCTTTGTTTGCCGCGCCGCCGGATTCTTGATGGCCTGCGCCTCGTCAAGAGCGACCAGTCGCCAGGCTACCTCTGACAGCCAGGATTGGCGCAGCAACATCCCATAGGTGGTTAGAACCACGTCGGTATCGCGGAGCGTCTGGGTTGGATCGCTGGAGATCCGATCGAGAATATCCTTTGGGGTCTCCGACGGATGGATGAACTTGCTGCGGAGCGTCGGGGTGAAGCGGTCGATCTCCGACTTCCAGTTCGCCAGCAAAGACGCCGGCAGAACCAACAGCGACGGTTTGCTGCTGTGCTGCTTCTTCAGGATCAACAGTAGTGCCAGCACCTGGATCGTCTTGCCCAAGCCCATGTCGTCGGCCAGACAGGCGCCCAGGCCGAGATTCGACATGAACCACAGCCAATCGACGCCCGTCTCCTGATACGCTCGCAGTGTTGCCTTCAGTTCAGCACCCGGCTTGGCCCGTTCCAGGTTTTCGGGACTTCGCAGGCCCGAAAGCACCTCGGCAAGCCAGTTGCCTGCATGGAGGAACGACCACTCGCGCTGCGATTCGCTTTGATCGTCGCCGTCGCCCAGATCCCGCGGAGCGCCGGCCAGCAGGCGCATACCCTCGATGAACGAAAGTCCGTCCTCGGCCTCCGCTTCGACTTTCTTCCAGTGGCGCAGTGCCTCGGTCAATTTATCGCGGTCCACTTCGACCCATTGGCCGCGGAGCAGCACGAGGCCCTCGTTAGCGGCGAGCAGTTCGCGCCATTCGGCTTCCGTAAGCTCCTCGTCTCCCAGGGCCAGTTGCACCCTAAAGTCGAGCATCGCCGTGGAATCAAACTTCTTCTGCCGCTTCGATCCGATCGTCACGCTCACGCGGGGCCGCGGGCGTTTCTTCCACCAGTCGGGTAGCCGCACCAGCACGCCGCTCTGCTCGAACACCGGCACTTCTTTGAGAAACCGATACGCCTGGCGAGGCGTCCAAGCCAGCGGCTGGTAGACGTCGCCCGAATCGACCAGTTCCTTGACGAACGCGCTTGTCTGCGAAGCCAAATGAACGGGCGAAAGCAGCTTCACCAGCGCTTTCTTGTCCTTGGCGCCGGCGTACTGCTGAAGGGCCTTACTCAACGGCTGGTACTGCACCCGAGTGCCGCCCGCCAGGCTCGGTGCGTACGTCGCCAAAAAGGCAAAGGGATACTCTGGGTCGCGGCGGTTCTCGGCCAGATGAAAACAGACCCGACCGACTTGGTGCCAGAGCGGTGCTCGGTCCTTCAAGAAACCCGATAAATCCCGACCGGAAGATGCAACCTGGTCGCGCACCCACCCGTGCAAGTCATTCCAAACATCCTGCAACGCAGCATCCGTCACATACTCGGCGCCTTGCATGGGCGGAAGGCTCAACAACAGCGCGACCAATTCCGCGGATGGGGGCGGCGCAAGCTCGCCGACCTCCGCACCTGTGGTTCCTGGCGTGTGACAGAGTTCCGTCAAGTATTTTGCGGCAAAATCCCGCCAGTACGCCAGAGAGGGCGGCAGGGGGGCGTCGAATCTCTCAGTGGCCAGCGCAAAAAGCCCTTCCGCCTGGCACGCCGCAAAGGCTTTTACTATTCTGCTGAGCCGACCGACAACGGCCGCATCCACAGAGCTATCAAGGAAGCCGGCATCTTCGGCTGTCCGCTCCGCGACAACGACGTGGCCAGAGGGCGTAAAGGCCAGATTGATGCTCATGGGCGGGCGTCCATTCTCTCCTTGCGACAGTGCGTCGGCGGACAGTTTGTAACCTAGTGCTCCGTCAATCGTGATTTGATGGGTTTCGTTGGGGTGGCAGTTGTACTGCCACCCCGATGGACGGTGATACGGGGCGGCAGTACAACTGCCGCCCCAACCTATCACTACACGATTGACAGAGCACTAGGCGGCAGCGAGGAGTTCTGGGGCGTTTTTTGCCCTCGTTCAAGCTGCTCGACCCGCGCTTCCAACTCGGCGATTTTCGCCAGCAACAGTCGGATGATGGCCTGTGCTTCCAGTGTCTGGCGAGCGATGATTTCTTCCGTAATTTCAAGCGACATGCCACTTATGTCGCCGAAATCGCTCCGTGTGTCCAGATCAATTTATCAAAAAACGCCCCCAGGGTGTGAACGGTTGCAAATTACTCAAACAGCCATAATAGGTTTGTGTCCCCGGAATCGTCGAGTTTCACTTGTCGTCTCCTTGTAAGACCGCCAGTGGTTGCGGGGCATCCGTTCCCACGCGGAGCGTGGGAACGAGGTGACGGAGCGTTGCGGCAGTGCGTTCCCACGCGGAGCATGGGGACGAGGTTCTATCCCATGTTTTCCCACTGGATGCCGACCCGTTTCAGGGCATAGCCGAACTCCTTCAGATAATCGCCGTAGCAGGTCATCCAGTGGAAGCCGGGCATCCGCTCGGCCAGCTTCAGACTGTCGCACGTGAAGCGGATGTCGATCTGGTCGCGGCAGATCGGCAGGAAGGGGACGTCGATGATCTCGCCGCGCAGACCAACGTAGCGCTCGGCATTGAAAGCGGGAATGATGTTCGTGACCACTTGCCCCTTGCGCATCTCGACCTTCGGGGCGGCGCCGTAGTCCGACTCGAAGTGGGTCAGAATCCGCGTCGGCTCGATGGTCTTGCCGTCCATCTTCCGCGGACCGGTGCAGTGGGCCAGCGTAATCACCCCATCGTGCGGATAGGTCGGATCGTTGAGGAACTGCGGCTTGCCGGAGATGTTCCCCAGCAGGATGCCCGCGGGAACGACCACGAAATCCGACTCGCAGAAGGCCAGGTAGCCGTCGTCGTTCAACGTGCTCAGCGGCAGGCAGGCCGTGGTTTCCGCGAGCGGCATGATCGTGCCCATGCAATCATTGATGGTGATCGCCCGGCAATCGGCCTTCTTCATCAGGCCGCGGAAGACTTGCTCCAGGAGGAAGGCGTTGTCGACGAACTTCCGGTCGGTCTCTAGGGTGGTGCCCGGCAGTTTCAGGTACTCGTCGGCCCGTCGGCGGGCGCGCTCGACCGCGGCCCGATCGGTTCGGGCCTCCTTGATCAACTTGCCCAACTCGTCGTAGGAGACCGTTCGGATGTCGAGTTGGAAGCGTTCCCGGGCCAATTTCGGCGCGGCGGGGGTTGACCAACCGGCGGGACCGCCGACGGCCAGAATCCGGCTGCCGACGGTGTTCCGCAAGCCGCAGAGCGACCGCAGCCGCCAGAGAATCTCCTCCTGGCTGTCGATCACCACGTCCTGCTCGTCGATCCCTTTGACGGCGAGCTTGTCGGTATTCTGGCGGAGAAGAGAGGGGCTGACGACCTCGTACCACAGGTACACGGGGCCCGACTTGTGCCGGCAGAAAATGATTGTGTTTTTCGCCGTCTTGCGGACCATCCCCGTGATGCCCCAGCCGCCGGCCGCATAGAACAGCACAACATCAGCGGAGGCGATTTCGTCCTTCGCGCCGACCAATTCTTGGGTGTTTCGCACGGAGGCAATCGGCAGGAACTTCACGGGAAAATCGGCGGCGGCTTGCAGCGCGTCGAGTTCACTCTTAATGCGCGCAATCTCCTTATCGACGTCCTCCCGCGTCTGCACTCCGCCCCAACCGCGCCAACTGGTTTGCGGGCGGCGAGTGGGAATGTCGTAGCACAACACCGGCTTGACCACCAGTGGGCGTCGCTCCGGCGGCGGCGCATCCTCCGGCTGTTCGGCGGCCAGCACCGACCACGAGAGGCCGGTCATGGCGATGCCTCCCAGCGCGGCCGCGCCGCCGAGAAACCCGCGACGGCTGATTCCGTCGGAAACGTGCTGGCCGCAGGGACAACAATGGGTGCGAAACGTCGCACCGTCTTTTTCGTGATGATGCATGACAACTCTTTCACTCTTAAAGGAAACAACGTCGGGTGCCGCAAGCAGTACCGGCAGCCACCCCAAGGAAGGACCGTATCATTTTATCAGCTTTTCGACGCTTCGGCAAGTAGGCCGGGTCGATCCCCATTTAGCCCGCCGTGAATACACGGCGGGCAGCAGTGGTTGGACGCGTCGGACCGTGCCCCGGGTGTATTCACCCGGGGCTAAATGACTGTATAACGGGCCAATTTTCGGACGGCCTACGATTACAGACCGGCGATGGCGGCCGTCTGGTCGAAGTCGAGCAGGCCGGCCGTTGCGCCGAGGCCGGTTACGCAACATGCGCCCGTGGCGGCGGCCAGTCGGCCGGCGGCCGCGGCGTCCAGACCGCGAAGCAGACCGGCGATCAGACCGGCCAAAAAACTGTCGCCGGCGCCGGTGGTGTCGCTCACGGGGCCGGGCGGCCTAGCGGCGGGGATCTCGATGTATCGGCCCGCGGCCGGACTGAGCAACGCCCCCTTCGAGCCGAGCTTCACGCCCAACAGACCCGGCGAACCGCAGCCGCGGTAAACATCGATGATCCGCCGCGGGTCGGTCCGGCCGGTCTGGCGGACGGCCTCGTCGAGGCTCGGGACGTACAGGTCCAGGTGCGGCAGAATTTGATCGAGCGGTTGCATCGTGCCGCCGTCGCCGGCCGCGTCCAGCGCGGTGCGGCAGCCCGTCTCCCGGATCGCCGAGAAGACTTCGGGCAGGTCGGGATCGAGCTGCGGCATCAGCGAGTAGTAGCCGGCGAGCATCATGCGGCTGCGGGCGAACAGGTCGAGGTTCTCCAGCAGCAAAGATTTGTCGATCAGCTTCGGCGCGCCGACGCAATGAGCGAAACTGCGTTCGCCGCCGGGGGCGATCAGCACGGCGGTGGTGCTGGTGGCGGCGGTCGGATGGGTCAACAGCCGGCCGCAATCGACCCCCTCATCCTCCAATCGCCGGCGAATGAGCAGTCCCCAATCGTCCCGGCCGACGTAGCTGAAGGCGGCCGCCTTCATTCCCAACCGGGCCAGGGCGATGCCCGAGTTGCAAACGATCCCCCCGGTGACGACCTCGACCGGATCGGTCAGCAACAACCGTCCGGGACCGATCGGCGCGGTCAACGGGACCGGCCTGACCAGCAGATCGGCCACGCAAGAGCCGCACAGGACGCAGTCGAAATCCTTGTTCATGGCAACAAGTTCATCGCGGGCCGCCGTACCGGCGGCCGCTAAACAGTTGTCAGTAATCAGTTGTCAGTAATCTTCCGGAAACTGAAAACTGACAACTGAAAACTCCTAAACGTCATATAGTCTCGTTCCCGCGCGGAGCGTGGGAACAAGGTATTATGATCAATACTCCCGCTTGGTGACGATCCCCGGCTGGGGGACCGGATACTTGCCGTCGGGGCCGGCCAACAACGGAGCGGACGAGTCCATCGTCAGTTTGTCCACGTCCGGGGCGAACTCGTGCTCGCAGTTGAGCATCTCGTCGTAGGTGACGACCCGGCCGGTATGTGCGGCCATTCGGCCCATCGAAGTAACCAGGCTGGCCTCCGCGCCCCGTTTTGTCTCGTTATATGGGATGTCTTGGCGGATGGCCTCGATCAGGTCGTCCCATTCCAACTGGTAGTGGTTCATCGCGGGCTGTGAGTATTTCCAGACGGTCTTCGCGTTGTCGGGGGTTTGACCCTGGAAAATGCGGCACTTGCCGGTGCTGTGGCCTCCGATGGAGATCAGCGCCAAGCCCTTCGTGCCGTGAGCGTAGCTGGCGAACTCCTCGTGGCAGCCGGGCATCGTCCGGCCGTAGAGGAAGAGCTTCGTGCCGTCGGCAAAGGTGTACTCGACGGAGTAGTTGTCGAAGTTTTGGTCGACGGAGTCGCCGCGATAGTGGCGGCCGCCCAGCGCTTGGGCCTGAACCGGCCAGGCGTCCTTCATCATGCAACACTCGTCGATGTTGTGGATGTAGAAGTCGCTAAACCAACCACCGCTGGCCCAGAGAAACCTGTGGAACCGCTGCACTTGGTGCAGCAGTTCGCTGATGCCTTGCGTTCTCGGCGCGAAGCCATCGATCCAATGCATCCGGTAGGCCCGCAGCGCGATGATTTGGCCGAGTTCGCCGGCCTTGATCCGATCGAGAAGTTCCCGGCGGTCTCGGCTGTGGCGGCACATCAGCCCCACGCCCACTTTAAGGTTCTTCTTGTCGGCCTCCTCGGCCAGCGTCAGCATCTTGCGGGTGGTGGGGCCATCGACCGTGACCGGCTTCTCCATGAAGACATGAAGGCCCTTCCGGACGGCGTAACCGAAGTGGACCCAACGAAACGCCGGAGGGGAGGCGAAGATCGCCACGTCGCCGGGGTTCAGGCAGTCCATCGCCTTCCGGTAGGCGTCGAACCCGATGAACTGACGGTCCGATGGTACGTCGACTAGATTGACGAATTTTTCTCTCTTCAAGAGCGCTTTGCGACTCCCCTCAAGGCGATCTGGAAAGACGTCGGCCATCGCCACCAACTTGATCGGACCGTTGTTGACCGATAGGGCATTGGCCGCTGCTCCGGTGCCCCGGGCGCCGCAGCCGATCAAGGCCAACTGGATGGTGTTGTCCTCGGCGGCGTGGACTCGCGGCACGACCACGCCGGTCAATGCCGAGGCCGCGGCGACCTTGCCCGTGTTTTTCAGAAACTCTCGACGCGTGGACGAACGCTTGGTGGATGACATTGTTTTTTTCTCCTGAAAAATGATGGACGTGGTGTGATGATCGGCGTGGATAAACGGCGGAATTCGAGGTGGTTATTATACGGTGAACGGCCGGAAGTGCAACTATCTTCTCCATCCGAGAAGAATGTTTCACTTCTTTCCGTGCAACGTATAAATACCACTTATCGGCCCTTGGAAGGCAATATCCGGTTCGCCGTTTACCCGCACTCAACTCATTAGTGCCTGAAAATGAATAACGTGTGCAATTCTGTAGGACGGATTTCCCAATCCGTCCCCGAAAACTGGACGGATTAGGAAATCCATCCTACACCCACTTACTCTGACGCGAACCTCTCGTGTAGTGCGGATACTCTCTTGAACTCTCCCATTATAATGTCCCTATCCCGCGTTCGCCACCCCTTGCCGGTCTCGCGGCCACGCCGTCCAGAAGGGGGTGTTGTCGATCCGCGAATGACAGATTATTATGTTATTATTATCCTTACGGAGCAAACGGCGTACTATGCCCGACGTTACAATCACCGCCGCCGGCCTGCGAATCGTGAAGCTGTTGGTGGGCAATCCTCCGCGGACGGTCGCCGAGTTGACACGTGCCGCCGGCGTGACGCGCACCGCCGTGACCGAACAACTTGGCGAGCTACAGGCGGCGGGGTTCGTCGAGCGGGAGACCCAGCGGCCGGCCGGCCGAGGTCGGCCGCGCCACCTTTATCGAGCAACAAATTCCGCCCTGGCCCTGTTGTTCGTCGGCAACCAGCGGTTGCTGGTGCCGGCGATTTGGCAAGCGGTCCGCGATCTCGGCGGCGACGACCTGATTAAGAAAGTCATCGATCGGGTAAGCCGCTCGCTGGCCGAACACTACAACAGCAAGATCACCGCCAAGAGGCCGCGGGAACGGCTCCGACAACTGATCGACCTGCTTACGGCCGAGGGAAGGCTGGTCGACATCGTGGAGGACGACGGCGGGAAATTGACGCTTTACAAACGGAGTTGCCCCTTTATCAGCATGGCCGGCCCCCACCTTTATGTCTGCCAAGTCGACCAGAAAATGCTCGGCGCGGTGATCGGGCGTCCAGTCCGTCGGGGCTCTTGCCGCCACGAAGGCGCACCGTGCTGCACGTTCGAGATCGCCGTCCGGTGATGGACGCCAACCCCGCCGGTGAATCGTAAGCGTCCATTCGGCAACCACTTGCATCGAGGGTTGTCAGTTCTTCTCCAACCCTCTATCATGCGTCAACTGCCGCTTGCGGCTTCGCACAACGCCTCATGGGGCTACGAGCATGACACCAAGAGAACGTGTACTGGCCGCGCTGAGTCATCGGCAGCCCGACAAAGTGCCAATCGATTTTGGCGGGCATCGCTCGTCGGGCATTGCCGCCTTGGCGTATCCCAGGCTGCGGAAGGCTCTGGGCTTCGAGCCTCGGCCGATCCGCGTCTACGACCCCGTCCAGCAGTTGGCGATCATCGACGATGACGTGCTTGAACGGTTCCAGGTCGACACGATCGAAATGGGACGGGGATTCGCGCTCGAAAACAAGCATTGGGCCGACTGGACGTTGCCCGATGGCACGCCCTGCCAAATGCCCGCTTGGGCTTTGCCCGAGCGGCAGGAGAAGCAGTGGGTGTTGCGGTCCGGCAGCGGACGGGTGTTGGCCCGAATGCCCGACGGCGCCATTTACTTCGAGCAGTGCTACTGGCCCTATTTAGAAAACGACGATTTCGACCGGCTGCCCGAAGCCCTCGACGAGAATATGTGGTGCGCGGTGCAAAGCCCGCCCGGACCGCTGACGGCCGGCCCGGCCGGCCAACGCGTATTGGCTCAAGGAGCGCGCAAGCTCCGCGGGAAAACCGATCTCGCAATCATCGGGCTGTTCGGCGGCAACCTGCTGGAGATCGGCCAGTTTCTCTACCGCAACGACAATTTCTTCATGCTCCTGGCCGGCAATCCGCGACGGGCGCACGAGTTTCTCGATCGATTGGTCGAAATCCATCTGGTGAGTTTGGAGCGGTTTCTCCGCGCCGTCGGTCCGTACATCGATTGCGTTTTGTTCGGTGATGACCTGGGTATGCAGGACGGACCGCAAATCTCGCCGGCTATGTACCGGGAGTTCTTCAAGCCGCGACACGCCCGCATGTGGCGGCGGGCGAAAGAGTTGGCCGACGTGAAGGTGATGCTCCACTGCTGCGGCGGCATTCATCCTCTCATCCCGGACCTGATCGAAGCCGGCCTCGACGCGATCAACCCCGTGCAAATCTCCTGCGCCGACATGGACACCCGCCGGTTGAAGCGGGAATTCGGCGACCGGTTGACGTTTTGGGGCGGGGGTTGCGATACCCGATTCACACTCTTCCACGCCACGCCCGAGGAAATCCGCGAACACGTTCAAACGCAAACCTCCATTCTCGCTCCCGGTGGCGGATTCGTCTTTCAGCAAGTACACAACATCTTGGCCGACGTCCCGCCGGAAAACATTATCGCCATGTTCGACGCCGCCAACGGGAAGTAGGAAAAAGCCGCGACCGGCCGGTTGGGGACTGGTCCATTTTTCGGCTGGAAAACGTATTTGGCGAGAAAAACGCCGGCCGAAAACATGGACCTGTCCCCTTTCGCGACGCCGCGCGGAACGCGGAGAATTGGAAAGGAGCGGCTCATGCACGACAATCGGGGAAGTCTTTCGTACTTACTTCTGGTTTGCCTCGTGGCAGCGCTTGGCGGCCTGCTGTTCGGCTTCGACACGGCCGTGATCTCCGGGGCTATCGACCCGCTGGATGTCCAGTTCTCGCTGACAATATGGATGAAGGGATGGATTGTCAGTTCCGCGCTGATCGGTTGTCTGTTCGGTTCGGGGATTGCCGGCGCGCTAAGCGACCGCTTCGGCCGCAAGAAAATCCTGCTGCTGGCGGCCGTACTCTTCATGCTATGCTCCATCGGGTCGGCGATACCGCAGGCGCCGTGGCACTTGGTCGTCGCACGGTTCGTCGGCGGCATGGGCATTGGCATCGCGTCGATGCTCTCGCCGTTGTACATCTCCGAGATTTCGCCGGCACGGCTTCGCGGCGGATTAATTTCGATGTACCAGCTTGCCATCACGATCGGGATCCTGGCCGCATATCTCTCGAACTACGGCTTGGCCGAGATGGCGCGGCAGTATCCCGAGTTCTACGGCTCGGGCGTCTGGCGGTGGATGTTCGTGGACGAGGTGTGGCGAGGGATGTTGTTTGCCGGAGTGTTTCCGGCGGTGGTGCTTTTCTGGCTCTTGTTCTTCGTGCCCGAAAGCCCGCGCTGGTTGACCAAACAAGGACTCTCGTCCGCGGCGCTGGATATTCTCGTGCGAATAAACGGTCGAGACGCCGCCGCCCGGGAAATGACCGAGATTGAAGAAACCATCGCCCAAGAGAGCGGGTCGATCGGGCAGTTGTTTCGTCGAGGGATGCGGTTGGCGTTGCTGATCGGCATTGTGTTGCCGTTCCTCTCGCAAGTCAGTGGAGTAAACGTTATCATTTACTATGGACCGACGGTGCTGAAAACCGTGGGGTTGGGCGAAAACGCGGCGCTTTCCTGGCAAGTGCTGTTCGGAGTAGTTGCCTCGGTCTCCACTCTGGCCGCAATGCTGACAATCGACAAGCTGGGTCGCAAGCCGCTGTTGCTCGGCGGTATTGCCGGTGTCGGCGCGATGTTGGCCGTCTGCGGGGCCCTCATGGCCGTCGAACACGTATCGCCTATGTGGTTGGTGGCCGCGTTTGCAATCTATCTGGCGTTTTTCAGCATTTCCTATGGCCCGATATGCTGGGTGATCGTGGCCGAGATTTTTCCCACGGCCATCCGCGGTCGGGCGATGTCGTTTTCCATCTTCTCGTTGTGGACCGGTTGCGCGTTGGTGGCCCAGACATTTCCACCGTTGCTGGAATCCGCCGGCCCGACGGCGACTTTCTGGCTCTATGGCCTTACGACGCCGATAGCCTTCCTGTTTGTCTTGTTGTTGGTTCCTGAAACAAAAGGGAAAACGCTCGAACAGATCGAAAAACATTGGAGACATTAGAAACCGTGGTATGAATTATCAACCTCTCGTGCCGCAAGGGTTGTCAGTTCTTCTCCAACCCTCTATCATGCGTCAACCGTCGCTTGCGGCTTCGCACGGTCGGATAGACCGCTTGCGGAGGGTGGCACGTCCCTGAGCGCAGCGAAGGGCGTGGTTTGGTCGTTCACCACGCCCTTCGCTGCGCTCAGGGACGTGCCACCCAAATTCGATAATTATTTTCTTTCATGCCCTTAATGGGTGATGTCATGGCTACCGCATATCGCACGGACTCCGGCCGCGGCCCGGCCCGGGTCGGTTCCGAAATACTCGACCGCCTGCCGCCGCACAACCTCGACGCCGAGCGGGGTACGCTCGGCAGCTTGCTGTTGGACCCGAACCTCTGCGACGACGTGGCGCTGGTGCTGCGCCCCGAGGACTTCTATGCGGATGCCAATCAGAAGCTTTACGCCCACCTGCTGGCGATGCACGACGAGGGGAAGCGGATCGACTCCACGCTCCTGTTGGAGCGGCTCGGCACGGCCGGCGACCTCGAACACATCGGTGGCGCCGCGTATCTGGCCGAGGTGGTTCATTCGGTCCCGCACGCCGCCAACGCCGTATACTATGCCAAGATCGTCCGCGACAAGGCCACGCTGCGGGACCTGATCCACGCCAGCACGGAGATACTCCGCGACGCCTACGAGCCGACGCTCGGCCCGGCCGAGATGGTCGGCCGCGCCGAGGAGATGATCTTTGCCGTTCACGATCAGCGCAGCAATGACCAAGTCACGTCGATTCACGATTTGCTGGTCGAGGCGTTCGATCGGATCGACGCCCGGTTGGAGCGCCGCGAGGGGGTGGGCGTGCCCACCGGGTTCCAGGACCTCGACAACCTGACCGGCGGCCTGCACGACTCGGAATTGGTCGTGCTGGCCTCGCGGCCGAGCATGGGGAAGACCGCTTTGGCCACGAACATCGCCGAGTACGTGGCCATCGAGGCGGGCGTGCCCACGCTCTTTGTCAGCCTGGAAATGGCCCGTGTCGAGTTGGCCCAGCGGATGCTCTGTTCGCAGGGGCGGATCGACGCCAACAAGTTCCGCAGCGGGTTCCTGTCGGGCGAGGACCGCAAGAAGCTGGTCGAGGCCTCGGCCAAGCTGGGCAAGGCGCCGCTGTGGGTCGACGACTCGCCTTTCCGAAGCTGCACCGAAATCGCCGCCTCCGCCCGGCGGCTGAAGCGGAAGCAGAACCTCGGCTTGATCGTGATCGACTACATGCAACTGATCCAGCCCGACGATCCCCGCGACCCGCGTCAGGAACAGGTGGCGAAAATGGCCCGGCGGCTGAAGGGTATCGCCCGCGAGTTGGAAATTCCCGTCCTTTGCCTGGCGCAATTGAATCGGCAGGTGGAGGCGGGCAAGGAGGGGCATCGCCCACGCCTAAGCCATCTCCGCGAGTCGGGCGCCATCGAGCAGGACGCCGACGTGGTGATGTTTCTACACCGGGAGGAATATTACCACACCCGCGAGCAAGCGATGGAGAAGGGCATCGCGGGCATTGCCGACGTTATTGTCGCCAAGCAGCGCAATGGACCGACCGACGACGTTAAGCTGGCATGGTTCGACAAGCACACCCGCTTCGAGAACCTCGCCCAGAAACCCTACGATGAATTCGAGGAACATCAAGGTGAATTTTGATCCCGCTTGTTTTCCTCTTTTTCTCTAGCCCAGGCGTTTACGCCTGGGAAACGGAGATCGAAAGCTAGTAGGGTGCGTCCGCGACGCACCACAAACAAAAATATCGGTGCGTCGCGGACGCACCCTACTGCTTGTCAATATTAACAACCCCAACAGACGCAGGAGACCATAATGGGCGGAGTATTCGGTGTCGCGGCGAAAAAGGATTGCGCGGCCGACCTCTTCTATGGAACCGATTATCATTCCCACCTGGGTACGCGACGCGGCGGACTGGCCGTCCGCAACCGGCGCGAGTTCTTCCGCTCCATACACGACATCACCAACGCCCAGTTCCGAGGCAAGTTCGAGAACGACTTGCGGAAAATGCACGGCCCGTTGGGCATCGGAGTAATCAGCGACTACGAGGACCAGCCGCTGATCATCGGCTCGCGTCTGGGGACCTACGCCTTGGCCACCGTCGGGCGAATCCAGAACCTGAAAAAATTGGCCGCCGAGACTTTTCGGGGCGGCGCGACACACTTCTCCGAAATGGGGGGCGACGGCGTCAATCCCACGGAACTGGTGGCCACGTTGATCAACCGCGGCGGCAGTTTCGAGGAAGGAATCGCCCAGGCCCAGGAGGCGATCGAGGGCTCGTGCTCGTTGTTGCTGATGACCCGCCGCGAAATTTTCGCGGCCCGCGACCGGCTCGGCCGGACGCCGCTGGTGCTCGGTCGGAAGTCCGACGCCCGAGCGGTGACGCTGGAGACCTGCGCGCTGGTGAACCTCGGATACAAATTCGATCGGTATCTCGGCCCCGGCGAGATCGTGCGCATCGTGCCGGATGGGGTCGAGACGTTGAAGCCGCCGGGCGAGCGGATGCAGATTTGTTCGTTCCTGTGGGTTTACTACGGTTATCCGGCGTCGAGCTACGAGGGGATCAACGTGGAGGTCGTCCGCAACCGCTGCGGAGCGGCCTTGGCCCGCGCCGACCGCTGCGAAGTCGACCTGGTGGCCGGTGTTCCGGACTCGGGGACCGGCCACGCCATCGGCTACGCCAACTCCTCGGGCGCTCCATACGCCAGGCCGTTCGTGAAGTACACCCCCACCTGGCCGCGCAGCTTCATGCCCCAGGAACAACGGGTCCGCGACTTGGTGGCAAGGATGAAACTGATTCCGATCCGCGAGTTGATCGACGGCAAGCGATTGCTGTTCTGCGAGGATTCGATCGTCCGCGGAACGCAACTGAAAGACATGATCCGCCTATTGTACGACCATGGCGCGCAAGAGGTGCACATGCGACCTGCGTGTCCGCCGCTGATCCACGGCTGCAAGTTCCTGAACTTCTCCCGGTCGAAATCGGAGTTGGACCTGGCGGCGCGGCGGGCCATCGAGGCGATGGGCGGAAAGTCGAAAGCCTCGCTCGAACGATTCGCCGACCCAGACTCCGCCGATCACAAGGCGATGGTGGACCGCATCGGGAAGCGATTGGGGCTTACGTCGTTGAAATATCAACGGCTCGACGACCTCGTTTCGGCCATCGGATTGCCCAAGGAGAAGCTCTGCACCTACTGCTGGGACGGCGTCGAGCAGTGCGAATCGTGCCCGGCGCGAGGCGGCATCGCCCGGCGGGGCAAGCCGGAACAACGCTAGCCGGCATTTATCACCGCTCCCAAAGAAAATCGTTATTTAGCCCCGGGTGAATACACCCGGGGCACGGCGTCGCGTGTTCGTCCACCTCTCCCCGCCGTGTATTCACGGCGGGCTAAATGGAATTGTTCCCGGATACACTGAACTTTACCGGCTGTCTTCGACCAAGCGCGTCAGACGGACCACCTGTGCGCGGACTCCTTCCAGCCCGGGATTCAGCCGCAGAGCACGGCGAAAACATTCCAACGCCGAGACCGGGTTTCCCAATCGCAGATAGGCCTGGCCCATGCTCGTGGCGGCGACGAAATGATAGGGATTGATCTCCAGCGTCTGATGGCAATCGCGGATCGATTCGGCCAGCCGTCCCATCGCGGCCTGCGCCACCGCCCGTTGATGCCACGCCTCGGCGAACCACGGCGCCCGTTCGATCATCCATGTGGCGCGGCCGAGCGCTTGCTTGTGCAACCGGGCCGCGTTGAGCTGGACGATCGCCTCGATTTCCTTGCATTCCGCGTCGTTTCCGGCCCGCGTCCAAACGCCGCGGATGCCGTTGTCGGCCAGCGTGCGTACCGTGCGGTCCTCGTCCAACAATGCGCAACCCATCGTGTGGTTCGCGTCGTAGTCGCCGAGAAAGCCCAAAGCAAGTACGGCCGCGCGGCGGACCTTGTGGTTCGGATGCCCCGCCATCCGCTGGAGAGTGCCGGCCGAGTAGAGTCTCGAAGCCCCGCGGGCAAACTCGCCCGTGTCTTGGTGGTCGAGGTACTGTTGGTATAGAACCAGCAGTAGCGGTGGCCTTGTGGGATCGGTGCTCACCCGTCGGACCCCCCAGAGGAAAACAATTACTCGCAGCGTATTACTTGATTGTAACTAGAGTCCCCGAGAATCTCCAACGAATTTTCTCGATAGGGGTGCGATCGAGGGATACACTGGAAGAGAACGTTGTTGAATTAGAACACTCGCGGAAGATAACCGGCGGCTAACCGCCGCCGGAGGGCCGGGCCTACCATCAGGCGGGGGGGCAATTGACTCGACCGGCTATTGAGTATCAGGAAATAATTTCGCGAACAATAGCCGGGGGCTAACAGCCCGTTGAAAAAGCCACATGTTGGGGTGACTTTCCCACCGGGGGCTGTTAGCCCCCGGCTATTTTGCGATATTGTTCAAGAGTCAGAAAACGGTAAATCCCGAAGTGGAGGGTTCGGTCGTGCAAGTATCCGCGAAAGTTGTGTTCGTCGGATTGCGTTTGGTCGCCGCGGCGACCGTCGCCAATGCCCTCGCCTGGCGGTGTGCGGCTTACTCCGCCGGCAACGTCAATTGGGCCGCCGGTCCCGCCCTGCAAGAACAACTCGCCGAACCGGTGGACATCTATTGGGCGAACAATCCCCTGCGCCAAGCGATCGGCAACCTCTCTCGAACTCGGCGGGTGGCGGTCCTGATCGACCGGCGAGTCGATCCCGGCAGGGAACTGAACGTCTCGCTGAAGGGTATGCCTCTGGAAACCGCCTTGCGGCAAATTGCACGCCCCCGCGGGCTGGATGTGTCTCGGTTGGGCGACGTTCTCTACCTTGGCCCTGCGGCGGCCGCGGATCGACTGAACGCCGTCTCGACGGAGTTCAAGGAAGAAATTCGGCGGCTCCCGTCCGCCGCGCGGCGGAAGTATTTTCCGCGCAAAAAATTGGCGTGGGAAGATTTCGCCGAGCCGCGCGAACTGCTCGACCGACTTGGCCGCTGGAATGGGCTGGCGATCGACCGCCTGGATCGAGTACCCCACGATCTCTGGGCGGCGGCCGATCTGCCCCCCATCTCGCTGGCGGGCCGGCTGACGCTGATCGCATTCCAATTCGATTTGACGTTCAAGATTGCGGCCGACGGCAAGCGGCTCGAACTCGTTCCCCTGCCGGAAAACGTCCCGGAGACTCCCGACGCGGAACATCGCGCCGCCACGCCGCGAAAAAAGCCGGCGTCCAAGCCGCCCGCGAACCTGGAACGGCTTCGCATCGACCGGCTGGTGGTGCAAGGGAAGCCGCTCGGCGCGGTCCTCGGGCAATTGGCCGACCGGCTCGACCTTGAATTGCGCATCGACCGACAAGCGATTGCCGCGGCGGGCATCTCGCTCGATCAACGGGTGTCGGTCAAAGTCGAAAACGCCACGGTCGATGAGCTGCTCCGCGGACTGCTCCGTGACACCCGGCTGACGTTCCGCCGCCGCCAGCGAGTGGTCGAGATCGTGCCGGCGGCCGATAAACGAGTACGACATTGACATTAAAAACTTCCGAGGGAGTTGGCCCGAGACGGCAAGTATTATACAATACCGGCCCAAGACTCGACGGTCGAACCAACGGGAAGCATCCATGTTCATCTCCATCGACGGCGGCGACGGCACGGGCAAATCGACGCAGGCCGAATTGCTCGCCGGCTGGCTTTACGAGCAGGGCCGGCAGGTAGTCGCCTGCCGCGACCCCGGCAGCACCCCGCTGGGCGAGGCGGTGCGGAACGTCCTGCTCGACGGGCACGATCTCAATATCCACCGCCGCAGCGAGATGCTCCTCTACATGGCCGCTCGGGCGCAGTTGGCCGAAGAGGTGATCCGGCCGGCGCTGGAGCAGGGAAAAACCGTGGTTAGCGACCGCTACCTGCTGGCAAACGTGGTCTATCAGGGCCACGCCGGCGGGCTGGACGTGCCGACGCTTTGGGAGGTCGGCCGCATCGCCACCGGCGGTTTGATGCCCGAGCTGACCATCGTGCTCGACGTTCCGCCCGAGGTCTCCGCGGCGCGGATCGACCGGCTGTTGGACCGCATGGAGCGGCAAGGCGCCGCGTTCCATGCCCGAGTGCGCGAAGGTTTCTTGGCCGAGGCCGCCCGATTGCCGGAGCGGATCATCGTCGTCGACGCCGCCGGTCCGATCGAGGAAGTGCAGGAGAACGTGCGGAATGTTGTGCGAATACAGTTGAAAACATAAACAACAATGCGCGGTTGCGAAACCGCAAGCGGTTGATTTCAATCCCTAATCCCTAATCCCTAATCCCTAATCCCTAATCCCTAATCCCTCTTCATGTGGCACGGCATTGAAGGACACGACGACGTGGCCGAGCGGTTTCGCCGGGCGCTGGCGCGCGGGCGGCTGGCGAGCAGTTTCCTGTTTGCCGGGCCGGCCGGCGTCGGCAAGCGCACGTTCGCCCTGAAGTTGGCCCAGGCCATGCTCTGCCGGAGCAAGCCGGAGGAGGCGTTGGACCCTTGCGGCACGTGCCCTTCTTGCGCCCAGGCGGCGGCCGGCACGCACGCGGACCTCGACGTGATCGTCAAGCCGGAGGGCAAATCGTTCATCCCGCTGGAACTATTTATCGGCGACGCGGACCACCGCCGCCGCGAAGGGCTTTGCCACAACATGAGCTTGAAGCCTTCGATGGGCGGGCGAAAAATCGCCGTGATCGACGACGCCGACTATCTGAACGCCGAGGGGGCCAACGCCTTGTTGAAAACCCTCGAGGAACCGCCCCCCCGGTCCGTGCTGATCCTGATCGGCACAACCGCGGCCAAACAGCTTCCCACGATCCGTTCCCGCTGCCAACTGGTCCGCTTTCGGCCGCTGCCGACCGACGTGGTGGCCCGGTTGCTGGTGTCGAAGTCGCTGGTGACCGACACGGACCGCGCCCGGCGCTTGGCCCAGTATAGCGAGGGGAGCATACAACGTGCGTTGGAACTGGCCGATCCCGAGCTATGGACTTTCCGCAACTCGCTCTGCGAGCGGCTCTCCGATTCCGCGATCGACGGCGTCCGGCTGGCCCGCGCGGTCGCCGCCTTTGTGGACGAGGCGGGCAAGGAGGCATCGGCCCGCCGTGCCCGGTTGCAACAGGTCGTCGCCTTCGCCGCCGAGTTCCATCGCCGACTATTGCGCGCGCAATGCGGCGCCGCGTCGTCGGAAGACCCCGAACTGGAAAACCACGTGAATCGGGCGTTGCGGAACGGCCAACATAGCCCACGGTCCGTCGCTGCCCGACTAGATCGCTGTCTGGATGCCGCCGCACAGATCGACCGCAACGCCAATCAAGCCACTCTGATCGAGTGTTGGGTGGACGATTTGGCGGGGATTAGGGATTAGGGATTGCCGCTTGCGGTTTTGCAAACTCTACCCCTCCTCTCCGCTACTTGGTTTTTTCTCGTATGGGACGCTGTGCTTTTTGGAAGCGGATGACTTCCTGCTCCGCTTCCTTCCACCGCTTTTCCTTGGCCAGGGCGATGATGGCTTGAAACTCCTCGTACTCGGCGTCGGTCACCTTGCCTTCCGCGCGGCGATCTTGGAGAATTTCATTGCATTTTTCGAGCCACACGGTTTTTTTGGCTGAGATCGCGGTCCGCAGGGAGGAGATTAGTTTCTGGTTTTGCGGCGTGGATGCTTGCGGCCGACCACACCCGATCACCACTAATGCCGCCATCACTATCGCGACTCCCAAGACAGAGACGCGAACTATAGTATTCCTCATATTCTTTCGCTCCTTTTAGGGCAATTCCTGTGTAGGGTGGGTCAAGCGAAGCGCAGCCCCGCCACGTTTTTCCCGCTGTTGGTGGGGCTGCGCTTCGCTTGACCCACCCTACTTGCCTGTTTTTCGCAACGGGAACTCAAAAAGATTCCTCGACGATTTCCCCCTTGTTCATGCTCGACATGGCCGCCCAAGTCAGGTGGTTGATCGTCTCCGAGATGAAATGCACGCTGCCGTCGCCCAGCAGGACGTTGCAGCCGCCCGGGTGTTCGGCGTACATCTGGCAGACGGCGCACATCGGACTGTTTGGGGCGTGGATCGCCGGCGGATCGTCGTGATGGCACGGGCCGCTATGGACGTTGACCAACGTGGCCGCGCGATCGCAACCGGAAAAGGCGAACTCCGGTTTTGGACAGACCGCCGCGCCCGGAACCACGCCGACCCAGGTCTTGTCGCTGAGCGCCGGGTGGTGTTCCCCGGCGAAGACGGTGTGGGAGAGGCCGTCGGTGACGGTCGAGGCCCGCGTCCGCGAGTTCCGATAGATCGGCCCGTCGGCAATCCCGCCCCAGTCGTCCACCGAATATATCCACGGCTCCTCTCGACCGGCGTTGACCACGTAACAGGAACGAGAGAAGGTGGCCAGCGGCTGGCCGCCTTCGGACAGCACCTCGACCGGCTCGTCCGTGCCGGTCGCCGAGGGACAGAGAAACACGGCCAGCGGCGTGCGGACCGGCCGCGCGTTGGCGGCGTCCCAGCAGGGACGCGAGAGGTCAAACGATTGATACAACGGCTCCTGTTCCAGGTAAGGGAGCAAAAGCGCTCCCCAGGCCCAACCGGGACCGGCGTCCCTGGTGGACGAGTGCGGCGAACCGTTCAGTCCGCCGCCGCCGGGCTGAATCACGTACGAGGGAGGAAAAACCTCCAACGCGTCGTGGTAATGGTGGAAGGCCAGCCCGATCTGACGCAAATTGTTGATGCATTGCGCCCGTCTGGCGCTTTCGCGGGCGGCTTGCACCGCCGGCAACAACAACGCGATCAAAATGCCGATGATCGTAATCACCACCAATAGCTCCACTAATGTGAAACCGCCGGAAGCTGAGGACTTTCGACGCGGGAAAAAAACGAACCGCTTGTGGTATCTTCTGTATGCGCAATAGCGTGACATGGGAAAAAGCTCCTGGTATTTGCGATGTTCCTGGTTCCCACGCTCTGCGTGGGAACGAGAGGTTGCGGCTCCTGGTTCCCACGCTCTGCGTGGGAACCCCCGTTTTCAGACGCTCTGCGTCCGTGTGTGAGGCAAACGCCGACCCGTAGTGTCGACAGTCGCTCGTTCCCACGCGGAGCGTGGGAACGAGCGGAGATTGGTTCCCACGCAGAGCATGGGAACGAAAGGTTGCGGCCGCATTTTACGCCGGAGGAGGAGCTCGGGCATGAAACGGCGGAGAAGAGATTGCTCGCCAGTTGTAGAGACCGTCTAGCTCGGCTTGGCCGATCAATTCAGGCGCCGGCTCAACCGCGGCCGAATGGAACCACTGCCCCTTGGCCACTAAACGGCAGATCGGGCAATCCGCTTCGTCGGCGCTGGAGAGCCGATCCTCTCGAGGCGATTGCAGCCCGGGAAGGTGGTCGGCAGGTAACGACAACATGCACGGCCGCCGCTGTCCGACAAACAGAAAGCCCCGCGGCAACTCCGCCAGGTGCGCGTTGCCCGGGACAAAGTGCCAGCCCTCGCCGATCGCCCACGCCAGGGCGAACAAGCCGGTCAGCAACCAGGTGCAGGTGCGTCGACGAAAGAGTTTCATGGGAGGCGGGGCAAGAGTTGAAAGCTCAACGCAAATAGTATAACCGACCGGCCGCCGGAAAATCAACCCCCCCCATAATCGGGGCGCATTGCATGGCGGATGTCCTTGCCGCCCTCCGCCCTCCGCCCTCCTATTGCGCCCGCATTGGCCACTAAAGTGGCCAACCCTCGGGTTTCCGCCCTCTGCCCTCCGCCCTATTCCGTCTCTCCCTGCAGGGTCAATACGATGCGTCGTCGGCCGGCGTGACGGCGGTGTTCGCAAAGACAAATACCCTGCCACGTGCCGAGGCAGAGCCGGCCTTGGTGGATCGGCACGCTCAACGAGCAGCCCAACAGCGAGGACTTGGCGTGGCTGGGCATGTCGTCCGAACCCTCATCGACGTGGCGGTACGGAAAATCCTCCGGCGCCAACTTGTCGAGTACTCGGTCCAGGTCCACCAGCACGTCGGGATCGGCGTTCTCGGTGATCGACAGCGACGCGGAGGTGTGCTTTAGGAACAGATGGAGCAGGCCCGTGCGGATTTGCGCAATTTCCGGCAGGGCGTCGAGCACCGTATGGGTGATCGCGTGGATGCCTGGAGAAAACCTGGGCAGTTGAATCTCACGCTGAAGCCAAGTCACGGTTTACCTCGATCAAGGGCTGTATCAGAATAACTCTTGATAGGGGTAGGGAAGGCCGATTGAGTTCGGCCTCCCCTCCCTCCGAACCGGACGTGCGGATTTCCCGCATCCGGCTCTCCGGTTAGTGGTATTACCTCCAAGAGGATTGATGAACCGAGACCGAGAGGGAGACAAGGT
>JAHIKV010000185.1 GCA_018897395.1 Planctomycetota bacterium | reverse complement strand
GTGTGTGGATCAGCCGCCATGGTTGTTTTCGAACGTTTGCAAGAACTGATTTAGCGTGTCGATCTTCTGCTGGAGTTGGCCGATCTCCGCCTGCATGGCCGCCCTTTGAGCGGCGGACGGGGGCGGATCGGCGCCGAGCAAGCTCTGATACGCCTGTATTGCCCGTTGGTAGAGGTTGATGAACGCTCGGCTCATACTCTCGGCCAGACTGGAAACACGGCGGTCTTTATTGCCCTGAATGCGGTCGATCAGACCCGGCGCATCATCCAAACCATAGACGCGCTCGTCGGCCAACGTGGTGTCCAAGCTGCAAAAGCCCCTTAGCCAAGGATGGAAGTCCGGCGACGCCGGATTCCAACTCGGCTCGACGAGTTGAATGATCTGACCGTAGGTAATGAAATCAGTCTCGCGGTCCAAGGGCCATATTGGCGGTTCGAGCGTGCGCGGGTCTACTGGACCGAAAATCATGCCTAGAATTTCATTCCGTACATTGCTGTAGGCTTGCGCCCAGGCCTCCTGATCCGGCGCCGGGGGCAAGATGTAGATGGTCGGGATTCGGAAAGCCGTGTTCGCTCCGAGTCCCATCCGCTGGAAGTCCCAGGTGTTGTCGAGCAGTTCCGTTTGGGCGTTAAGATGGTATTGGCCCATCTTGCCGAGCATCGGGAATTGACGAACCATATCCGCACTCCCCTGAAGCAGCCCAAGCGTCGGGTTCATTACGTCCGTGTTCGGGTCGATGGAACCGGGCGGGCCGAGCGGGGGTGAACTCACCCGGGGACCGTCCAATTCCAACACTGGAGGCAGGCCGGCGACGCCCATGCCGGCGGACGGCGGCCAGCCGGTCGGACGCGGAAAATTGGCGGTCGATCGAGGCGAGCGGTTGCCCCAGATGGAATGGCGGGCGGCGCACAGCGCACGGACCTTCCACGATGCAACCGTGCCGAAATTGACCATCAAGGCCATCAGGAACAGCAGGATCGGCAGCGCGAGAACCAATTCCAGGGTCGCCAGACCCCGGCGACGGCCACGGCGGATCGGGTTGGCGGTGGTGCGCATGAGCGGATTTCCTTTGTTGTCGATCGGCTTACGCATTGGGCCTGCTAATGGTAGCTGATTTGTTCCAAGTCCCGTGAGTTCATGCCGGCGAGGTTCGGCAACGTAATCGGATCCCGGCCAGGCATTGACACGGGCGGCGGTGTTTGAAGTATCTCTAGTACGTTCGCATGCACGGCCGGCACAAGTTGGCATGTCCAGTGCTGGTTCAAAAGGTCCCAACTCGTGGAGACCCCGGATTGGCGGGTTGGCCCCCAAGACGGCGTTCCCGTGGAGGACGGAGTGTCCGTTGGCCACTGGTAACCGGGTGGGCCACCCATCGGGATAGAGGGAGAGGCCGGCAAGTAAGTTCCCCATACCAGCCGGGACGTGGGCACAAAGACCCGCACCTGGGCAAAGCCCAAGGCATCGCCCGCAATTGGGCTACGGAACAATCCCGGCGACAACCCCGGCGCCTTGCCCCAGTAGACCACCGCCAAAAAAGTCAAGTTCTCGGCCATGTAAGTCTCGTAGTAATCGAGCGTGCCGCCGCGCTGAAGTTCCGTTTCGATCATAAACGGCAGGTTGGAGTCGGGGTATTCGTCCAGCAACTTGCGGAGTTGTCCGCAGGTGAAGCCGCGCCATAGCGAAGCGAACTGGGACATCTTTGCACCATAATCGAAAAACGCTAACACCTGGTAGTTCCATCCCGTGAGATAAGTATTTGCGAGGTGATCGCGCTGTTCACGCGCCTTGGAAAAGTGACTTGACCCGGCGGGAATGGCCGCATCGCCGTTTGGATTGACCGCAAGAGAAGCCAAATAGTCGCCGCCGACCGCCTGCCTCGTACCTGCATGCCACAAAACGCCGAGCATCGGACCGCGGCCATAGTCGGGCTGGCCGTTGAGCGCGGCGACGGTCATGGCGGCATGTTGCGCCATGTCGGGAATGGCCTCGACCACCGCGCGCTGGTACTCGGGAATCAAGTGGGTTGTTGGGTCGTCCGGCTCGCCGAGAATCTTCTCCATCAACGGTAGTACAGCGTCGCTGACCGCGGCGGCCCACTCGCTGTACGAGCGGACAAGCTCCTGCTCCAAGGGGACTTTTTGACTGATGGCGGGTCCGAGATTCTCGAACTTCTCGAAGCCGGAGCCGGAAAAGACCGGCGCCTCCTTCTCCCACGCCTCCAGGATGTCGGGCACGTACTTGTCGGCATGGCGGTCGCGGGCCTCGCGCATGAAGGCGGTCATGGCGAAGACCTCGCAGAGCAGATGATTGGTAAAGGCCAACGAGTTCATCCCGCGAGCGAGCACCAAACCACCGGAATAGGCGGCGGCGTCGGCGGCGTTCTGAAGGCGGATTTTGCCGTCCACCTGCCGGCCGACGTTCATCACCATGCCCAACAGCATGGTCAGCAACAACACGGCAAACACCGAGAGGATGCTGATCGTGCCGCTCTGGTTCCGGTGAGTTCGCCTTGCCAATCGCCAGGCCCCCCGAGCCAATCGACAAACAACGCCGTTAGGGAAGATTGTAGTGTGCATAGGCCGGTTTCTCGCCTTCGTTGCCCAATGTGGCTGAGGCAGTGAGAGGATACGTGTAGACGTCCCTGTAAACGTTGGTTTCCGCTCGACTGCGTTCGACGATGCCGGGAACGCTGGAGCGGAACAGCAACCGCCCTGGTCCCGGAAGCAACGCGAGGTCGTAACGGACCGTCACCGTGATAGGATCCTGCCAACCGACTTCGTGCCCCTCCTGAAACTCGGTCTTGTCGGGTGGAATCCCCACTACTGTGTTATTGCCGATGGTAACAATTGGAACTGTGAGTTCAAGTTCCTGGTTTGAATGATAGAACCGCACGTCCACTACCAGGTTGTCTAATGCGTAGGCCAGCTTGTTCCTTAGACGGCTATCCATCGGATCGCCGGTCATTGACTTGTACGCATTTGTAAGGGCATACAGCATGTTCGTGGGCGGGGCTGGGATGCCGGGCAAAGGGCGCGACGGCGAAATCGGCACGCAAGCCAGCGCGGCCGCCATGCGTATCTTATCGTATTTCCCGCTTGCGGGCAGCAACTTGTAGGTCATGCCGCCATCGGTCGGACCAAGCGGGCTTGGAGGTTGGTTGTCTGCCTCGTCATCGACATCGTATTCAAAGACACGGTTCCAAGACTCATAATCATCAATCCGGGCGGGAATCCAGACGGCGGCCGCGCGGGCCGCCGCAAACGCCGCGTACTCGACCACCATCTGCCCGATCATCAACTGACTGACCTGCACGATCAGCAGCAGGACCATAATGAACAACGGCAACGTGAGAACGAAGCTCAGACTTTGAACGCCGCCGCGCTGGTCGGCGTGCAGGCGGCGCAGGCGGCGCGGCCTCGGCCGCGCGCGGTTCGCCAGAGCAAGGACGTAGAGCACGGCGAACGACGCCGCAAGGATCGCCAGCCACGGCACACACGCCAGTAGAACCGAGCGACCCATGACGGCGTCTCCCATAAAGCCGTATATTCCTGGTTCCCACGCTCTGCGTGGGAACCCATGTCCCCCGACGCTTTGCGTCGATGGCGGCGACGCTAACATCGCGTTCCCACGGAGGACCGTGGGAACGAGGATTTAGCGGTATTTCACGCGAAAACATCAAAAAATCCGAACCGCACGATCGCCACCGCAGCCAGGGCGCAGGGGGCCAGGTACAACGGCGGCTGAAGCTGGGCACGCTCGTCGTCGGTCAATGGTTCCCAGTGTCCCAGCCGCAGCGACCAGAACAACTGGCGAAGCGTTCGAGCACACAACCGCAACGGTCCGACGCGCCAGATCAGCACGATCAAGCCCGCGCAACCGCCGAGCACGAACGTCCACAACATCGCCTCGATCCCTTGTTCCGGTCCCAAGAACGCCCCGAGCATGGCAATCAACTTAACGTCGCCGCCGCCGATCCGAAACAACACGAAGCAGACCAACATCAGCAGTCCGCAGGCGGCCAGTCCCAGCAGGCTTTCCGAGAGGGGAATCCAACCGATGACCCGCCGCAGCCGCTCCTCGCCGACCCATCCGCCGGCGGCGAGCAAAGACCCCGCCGCACTGAGGCCCAACGCCGCGAGTATGCCGGTATAGGTCGTCCAGTTGTATATCTTATGCCGGGCCAGGTCGGTCGCCGTGGCCGTCAGCACCAGAGCGAGCAACAGGATCGTGGCCAGCATGGGCTTGTCGGGCCTGCGCGGCCTTCTTGTGCTATTGACCGCCGGCCGTGGTCGGATCCGTCTGCAATGTATCAAGCCCGGTGTTGAAGTAATCCCGGATCCTCGGCCAGGCATGGTAGAGCAAGAAGATCAAGATCGGCAGCGCGATGGCGCCGATAATCAAGATCGTTTCAATGCTGACGGCGCCTTCCTGGTCCTCGTGAACTTTTCGCAGCAGGCCTCTAAGTGACGGCTTCTTCATATTCCTGTTCCTCCATTTAGCCCGCCGTTCCTCCATTTAGCCCGCCGTGAATACACGGCGGGGGGAGTTGTCCGCGAACCGCTCACCCCGGGTGTATTCACCCGGGGCTAAATACGGATTCTCTACATAAACGGCCACGAAACCAACGCGCACACCATCTCGTAGGCCAAACGCATAATCCTCGGACCGATCCACAAAACGAACGTCGCCATCGGCAGAACTACGCCAAGGATCAACACGTAGTCCAACGACGCCAAGCCGGCCCGCGGTCGTATTTTTCGTCGGTTCGCCATCTCCCTGAATTGTCGCATGGACGGCGGTTTATTACAAGCAAATCGGAACGCGGTTAATAGCCGGGGGCTAACAGCCCCCGGAAAGAAAAAACGTGAAATCCAGCTTCATTCCGGGGGCTGTTAGCCCCCGGCTATTGTCTTGAATAATCGATAAACGAATATTAATTACTTGTCCTCCCAGACCCCCTCCGTAAGGTGGATCATTTCCTCGATTCCTTGCTCGTATGGCTCGCGGCTGAAGTCCGGCCGCCGGCCGGTCGGGACCAACTCGGCAATCAGCCGGCCATCGCTCGCCTTACCCTTCATTTTGGAGACGAACAAATCGCGGGTCTGATATTGGTTGTTATCGTCCAGCCCGACGGCCTCCGTAACGCGGGTAATTTTCCGAGACCCATCTTCGGTAAACCGGGCAATCTGCACAATTAAATCTATCGCCGAGGCCACCTGTGCCCGAGCTACATAGACCGGAATCTGCACGTCGGACATTAACGAGAGTGTTTCCAGCCGGATCAAGGCGTCCAGCGGCGTATCGGCGTGGATCGTCGAGAGCGAGCCGGCGTGGCCGCTAATCATCGACTGGATCAGGTCCAGCGCCTCGCCG
>JAHIKV010000025.1 GCA_018897395.1 Planctomycetota bacterium | reverse complement strand
TAGACCGGAATCTGCACGTCGGACATTAACGAGAGTGTTTCCAGCCGGATCAAGGCGTCCAGCGGCGTATCGGCGTGGATCGTCGAGAGCGAGCCGGCGTGGCCGCTAATCATCGACTGGATCAGGTCCAGCGCCTCGCCGCCGCGGACCTCGCCCACAATGATCCGGTCGGGGCGCATCCGCAACGAGTTGACGAACAGTTCTCGGGTGCTGAGCGCTCCGCGGCCGGCGCGGTCGGCATGTTGGGCCTCGAGGTACAGGGCGTGCCGCTGAATCAACCGCAACTCGGACGTGTCCTCGATCACCACGATCCGCTCCTGCTCGGGTATCGCCCGCGAAATGGCCCCCAGCAACACGGTCTTGCCCGTGCCGGTGCCGCCGGAGATCAGAATGCTTTTTCGCAGTCGGACGCAGATTTCCAGAAACTCCTTGACCGCTTCCGACAGGCTGCCGAAGCGGATCAGATCGTCCAGCGTCAACGCCTGGCGGGTGAACTTGCGGATCGTCAGGTAGATGCCGGTCCGCGCGCTGGGCGGGATCACCGCGTGGACGCGGGAGCCGTCCGGCAGCCGGGCGTCGAGCACCGGATGTTCCTCGCCGATCTCACGCCCCACCCACTGGGCAATGTTGTGGATCGCGGAAAGCAACGCATCGTCGTTGGCAAACCGCAGGTCGGTGTGCTCCAGCCGTCCGTCGCGCTCGACGTACACGTCGTCGAAGCGGTTGACCATTATCTCGCTTATCGATTCGTCGTCCAGCAGGTGGCGGATCGGCTCGAGAAAGAAGTGAACGCTCGC
The DNA here is from genome assembly GCA_018897395.1 of Planctomycetota bacterium. Classification (GTDB taxonomy): domain Bacteria; phylum Planctomycetota; class Planctomycetia; order Pirellulales; family Thermoguttaceae; genus JAHIKV01. The sequence continues at coordinate 15,297 of JAHIKV010000025.1, read as the reverse complement.
CTTGAAAATTGCCTCTCGCGACATCGGTCGGCCTCTTGGAAAGTTGTCGGTACTAATGTACGCGGAAAGTGCGGCTGTCGGAACGCGAAATCAGTTCCGCCCCCTTTTTTCTCCTATCCAGAATACCGCGCCGCCGCCGGGGCGGGGAGCGTAGCCCGACTGCCAACCGTGGGCGGTGGCGATGCGGCGGACGATCGCCAGCCCCAGGCCGGTCCCGTCCGCGCGGGTCGTATGATAGGGCGTGAACAGCAGATCGACCGCCTCGGCCGGCACGCCCGGCCCACGGTCGGCCACCTCGATCCGCGCCGGTCCATCCTGTCCGACGCCGCAGGAAACATCGATTACATTCCCTTCGGGCGAGAACTCCACGGCGTTTTGGATCAGGTTGAAGAGTGCTTGGCGGAGCATTTCGCGGTCGGCCCGGATCGTCCGCTCCGGCGTCGAGGTAGCGGCGACGAGTTCCAGACGTTTCGCGTCGAGATCGGGTTCGACCAGCGCGGCCAGCTCCGCGACGACTTCGGCGGGCCGAACCGGCGCGAGCCGGGGCTTGCAGGGCCGCACGAAGGCGAGAAACTGGTTGATCCGCGCCGTGACCCGGTCGCACTCCTCGATCACGGCTTGGGCCTGCCGTCTTTGTGGACCGTCCGCCGGCATCGCCTGCATCCACCGCTGGGTCCAGCCGCGGATCAGTCCCAGGGGATTGCGGGTTTCGTGTGCCAATCCCGTCGCGGCCTGGCTGAGGTCGTGGAGATGCCGGGTTTCGATCTCCAGCAATTGTGCCCGGCCGTGCGTCTCGGCCAACCGCACCGTCGCCCGCCATGCCAGCACCACGCTGAAAATCACGACTCCCCCGGCGACCACGACCAATATCCGCAACCAGGCGTAGTGCTGGATAAGCCGGTCGGTTCGGCTGCGATCCAACAGCAGCACGGCAAGGAAGCGACCGCTCAGGGGCGGCTTCCCCATATCTTGCGGCGGCGGCCAGTCGGGCCCATCGCGTCGCCGGCCGGCCCTTCGCCCCGGCCCCATGCCTCGATCCGGTCCCGCTTCGTCGTGGAGCGGTTCGTTTGGATCCCGGCCAAGTTGCGGTCTCGCACCCGGATTCGGCCTCATCCCAGGGCCTGGTCCCATCCGTGGCCCCGGCATGTTGGGCATCACCTGAAAGCCCGCCGCGTAGAGAAATCCGGCCTTGTCCCAATACCGCCCCGGCTCGATCGGCGATGCGAGGTCCAACAGATCGGCCTTTCCGGCAGTCAACGAAAGACGATTGTCGGTCGAGATCACGGCGACCGCCAACACGTCCTGCGACTTGGCCAGTTCATCGAGCGCGGCCTGGAGCTGCTCTTCCACAAACCGGCCGAGCCGGCGGTGCGACCGGACGCCGCCCACCAGGGCGTTGACGACCGACTCGGCCTGACGGCGGAGTGCGTCTCGGGCCGTATCGCACTCCGCCTTGTACTCCTGCCACTGCCACGCGGCCAACACGCCCCAGGCCAGCAGCAGCGCAGCGACGGTCGTCCAACGGTGCCAGTATATCGAGGCCTTCTCAAGCATGGATCCATTCTCGCACGGCCATCGGCCGCGTCAACCTTTGGGGCGGCAGCGATCATTTGGGCGGCGCCCAATCCCGTCCCCGCTTAAAACAATCAAATATACCCGAGCGCTTCCATTGCCTCGCGGCATCGTTCGCCAATCTTTTTCCGGTCCGATTCATCGATTTCGCCTTTCCTGCCGCCGACCTTGTTGGCCAGCACCATCTCGATCTGGTGTAAGGATATTTTTGCCGCGTCGCCGACTATCTCCATCGTCTCAGCGTCTTTTTGGATCAGGTCTTCGTAGCGCAGCAGATGACAGCGCGAGTCGTTGGAGGCGAAACTCCGAAAGCACTTGACGAGGCTGTTCCACTTATTGATCCAATCGTCCAATGAGGCATACCAAGCTCGAGGCGTGCTCTTCCAGGTGTTTATCGGATTGCGGATGAGAAGTAGGATTTGCGCCTCAGGGTAACACCTGCGGAGCAGCGCCAATTCATTGTAGCCGTACCGGACTTCCTTGAAACCGAGAATATCATGATTCTTTTGATATTGACCGTAGAAGGTGCGCAAGAATACCCTGGCCGAGTTGATGACCGCCCGTTGCAGATACTCCACTTCGGGGTTCATGCTGGCGATCCAGAGGTTTGAGTCTTCGCCTTGACTGAAATAACTCTCTCGCTCGTCGCCGGCGGTGACGCAGTACTGGCAGGCATCGACGTAGATGGAAGCGAAGTTCCTCAATGCCGCGTTATGCTCCCCCCAGATCAGCGTTTTTTTCCGAGAGTTGCAGATTCGTTGCAACAGCGTCGAGCCGGCCCGATGATTCGCCGCCAGGAGGATCAATTTTATGAATCGAGAGTCCGCCGTCGGTTCTTCACTGAACTGCCAACGGAGAGGAGAATATATCGGTATGGGTTCGTTCGCCGATGGGATGACGTGCGATTTTTCGGCGTCGGCCGATTTCGTTGCGTCTCGCTTGGCGCCCCACCAAGGGACGGGATCGAAGCGCCGGAGGAGCTTGCCCGCCAGAGTTTTTATTCCCCCTGACAAGCGCCGGGGAACATTTTTCTCCCCAGGGACCTTGGAATGAAAAACGCTCTTTTCAGTCACGGAGTATGATCCTCGGATAGGTAACCGTTCACGGGGCGATTGGTGTCCCCTTCCGCAACTCAGATGTGCTTCCGAAAGTTGCCGACGTTTCAGAGGGGGCATTGTACAGAAGGAGAGGAAATTCCGCACCCCCATTCTCGTCTCGCGGGGATAGCGACGGAAAATGGCAACCGTTCACGGGCCGGCCGGGGACTGGTCCATTTTTCGGCGAAAAAACGCATTTTGCCGACGAACCGTTGGCCGAAAACATGGACCTGTCCCCTTCCCGCGGCGCCAGGGGGACAGTCCCATTTTCGCGGCGGTTAAGTCAATTCGCCTGGCAACGTCCCTCACGCCGCGAAAATTGGGACAGTCCCCTGTGAACGGTTACCGGAAAATGGCTTTGTTCCGGTCAGTTTCAGCCACTGTAACCGTTAACAGGAGGACGTCCCAATTTTCGCGGCGCGGCGAACGTTGCGTTGCCGACTTGCGTTTCGCCGCGAAAATGGGACTGTCCCTCTGGCGTCTGTTAGTAGCGTTAATCCTCACCCTGATCAGGGCCGGGTTCCCATGGCGGAGGCCCCGGCGGCACTTCCGGCCTGCCTTCGGGACCGCCTCGCCCCGGGCCGAAACCTCGACGAGGCCCGTCTTCCCGACCGGGGCCCATGTCTCGACCTCTGCCACGATCACCCCTCGGCCCAGGCCCCATGCCCGGTCCAGGACGGTCGTCTCCTCGTCCGGGGCCCATTCCCGGCTCGCCCCATGGGCGGCCAGGTCCGGGTCTCATGCCCGGTCCACCGCGCCGGGGCGGCCGTTTCTCGTGCAGCTCTTTCCGCACTTGTTGCAGCTCTTTTCCGAGCACCTCGATCTTGGCCTTGTCCGGCTCGGGAGCGATTTGGGCCTCGATCAGGTCGGCCATCGTCCTATGAAACTTAATCTGCAACTTGGCGAAAGCAATCCTTTCGGCCTTGATGTCGGCCTTCTTCGCGTCGCCGGGCGATTTCCCCTGGTCGGCATCCTCGGCCCTGACGGTCTGGGCCATGCCGCAGAGGATCGCCACGGCAGTCAACGTTGTGAATAAGGTTCGCATGAGAGAGTACCTCCATCTTTGGTTTGGCGCCCTGCAAGTCTTGCACAGTAAGTTCGAGCCGCTTCGGAACGTTTTTGCAGTGTCGGGCCTCGTCCGTGTCGAGCCGTTTCCTTGGCTTCGGCCGTCAACTCGCGTCCGCGAGTGGCAATAACACGCGGTAAAACGCCGCAGAACGCCTTTTGTGCGCTTCAGCCGCGCGGCGGATCCGGCCATGGCCTTTGGCCGAATCCGACCATCATTATACGCAAGTTGCGTGCCGGATCATCAAAGAAAGAACGAGAACACGGGAAAATTCCGACGTGTCGGGGGATTCACAACGCCGTGGTCTCGGGATAACCGAACATCAAATTGAAGTTCTGCACGGCGGCGCCCGAGGCCCCTTTGATCAGATTGTCCAGGCAACTGAAGGTCAACAGCCGGCCGCGCACGACCCGGGCGGTAATGTCGCAGAAGTTTGTTCCCAGCGAATCCTTCGTGCCCGGCAGATGGTCCACGACGCGGACAAACGGTTCGTCGGCGTAGAAATCGCGCAACGTCTGCAACGCCTTCTCCTCACATATCGAGGATGTCGGTTGAGAGTAGGTGGTGGTGAGGATGCCGCGGTCCATCGGCACGAGATGAGGGGCGAAGACCACTTCGACCTCCGTGCCCGCCGCCGTGCCCAACACTTGCTCGATCTCGGGCGTGTGGCGATGGCGGCCGACGTTGTATGCCGAGACGCTCTCGTTGCACTCGGGGTAGTGGGTGGTGAGCTTCAACGTGCGTCCGGCGCCGGAGAGTCCGCTCTTCGAGTCGACGATAATCGTACGCGGGTCGATCATGCCCGCCTTCAACAACGGCGCCAGCGCCAAAATCGCCGAGGTGGGATAGCAGCCCGGATTGGCCACCAACGACGCCTGGGCAATAGCTTGGCGGAACAGCTCGGGCAACCCGTAGACGACCTTGCCCAAACGCTCTGGATCGGCGTGTTTCCGGCCGTACCACTCGGCGTAGACCTCCGGACTGTTCAGCCGGTAGTCGGCGCTGAAATCGACGACCCGCGCGCCGGCGTCCAGCAGTGCGGGGACCACCGCCGCGCTGGCGCCGTGCGGGAGGCAACTGAAGACGCATTCGGCCCGGGCGGCGACCTCGGCGGGGCTTAGGTCCTCCAACCGCAGGTCCAGCCGGCCGGTCAGCGACGGATGGATCATAGCCACGTGCGGTTGGCCTTCCTGCCGGCTGGTGACGACCACGATCTCCGCCTCCGGATGGCGGAGCAGAATCTTGATCAGTTCCAACGCCGTGTAACCGGTGGCGCCGAGGATTGCTATGCGTGTCATGGGAATCTCACCGCGTGGACGCGGGGGCTAAACTAGATAACGATACCGACGAACCATGAAGTATAAGAACACCGGCCTCGGTCGCCAAGGGGACGGTGTGTTCCGCGCCGCCTGTAAATATCGCAACACTTCAGCCGTCTGAAGTTGGTGTTTTTCCTCGTTCCCACGGTTCTCCGTGGGAACGCACCGCCCACGACTCTCTGCGTCGCCCCCCCGCCACCGACGCGGAGCGTCGGAACGAGTGGGTTCCCACGCGGAGCGTGGGAACCAGGAAAAATATCGTATCTTGCAGACTTGACTGTGTACACGATACATGATACAATTGTGTACGCAATAGGGAGCATGCATGATGAGATTTATTAGCGTGCGGGAGCTGCGCAGCCGGTCGGCCGAAGTGTGGCGGCGATTGACCGAAGAGCCGGACGTGGTCGTCACGTCCAACGGCAAACCGGTGGCGATTCTATCGGCCGTTTCGTCCGCGGGCGTGGAGGAATCTCTGTCGGCGCTACGGCGTGCCCGGGCAATCGCGGCGGTGGAAGCCATGCAAAGCCAATCCGTGGCCGCCGGAAAACATCGTCTGGGGCAAGCCGTCATCCAAGATGAGATCGCCGCCGTCCGCAAGGGGCGCGGCAAATGAAGATCGCGTTGGACACCAACGTCCTGGTCTCGGGCCTGCTGAATCCTTACGGAGCGCCGGGACGGATTGTGCTGTTGGTTGCCGACGGGAAATTGTCGTTGTGTTTCGACGCCCGCATTATCGCCGAATATCGAGACGTTCTGTTCCGTCCGGTTTTCTCCTTCCGGCCCGACCACGTTCGTGCGCTGATCGAACAGATTCGGACGGCCGGCGTATCCACGGCGTCCGCCCCGTTGCCGCACCCGCTGTCCGACCGCGACGACGAGGTCTTTCTGGAAGTGGCGATTGCCGGCGCCGCGGAATACCTGGTCACCGGAAATCCGCGACACTTTCCGGCTCGATCGCGCTGCGGAATCGAGATGGTTTCGCCTGCTGAGTTTCTGGAACTCTATCGGACGAAGCAGGCGTGAGTCAAGCGCGTTTGCCTCAGAACGTGTTTTGAAATCATTCATTTAGCCCGCCGTGAATACACGGCGGGGCGGAGTGACCGCGAAAAACCGCTTGCCCCGGGTGTATTCACCCGGGGCTAAATTACGGATATCTCAATATCAAAACACCTTCTCATTTCACCCGCACCTCGTAGGGCATCCACAGCAGAATCCGCTCGGAGAGCAATTGACGAAGCAACTTGGTCCGACGAAGCGTCTCAACAATATCCGGCAGCAGCGATTCCAGGTCGGTCGAGGCCGAGGGATCGTCTAAGAGTCGCTCGAAGAACGATTTTGACTCGGGCAGGACGAGCAAATCGACCTCGGCGCCGGGTTTCAAGCCGGCGGCATTCTTGGCGGCGGCGATGGCGTCCTCCAAAGTGCCCAACTGGTCGATTAGTCCGAGCTTCTTCGCAGTCCGACCGGTGTAAACCCGCCCCTGGGCAAGCTCTTCCAGCTTGCTGTAGGTCATATTTCGGCCTTCGGCGGCCTTGCCCACGAATTGGCGGTATGTTTCCTCCAGCATTGCGAGCCAGACCTTGCGCTCCTCGGGCGTGAACGGTTGGTTCGACGAGAGCGAGCCGCTGTTGGCGCCGCGGCTGATCACTTCGGTGTTCAGGCCGAGCTTGTCGTACAGTCCGCGGGTGACGAGCTTGCCGCCGATCACGCCGATCGAACCGGTCAAGGTGCATGGGGCGGCGAAAATTTTCTTGGCCCCCATGGCGATATAATATCCGCCGCTGCCGGCCACGTCGCCCATGCTGGCGATGATCGGCTGCCGAATGCGGACCGTCTCGCGCCAGATCAGATCGCTGGCGGTGGCCGATCCTCCGGGGCTGTCGATCCGCAGCACAATGGCCTTCACCCTCGGGTTGTCGGCGGCTTTGCGCAGAGCGGCGATCAGGGTATCGGAGCCGAGCGACGAAGAGTCGAACAGGCCGCTGCGGCTTTTTCCTTCCGTGATCGGCCCGACGGCGTATACCAGGGCGATTATCGGTTTCTTGCCCGCCTTCTCCGACGGCTTCCCGCCCAGCATCAGTTCGACAAGTTTCATCATCCCGGAGAAACCCGAGAAATCGGTGTCGATCTTTTTCTTCTTGTAATTGGTGACGACTTTGATCTCCTTCGCCTTCAGCCTTTTCTTCAGACTCTCCTGAAGTTGGTCGGGGTAGAGCACGTCGTCGATCAAGCCGGCTTTTCTGGCGTCGGCGGGCGTGAACAGCCCCCGGTCCAAATGGGTCTTGACCTGATAATCCTTCAGCCGGCGGTCGGCGGCGATCAGGGCGATAATTTCTTCGTAGTTGTCGTTGGCCAGCGCCTCGAAGCTCTCTCGCAGCGGTTTGCTCATTTCCTTGCGGGTAAGCGGTTCCACGGCGCCCTTGTACTTGCCCATTTTTAGCGCGTCGAATTGGAGTCCCAACTTGTCCAATAGGCCTTTGTAGAAAATGACCTCCATCCGCACGCCGGGCACGATCAACATGCCCGACGGCGGCATGACGATCCGGTCGCAGGAGGCGGCCAGCAAGTAGGCGCCGGTGTCGGCGGTGGTCAGTTCCGCGTAGACCGGTTTTTTCGCCTTCCGCAACCGAGCCACCGCGCCCCGCAATTCGTGTATCTTTCCACGGCCGATGGATAGGTCCTCGATCTTCAACCAGACCGCCGACACGTCCTTGTCTTCGGCGGCTGCGTCGATGCGCTGGATGGTGGCCGCCAACGTGGGCTTCAATTCACCGAACAGCCCCGGCGCGGCCGGCCCCTCGGGAAAGTCGCCCCCCAGCGTCAGCTTGACGACAACGGGTTTCTTGGCCGTCGCTTTCTCCCCTTTAGTCGCCTTTGTCTTGTCTTCGGTCTTGTCTTTCTTATTGGCGTCCGATTGCGGCTTCTCGGCCTTGGCGACGGCCGGTTTTTCCTTCTCCGCCGCCCGCGCCGTCTGGAGAGCGGCCGTGTAGATGAATAGCAATGAGATTGCGCAGCCAAGCAGAGCTAGTCGTCGCATGGGAAGGTTCCTTATAGTTGCGTCAAGGGAAGATATTCAGCACCCCACTATATACTAGGTCAATATTGTAGTCGGAAATGCCGGCCTTGTCCACCACCACGGCATGGATGCCGGACGCGGCGACTATGTTCCGGCCCAGGCTTCCGTTACGATGGAACGCATGACTGCCGAGAAAGGACAATTGTTCCGCGTGCTGCCGCGCCAGGTGGACGAAACCATCTCGGCCGCCATGCGCCAGTGGATGCCGGGCAGTTCCTGGTCCGATATCCGTCGGCTCTTGAAGTCGCGGCGGGTACTCGTTGGCGGCAACCTCTGCTCGGACGCCGGGTATCGGCTGCGTCTGAAGGACGTGGTGAAGCTGCTGCCGCACTCCATCGCTCCACCCGGCGGCGAGCAAAACGTCCGCATCCGACATCTCGACAAGTATGTTGTCGTGGTGGAGAAGCCGCCGTGCATGACCTCCACGCACCACCCGGACCAGCGCCGATTGACGCAGCGACGGCGCCAGTTTCAACCGACGCTCGACGAACTGCTGCCGCGGTTGATTGCTCGCGCGGAAGGCCGCCGCGACGAGAGTCCGGTCCGCGCGGTACATCGCCTGGACCGAGAGACCAGCGGCCTGATGGTCTTCGCCCGAACGGCCGAAGCGCAGAGACACTTGCAGCATCAGTTTCGCGTCCATAGCATCATTCGGCGATACGTGGCTGTAATGCGGGGCTTCGTCGAAGAGCAAACGATCACAAGCCGGCTGGTCCGCGACCGGGGCGACGGACGGCGGGGGAGCGCCACCTTGCCGAACGTGGGCAAGACGGCGATCACTCACGTCCGGCCCGTCGAGCGGCTCGGCGACTACACGCTGGTCGAGTGCCGGCTGGAGACCGGGCGGACGCACCAGATTCGCATCCATCTCAGCGAGGCCGGTCATCCGCTCTGCGGCGACAAGGTGTATTGGCGGCCACTTTTCAAGCCGTGCGAGCCGGACGCCAGCGGCGCGGCGCGATTGGCGCTGGCGGCGGTAGAGCTTGGCTTCGAGCATCCGGCGACCGGTCAAGCGATGAATTTCGAGACTCCGCTGCCGCCCGATTTGGCGAAGTTCGTCCGTCGGCTGCGCAAGGCCGCGGGCGGCTGATTATTAGATGAGGAGAACTGGGAATTATTCCATTTAGCCCGCCGTGAATACACGGCGGGCAGCGGTGGTAGAACGCAGCAGTCAGTGCCCCGGGTGTATTCACCCGGGGCTAAATAGTATCTTTCCAATTTACTACTCAAGTTAGTCCTCTTTCGTCAGAGGCGCCGTCCACAAATAGAGCGTGTGCTATGGAGTTCCGGGGACGCCGGGAGTTCCGGAGTAGCCATACATAATTCGGAGTAATTGCGTATGGCGTCCCCGGAATTGTCCCCGGAATCATCCGATTGTCCGACAAACTCGGTCGGGCCGCAAAACGCAAGCCGCCGGAACTTGGCAAAGTCGCAAAACGTACATTCAGCAACAGAAACTACGTGGAGGTCCGCCGGCATCCATTTTTGCGCTCACATTCCAAGAATGCATCTCGGGCGGGTTTATTGCGCTCGATCGGCGATATAGGGGTCAATTTAACCCCGCGCCCACAGGTTGATTAACCTGGCGCATCAGGTTGATCAACCTGGCGCTAAACCGCACTTGCGACTATAGCGCAGTCGTGAAAGCGAAATGAATAGCCCTTGTTTTAAGCGGTTTGAACGCATCGTCGGCCCTCGGCGAATCGACGTAAGAATTAACTGGTGAAATCGGGTTCGTTTTCCCACTAAATTCAAGCCGGAAAATCGACGGTAAACTGTTGTCGCTCATAATCTTGCGGCGAGACGACCGAAAACATTCCGCCAGCCCCAGCCGATGGGGTGTGTGCAACGGACTCATTCTACCAGCCGCAAACGCCTGAAAACAGGCTGTTTTCTGGCCGCCGCGATCGAGAGGTTTTTCGCTCGCCCCAGGTGCGGACGCAAAAACCGCTTTTCACGCCCGAAAGTCATGCGTAGGACGGATTTCCTAATCCGTCCACCAAGCGGGACGATAATTAGATGTGGGACAAGCGAAGTGCGGTCCCACCCCACGAATGTTAATTTGCCGAGTCCGTCAACGCCCCCTCGAAAACCAAATGATTGCCCCGTTTGGTCGCGTTTGATACAATATCAACTCCTACCCGATTGTGATTTCCGCACGATCGGCCGAATTCAAACCTCAATCAGGAGTCTTCATCATGGCGAGAAAACATGACCACGGGCACGATCACTCCAGTTGTCGCGGTTGTTGCGGGCCGCTGGACCGGCGGGACTTCATGACCACGGTCGGGCTGTCGGCGCTGGCCGCGCCGGGCCTGTTCGCAACGACCGCGTCGGCGCTGGCCGGCGACGACACGGCCGCCAAGGCCAAGGCCAAGCCCCGGGTCCGCGCCGTGTTCTTGCACCCGAAGACTGACCGCTACTGGATGGGCTGGCCGGGCGCCTGCTACGACATCAAGGCACGCGACGCCGAGTTCACCAAGATCATGAGCGACGCCGCCGAGAAACTCGGCGTCGATCTGGAAGTCGAAGCGGAGCCGCTCGTGGACCTCTCGGCGGTCGACAAGCTGCTGGCCGAGTGCAGGCAGTCGCCGCCGGACGGCCTGATCGCCGTGGTCGGCGCCTTGCATCCGGAGTATTGGCCGCACGCCGACGCGATCGCCTCCGCGTGGGGCACGCGGGGCAGAACCCCCACGATCGTATTCAGCCCGATGGGCACATCGTTCACGAGCCACCTCCAGGCGACGCGCACGGCGAGGAAATGCTTCACGGCCGCCACGCAGGACCACGGCTGGCTGGCCACCGGCATGCGGATGCTGCGGACGATCTGGGACATGAAGACTACCCGGCTGTGCATCATCAGCGGCACGAAGACTTTCGACAAGCGGCTCGACGTGATCGGCACGACGCTGCACTACGTCCCGTTGAACCGCTGGACCGATGAGTTGGCCAAGCAGGAAGTGACCGACGAGGTCAGGGCGCTGGCCAACGAGTTTACCAAGACGGCGAAGAACATCGTCGAGCCGAACCAGCAAGACATTCTCAACGCGGCGAAGAACTACTTCGTCGCCAAGCGGATCATGGAGGCGGAGAACTGCCAAGGGATTTCGCTGAACTGCCTGGGGCTGGTCGGGGACCGGAAGATTCCCTGTCCGCCGTGCATGGCCTGGCAGCGGCTTAACGACGAGGGGAGCGTCGGCTGCTGCGAGTGCGACTGGAACGCGGCCATCTCGCTGCGGTTGTGTTCGTTGTTGACCGGGCGGCCGGGCTTCATGCAAGACCCGGCGCCCAACACGGTAAACGGTACGCTGATGGGTGCCCACTGCTCGTCGCCCAAGAAACTCCGCGGGTTCGACCAACCGGCCGAACCGTGCATCCTCCGCAGCCACAGCGAGTCGGAGATCGGCGTTGCGCCGCAGGTTATCTGGCCAATCGGCGAGCCGGTCACCGTGATCAACTTCGACGGCTCGGGCAGGCTGATCCTGGGCACGGGCGAAGTGGTGGCCAACATCGACACGCCCCCTTGCGGCGGCTGCCGCACCTCGGTCGAGCTGAAGATGGACGACGTCGACGATCCCCGCGACTGCAAGGGCTTCCACCAACTGTTCATCCTCGGCAAGCACGACCGGCTGTTCCGGGCGTACTGCCAGTTGGCCGGGATTGAAGTCGTGCCGATCGCGTAATTGAGGGTGTCCGGGAATAGACCCGTGAAAAATCGGCATTTAGCCCCGGGTGAATACACCCGGGGCAAAACGCCCTACTCGCAACCATTTCCACCCCGCCGTGTATTCACGGCGGGCTAAATAGAGTTGTAGGACGGATTAGGAAATCCGTCCTACGCGTTCCGATACTCGAAGTGTGTCAGTTCAGCAGCAGGTGTTCGTGGTGTCGGGAAAAACCCTCGTTATCGGTCTCGGCAATCCGCTGGTCGGCGACGACGGCGTCGGGCTGCGGGTGGTCGAGGAGTTGAAGCCGCTGTTGGCCGATCGGCCGGACGTCGAGGTTTCCGAGGACTACTGGGGCGGGCTGCGGCTGATGGAGCGGATGATCGGCTACGATCGGGCGATCGTGGTCGATGCGATACAGACCGGGGCCCCGCCGGGGACAATCCACCTGCTCGCGCCCGACGGCATCCCCACGCAGCGCAGCGCCTCGGCCCACGACGTGAACCTTTCGACCGCCTTGGAGTTCGGCCGTCGCGCGGAGGCGCGCCTGCCGGAAAACGATTGCATCCGGCTTGTCGGAATCGAGGTCGAGGATATACTGAACTTCAGTCAGCAGTTTACGCCCGCGGTCCAGGCGTCCATTCCCCGAGCGGTGGAAGCCGTGCTGGACGCACTGGACGCCTTTTCAATAGGAGAACCGGCATGATTTCTCCCGAAGTGTTGCGACGCTACTCGCATTTCGTCGGCATCGGAGACGAGAGCCTCAAGCAACTGGCCATGATCGCCGAGGAGAGGACGGTCCCGGCCGACACGGTGATGTTCCGCGAAGGCGACCCGGCCGATCATATCGCCATCATTCTCAAGGGCGAGGTGAACATTCAATATACACTCGGCAACGGCGAGCTGCGCACCGTGGATACGCTGACCGAGGGCGATTTGCTGTTGTGGTCGGCGCTGGTCGAGCCGTACAAGGCCACCACGGTCGGCACCGCGACCAAGGATACGCACCTTGCGAAGATCGACGCCGCCAAGCTCCGCGCCCTTTGCGAAGAGGAGCCGATGCTCGGATACCGTCTGATGACCCAAGTGGCCAAACTGCTGGCCAATCGTCTGGAAGGCGCTCGGGTGCAGTTGGCGGTGGTGTGAGCAACGAGCCGACAACCGTCTGCCGTTTAGCCGGCGGACTTGTCCGCCTTGTTGACTGCGGTTTTTTCGGCGTTCTCGCGGCGTGCTTTTCACGCCGGCTAAACTAAACAATCGTGAGACTCTTCCGCGGCGACCGGCTCGGTATCGTCGCCCGTATGGCGGAAAACGCGGTTTCGGCCGGCGGTTTTCGCGTTGTACAACGCGGTGTCCGCCCTGGCGATCAACGATTCCGGATCGTCGCTCTCCCGTGCCGCGGCCACGCCGCCGCTGACGGTGATCGTCATCCGCTCGGCCACCCCCGCCCTCAAACGCTCGGCGAACATCGAAGCCCCGTCCAGGTCCGTTTGCGGCATGACGATGACGAACTCCTCGCCCCCGTATCGGGCGATGATGTCGGTCTCGCGGATGCTCCCGTCGAGCAGCCGGGCAAGCTCTTGGAGGACGCGGTCGCCGTTCAGATGCCCCTCCTGGTCGTTGATTTGCTTGAAATGGTCGATGTCGAACATCACCAGCGAAAAGACGGAATGGTAACGGGTCATCAACGCCAACTGGGTGCCCAGCGAGTCGTCCAGTCCGCGGCGGTTGTTCACACCCGTCAGCGGATCGGTCCGCACCTCGGTGAAGGTCATCAAGTTGGCGCTCTGCTGGCGGATTGCATCGTAGGCGTTGGCAATCTGCGTTGCCAGTTGCAAGGTGGGTTTGAGAATGTTCTCCGCCTCCCGGCAAAGCTCTCTCCAAGCGGCTTCCTGCTGTCGATCGCTCAGCCTCCCTACCCGCTCCTTAAACCGCGACACGCTGGCATGGTGCTTGGCCAGGCTTTGACGGACCGTCCAGGCGATCTTTTCCAACTCCAACGCCACCACCTGGGCGCGTTTCAACTCGCGCCGCGAGCGGATCACCATGTCGTTCGTCACCGGCCGATTCCACAAGCTGACTAAGTAACCTATGGTGGCAATAGAGGCCAAAGCCACCGGAACGGGTATCTGAAGACTCCATAAATCCATCGGCGAGTATTTCTCCCCAAAAAGGTCTGTTAGGGCCAAAGTTAATACTGCGATCGGGATCCGAAACCGCGCATGCAATACAAGCCCACGACGATCATGGCGGCCAGCACCATGAGCCACTCTTGTGGGCCCATGCGATCGAGGTAGCGCATAATTACACGGTAGAATTGGTCCATGATATGATCAGCGGCAACCGACAAGCCCCACGCCCTTAACAAATGTCGCGGAGAAAACCGGAGTTGTCGCAACTCCTGTTTGCCCGCGGTATCGCGCACCTTGCTTATGTAAAGTCTAGGTTACAAACTGACTTTGCAGGCGATCGGCAACCGCGACAAGTAATGGCCCGATCAAATGCCACCTCGGAGGTATTCGCGGGCGGGCTGGTTATCCAAACGATGAACGACCAAGATGTTGAGTAAAACACCTTGCGGCGCGGAAATTTGACGGTATAATTCAGCGTTTTCCGAGCTTCGGGGGCGTAGCTCAATTGGTTAGAGTACCGGACTGTCGATCCGGTGGTTGCGGGTTCGATTCCCGTCGCCCTCGCTCCGATGGTGAGGATGCGGTATCCGCGAGGACCGCTTGTTTTCAGGCTCTTTGCCACGAAATCAGTTCAACCTCACCATCGGATTCTTATCCTAGAGGGATGGTTTCTTTCAGGGGCGGCTGTCTTTAAGGGCTGCTCTTTTCGCTCCTCACGTTGTTGACAGGTTTTCCACAACGGCGTACCTTTGCGAACGAACTGATTTTCTGAGGGGCGTTTCGGCAAGGAGCCTCCGAGATGGACTCGCATCTTTCAATTCGTGCTTTCTTCAAGCACAACTTCACGCCCGTTTTTCTCGCGGGAGGGAAAGCCCGAACCATCGAGGAATACGCGATCACCGTCAAGAAGTGGACGGGGCTGTTCGGCGACGTTCCGCTGCACGATGTTTCCGTCGTCATGCTCGCTCGGTTTCGGGATGAGCTGCTTTCGCGGCGGCTCGCAGCGGCCACCGTCAACAAACATCTGAGGCATCTGAACCACGTCATCGGGAAAGCCGGTCCGCCAGGACCGCGAAATCGCGATGCTCTGGGGATCCTGACTTCTACGCCCTGGGTCAAGTCGCTGAAATTATTGAGGCGTCGGCCGCATGTCGTTGATTTTTCTCTGCTCGAGGAGGCGTATCGGGCCGCAAGATTCGCTCGGCTGCCGGGTCGCGGGGGCGGAATTGCCGGGTCACGACCCGGCCTAGTGCGCTTGTAAGTGTATCGAATCAGCAGGGTGGGAGTCCCTGTCGAAGTTGGGTCTGAACTTTGTAACCAATAGTAACTGCGTCCTCGTGAGAGGGGGTGGAGAGCAACTGGAGGTG
>JAHIKV010000024.1 GCA_018897395.1 Planctomycetota bacterium | reverse complement strand
TTGCTCGGCGCCGATCCGCCCCCGTCCGCCGCTCAAAGGGCGGCCATGCAGGCGGAGATCGGCCAACTCCAGCAGAAGATCGACACGCTAAATCAGTTCTTGCAAACGTTCGAAAACAACCATGGCGGCTGATCCACACACGTCACCATCGTCCGGCTTCGCGGCGCTGGCGAAGCGCATCTCCGTCTGGACCACCAAGGGACTGCTCAGCGCGATGGTGTTGGTGGCCGGCGTGGGATTCGGGCGGCAGGTGTTGATCTGGTGGGGCAACGACGACGTTCCCACCACCCGGCTCTTGACCGCCGAGTCGTTGGGCGATCCCCGCCAACCCCACTCGATCCGCTTCGGCGACGCCGCATGGTCGCTCCGCCGCCGGTCGATCGTAGGCGACCGGTCCGAGGCCGTCGCGCAACTCCGGGCGGAGTGCCGCGAGCTGCTTCGCAACATAAAGCCGCAACCGTCGGTCGCGCAGCAGGGTTGGGGTGGCAGTTCAACTGCCACCCCAACTTCCAGTTCAACTGCCACCCCAACTTCCGGCGCGACCGACGGTCGCGGCTTTATGGCGCACTTGTCCGACTCAACCCCCGTCGATCGGGAACCGGGCAAGTGGCGGCTGTACGAGTTTCGCGAGACGTTCCCGATGGCGGTCGGTGTCGCGCGGGAAGGGGACAGGTCCGATTTGCCGCGGAGCGGCCCGAAGGGTGCTTCGCACAAATCGGACCTGTCCCCTTCGGCGGACCTTGCCCAACTCGGATATCGGGCGATAATGTGGGCGATAGCGGTGCCGACGGGCGCTAAGCAGTGGACCTTGTGCGTCTTCCGGCCCTCCGATTCACCGATGGGAGAAGAGTCCGGCTTGGTCGAAGTGCCCATCCCGCCCGGCTGCCGCCGGACGCTCTCGATGCAGGCGGTCGGCGGCGGGGGGATCGTCGCGTTCGGCGGCCCCGACCGGCCCGACCGGTGGAAGCGGTTCCACGACGATTGGTTCGCCCGCCAGGGTTGGCGGCCGACGGTCCCTTGGCGTCAGACCGGCAATGCGTGGTATGCTAAATACAACGCGCCCGATGATATCGGCGGCGCGGTTGAAGTCCGCTTTGGCCCGGACGGCCGGGGGGGATTGAGTGGGTTATTGATGATTACTCCGCATGAATCAAGGTAGAGTTGTAGCACAGCCGAGGGCGGCTGTGCTACACAAAAGGGAAAAATGATGAAAGGCATTCAAGGTCTCATACTGGCGATCGGACTGGGCGTTGCCGGCGCGCTGTTCAATTGGGCGTATCTCGCCGGCAGGTCGAGCCGGGAGGAAATGGTCGCCTTCGTGGGAATCAAGGGGAACGTGACCGTAAACCGCGGCGAGATGCTCCGCGACGACGACCTCGTGCCCGTGCGGATTCCGCTCCGTTTGGTCGGAAACCTCAAGGACTTCGCCATGTTGTACGGCGACAAGGGGACGGTCATCGGCCAGAGAGTGTGCCGGAACATGACCGGCGAGTGTCTGCTGCTGCGCGACGACCTGACGACTCCGCCGCAAAAACTCGATCTCGAAGAAGGCGAGAGCGTGATGTGGATTCCGGTCGATACCCGCGCCTTCGTGCCGTCTTTGGTCAAGCCGGGCGACATGGTATCGTTCCTGGTCAGTCGCCCGTCGTTGCCCACGCCGGCGGTTCCCGGCCGACCGAGAGGGCCGGCGGATGACGGCGACGATTCTCCCTCGGGACCGATCGAGACCATCGGACCGTTCAAGATACTCGCCTTGGGCAACCGCCTGGGCAGCTCCGAGGTGATGCGCGCAGCCAAGGTGCCGCAGTTGCAGGAGAGCGTGCTGGCGATCCGGGTGAGCGACCACGTCGCCGGTGAGCGCCGGATGGCCGAAAAACTGTGGAGCCTTTTGCAGGCCGCCAACTTTCGCAACGTGGGCGTCACTTTGCATAACAGGAAAGATTAATTCTCCTGGTTCCCACGGAGGACCGTGGGAACAAGGACTTCAAATTGCAATTGTGGTGCAGCCATGAAGGTCTGGTACAACAAGGTGAACGAGAGCCGCCGGTCGGTGCTGGAGGTCGACTCGACGGAAGTCACCATCGGCCGCGATCCGTCCAACACCGTTTGCCTGCAAAGCCCGTTGGTCTCGCGGCGTCATGCCGTGGTGCGCATGGCGGACGGCAAGCTGCACCTGGAAAACGTCGGCCTGAACAGTTGCGTGGTGGACGACGAGGAAGTCCTCGGCGGTCAAACGGCCGTCTTCACTCCGGGCGCGAAAATCCGCATCTGGCCCTACACGCTCACTTTCGAGGCCGAAAAAGCGGCGACCATAACCCTCGGCGAACTCGAATCGCACCTCCGCTCGATCATGGCCGATCTCGAGCTGCGCATCCACCGCAAGCTGCTCGAAAGGCTCGATCTCTACGAGTTCGAGACCAATCGGGTCGGCGACAATGAAAGCATCCTCCTGCTGGAAAACAACATCGAGGACGTCTGCCGCGACTTGAAGGTGTTCGCGCCGGAGAACGAGGCCCTGCTCGAAGAGATTACCGGACTGGTGCTCCGCGACCATCTGATAAACCAGTTGATTATGGAGACCGGCACGGAGGAGTATTTCGACCTGGCCGCGCTGAGCAGCACCGAGTTCGACGTGCCGGCCACGCTGGTTCCCGAACGCGAGGTCGAGCTTTATTCCCTGCTTCAGTTCGTCCGCGAGCGGCTCAAGCTGGAGAAGTGCCGCGACGTGACCGAGCAGGTGCAGCGAGTCGAGACGCGGTTCAACGAGGAGTTCCATCTGGTCCGCCCGCACCTGCACCACGAATTGCGGAAGTATCTGATTCTCCGCACGTTGAAGAAGGACTTGAAGGACACGATTTTCGGGTTCGGGCCGCTGCAAGACCTGCTCCGGGCGCCGACCGTTACGGAGATCATGGTCGTCGCCAGCGATCAGATATACGTCGAGCGCGGCGGGATCATCGAGAAATCGGGCCGTCGGTTCATCTCCGACAAAGTGACCGAGGCGATCATCGAGCGGATCGTGGCCCAGGTCGGCCGTCGGATCGACAAGAGCCAGCCGCTGGTCGATGCCCGGCTCCCCGACGGCTCGCGCGTGAACGCCATCATCCCGCCGCTGGCCTGCAAGGGGCCGACGCTGACCGTCCGCAAGTTCCCCGCCCAGCGGTTGACGATGGACGACCTGGTCGAGATGGGGAGCATCAGCACTCCGGCGGCCATGTTTTTGCGCGCCTGCGTAATCGATCGCCGGAACATCCTCGTCAGCGGCGGAACCGGCACCGGCAAGACGACGACGCTGAACGTTCTCGGCGGCTTCATTCCCTTCAAGGAACGGATCGTCACGATCGAAGACACGACCGAACTGCGGCTGCACCAGGAACACGTAGTCACCCTGGAGACGAAGCCGCCTAACGTCGAGGGGACCGGCCAGTACACGGTCCGCGACCTGGTGAAAAACGCGCTCCGCATGCGCCCCGACCGGATCATCGTGGGCGAATGCCGCGGCCCCGAAGCGCTGGACATGATCCAGGCGATGAACACCGGCCACGACGGCTCGATGACCACCGTCCACGCCAACAGTTCCCGCGAGGTGATCGAGCGGCTCGAGGTGCTGGTGCTGATGGCGGCCGACCTGCCCGTGGCCTCGATCCACCGTCAACTCGCCTCGGCGCTGGACCTGATCGTCCACATCAGCCGCCTGCCGGGCGGGGCCAGGGTCGTCACCCAGATCACCGAAGTCCTCCGCTACGACGCCGACGAGCACCAAATAATTTTGCACGACATCTTCAATTTCCGCGACGGCGCGTCGCTGCGCCCCACCGGCTATCTGCCGTCGTTCGTCGATTCGCTGATCGACAAGGAATTGTTGGACCTGGAGTTTTTATACGGAAGAGGGGGGAATTATGAATTATGAATGATGAATTATGAATGATGAATTATGAATTATGAATGATGAAATCTACACTCTCACGCGCTTCCTCCTGTATTCATAATTCATCATTCATCATTCATCATTCTCTCTTGAGCCTATGACCTCCAACATTGAAGCGTTGATGGGTAGCTTATTCGTCGGCATGGCCGTTGCGGCGGCCGGCTGGGCGGCGAGCGACTATCTCGCCGCGGCGCTGAACGGCGCCGAGCGCGACGTTGCCGACAAGCTCCGCCGGCTGCGGGCGCCTACCCGCAACGTGCGGAAATACCTCGTCTCCTGGCTGATCGTCATGGCGTGCGTCTTCTTCGGCTGCTGGCTGGGGTTGGACAGCAAGATATTCGCCGTCTTGGCGGCCGTGTTCCTCGCGGCCGCGCCCTGGTATCTCTTGCGGCGCATGGCGGAGCGACATCGGCAGAAGATCGAAGACCAGTTGGCCGACGCGATGGTGACGATGGCCAACGCGGTCCGGGCGGGACTGTCGCTGGCCCAATCGCTGGAAATCCTCGCCGCCCAATGCCCCAAGCCGATCAACGCCGAGTTTCATCAGATCGTGGCCGAATACAACCTCGGCAAGCCGTTGGAGCGCACCTTGACCGAGGCCAAGGAGCGGTTGCGGAGCGAAAACTTCGCGCTGTTCGCCGCGGCGCTGTTGGCCAGCCACGAAAGCGGCGGGCGGCTGAACGAAACCATCGAACGCATCGCCCAATCCGTGCTGGAATTGCAACGGCTCGAGCGGAAGGTCCTGGCCGAGACCGCCCAGGCCCGCAAGTCGGCCGTCTACATGGCGATGGCCCCGGCGTTTATCCTCGCGGCTTATTACTTCGTCGATCCGAAAAACACGACGCTGTTGTTCACCACGATGATCGGGCAAATGTTGCTGGCCGCCGCGGCGGTGTTGAACGTGTTGGCATATTTGTGGGCAAGGGCGCTGTTGAACCCCGATATTTAAGCGGTATAACATGACGACCATTTCCATCATCGCCGCGCTTCCGCCCGGTTTCGCGCTGCAAGCCGCCGGCAGCGCCGTCGTCGGATTGGCCGTCGCGATGCTCGCCTGGTGGATCTTCGCCGTCTTGCGGAGCGAAGACCTGCAACAGGGGATCGAGTGGCGGTACGACGTCAGCCGGATCAACGAACTGCGGCGGGCCGACTGGTTCTTCCGCCTGCTGCAACCGGCCGTTCAACTGCTGGCGCGAGGCAACCGCAAGGTGTTCCGCGAGGGTCTGCCGGCGATCAACCGCGAGATACAGGCGGCCGGCCTGCCACGGTTCTGGCTGCCCGAGGAATACCTGGGCAAGATCGAGCTGATCGCGTTGTTTTGCGCGCCGATTTTCGTATATTTCTTTTTCGGCTGGTTCGGCGGCGTCGGCCTTGCGATTGCCGTGCTGCTGGTCGCGCTCACGGCGTGGCTGTTGCGGCGGCGTCTGGCGGCCCGGGCGAAAGCACGGCTCAATCTGATTAAACGTCGAATGCCCTTCCTTCTGGACCTGCTCACGCTCTTGATGGAGGCCGGCTCGACGTTCCTCGGCGCGATGAAACAGGCGGTCGGCGAGTTCCAGGGACATCCGCTCGCCGAGGAGTTCGGCCGCGTGCTGACCGACATGAACCTCGGCAAGACCCGGACCGAATCGCTGCTGGCCATGCGCGACCGCCTGGCCGACGACGAAATCACCAGCATCATCGGCTCGATCGTCCAGGGCGAAACGCTCGGCACGCCGCTGGCGAACATCTTCCGCACCCAGGCCGACGTGTTGCGGATCAAGCGGACCCAACGGGCGGAACTTATGGCCGGCGAGGCGGGCGTGAACATGTTGCTCCCCGGCGTCCTGGTCATGGTCGCCACGGTGTTGATTATTATCGGGCCGTTTTTGCTGAATTACTTTTACTTTGGGTTATCATTATAGTAGGGGCCAGGGATTAGGGATTGGGGATTGGGGATTGGGGATTGGGGATTGGCAAACTGGATTCCAAACTATCCCATTGACACAGCGCGACTTGCGAGTTTACTAAAGCATGCGCGCAAAGCGCGCGGAAACCTCAACCGAAAACTCTAATCCCTAATCCCTAATCCCTAATCCCTAATCCCTCCCTCATGATCCCCGGCCATGTCCATCAAACTCGACTGCCCCCGCTGCAAGACGCCCCTGCAAGTGCCCGGCAAGTTGGCCGGCGGGTACGTGAATTGTCCGCACTGCAAGGGGCGGTTGTGGGTCTCCAAGGACGCGGCGGCCGAGAAGACGCCGTCCGCGCCGTTGGCCGAGCCGCCGTTGAAAAGAGAACCGGCGCCGATCGAGCCCTCGCCGCCCTCGCCGGCGATACCCGATCCACCGCCGCCGCCCGCTCCGCGCAAGAAGGTCGCCCGATTCATCTCGGCCGAGACCGCCGACTCGACGTTGCGGCCGGCCGCCGACGGGAAACTGCCCGAGTTGCAGCTCGACGAGGGCGCGATCCGGCAGAAGCCGCAAGAAAAATCATCGTCGATGAATCCCCTGGTGCTGCTCGGCGTTTTGAGCGTCAGCGTGGTCCTTTCGATCGTGCTGGCGATGATCGACCTGAATCCGCCGGCCGATCCGCGAAGCAAGACAAAAGAGCAACAACGATACCTAATCGAGCGGGATTTCTTCGGCACCGGAAACATCGACAACAGGACGCTGAAGCCGTATCAGATATTGTTGCGCGAGGCACAACGGGCGTATACCCGCGGCGATTACAAAACCGAGCGCGAAAACTACCGCCGCGTGCTGGAGATGCTTCGCGCCGAGCGCGGAGCGGACCGGAAGGGATTGACGGGCAGCCGCCGGCGCGATATGCAATTGGAGGAAGCGATTTCGGTGTTGTTGAGCGGAGAATAGTGGGTAGTGGGAAGTATACACCTTGTTCCCACGCTCCGCGTGGGAACACACTGCCCAGGACGCTCCGCGTCCGAGGCTCCAGAAAAGGTGTCATACCAGGTAATTTCGCTTCAGGACGCAGAGCGTCCAATTAGTGCGTTCCCACGCAGAGCATGGGAACGAGAGTGCAGTGGCGTTTCACGCACCCTACGGAGGAACACGCAATGGACGGCGCCTCGCGTTATGAAATCGTCGATACTATCGCCCGGGGCGATTTCGCGGTGGTGTATCGTGCCCGCGACCGCGAGTTGGGCCGCGAAGTCGCCATCAAGCAAATCCACCAGCAGTTCCTTGCCGACGGCCGGCAATTGGCCCGCTACTGGCAGGAAGCTCAATTGTTGGCCTCGCTGCAACATCCGAACATTTTGACGATCTACGACATCGTCCGGCCCAAGGGATGGCTGATTCTGGAGCTGATGCACGGCAGCCTGCAACCGGCCACGCGGAGCGAGGGGATCGATCTCAATTTTCTGCGGATCGCGTTGGCCGATTGCCTCGGCGCGCTGGAGTTTCTTCACGCCAACGGCGTCATTCACGGAGACATCAAGCCGAGCAACATGCTGGTCGACGCCCAAGGCCGAGTGAAGCTGGGCGATTTCGGACTGGCCCGACGCGCCAGCAACGAGGAAGGGAGTCTGCTCAAGGGGACGACCAAGTACATGGCCCCCGAGTCGCTCTCCGGCCAGTTCGGCGCGGTCGGCCCGGCCGGCGACCTCTATTCGCTGGGGTTCTCGGCCTACGAGTTGATGTGCGGGTCGAAATTCGAGACTTTGTTTCCGGGTCTGAGCAGTTTCGGGCGCGATCGGCAGATCGCCTGGATGATGTGGCACGCCGCCGCGGACCGCAATCTGCCGCCGATTGGCCGCGTGCTCGAAGGCGTGCCGCCGGACCTTACCCGCGCGATCGAACACCTGGTGGTCAAGGACCAATCGAAGCGATGCAAGTCGGCCAAAGAAGCCCTTTGGGAACTGCGGGTCGATCCGTTGCGGGTCGCCGGGGGGCCGAACGAAGCCGACGCGGAAGCCGAGGCCGCTCGGGAGGCGGCCGGAAAAAAGAAACGTCGCATGCGTTTCGCCGCGGTGGCGGCATTGGCGTTTTCGGCGGTGCTGAGCGCGATCATGCTCCTGCCCGAGAAGCCGAAGCCGGCCTCGCCCGGCCCGCCCGCTCCGACGCGCGGAGTGGTGACCAACGTCTACACGGACGAGTGGCGGCTGGCAATCACCCAGGCGGACGACGGCGCGGCCAAGGAGATTTCGCTCAACCGCTACGACCGCATCTTCATCAACGACAAGTCGCGCCTGTTGCGCGATCTGAGGCCGCAAGACCGGATCGTGATTTCGCACGTGCTCGACGAATCGGGACGCCGGATCACCGAAATCCGCGCCTTCCGCCCCGAGATCGGCCGCGGCCGGATCAAAACCATAGAGGCCGACCGGCGGCGGATTACGCTGGCCTTCGACGAAGGCGACGGCCGAATGAGCGAGCTGGAAGTCGCCGTGCCGGACGATCTGAAGATCACATTTAACGGACGGCCGCAAATCGACGGCCGGCCAGTGGCGCTGGCGGACCTGCTGCCCGAAGATAGGGTCGTGGTCCATCACGTCGGCCGCGAGACGGGGCGCGAAGCGACCGAGCTGTCGGTCGAGCGGGTAGTGTTGATCGAGGGAGGAGTAATCCGAGAACTCGACCCTGCCAAGGGACAAATGACCATTTCGGTCGGTCCCAACGACAATCCGCGATTGTTGACGATCCCGTTCGCGCCGAAGTGCGAAATCACGATCAACGACCGCCGCTTCATCAACGAGAAACTGCTCGAGCCGGCCGATCTTCGCCCCGGCGACGTGATCGGCGTCGCCCACGACACCCATGCCGTCCGCGTAAGCGCCTATCGCGTTTTGGGGCAGGAGGGCGTGGTCCGGGTGGTGCATTATGATGCCAAAATGATCGACGTGGTCGGCCAGCGGGGCAAGCCGACGACATATTTTATCGGCCCGAAGTGCAAAATCACCCTCGCCGGCGCGGAGGTCGAGTTGAGCGACTTGCGCAAAGGAGACGTAGTCGAGGTGGCCCACGATTCGCCCGAGGCGAGTCGGCCCGAGGCGATTTCGGTCTCCGCCCGACGCCCTTCCGACCGATCGCGTTGGGCGCTGCTGATCGCCAACGAGAACTTCGAGGACCGCTCGCTGAGCCGGCCGGAACACGCGGCCGCCGACGCGAAGCTGCTCCGCGACGCGCTGGTCGGCCGTTACAAAGTGCCCGCGGACCAGACGCTGACCCTGGCCGACGAGAGCCTGGTCCGCCTCGAGCAGAGCATCCCCGATTTCCTCGGCCGTTTGGGCGCGGACGACAAGCTGTTGGTCTACGTCGCCGGCCGGGCATACAAAACCGAGGACGGCAAGGTGTATTTGGCCCCGCGGAGTTTCGATCTCCGCCGCATGAACGTCACCGGGCTTCCCCTCCAGTGGCTGATCGATCGGTTGGAAGACTGCAAGGCCAAGGAAAAGCTGTTGCTGTTGGATTGCGGCCGCGCGGGCGACGGGGCCGACCTGGACAAGGAACCCTCCTCTGCCGAGATGCTCGGCTCGCTCGACGCCCCGGCGGGCCGGGCGGCACTGCGGACCGTCACCGCCATCGCCAACAGCAAGGCGGGTGGGCGCGGCGCGATCTGGCCCGAAAAGGGGCACGGACTGTTCGCCGTCCTGGCGGCAGAAGGCTACTCGGGCGCGGCCGACAAGAACCGCGATCTGCGCCTCGAGCCGACCGAGTTGTTCGACTACCTTCAGGAGGCGATTGTCTCGCCGGCCGAGAAACTCGCCGTCGCTCAGTCGCCGGAATTGTTCCTTCCCGACAACCGCCCCCCGCGGCTGAGTGAACAGGCGAAGACCGCCATCCGCCGCCTGGCCGCCTACCTCGGCCAGGATCGGATCGATATCGAGGCGGCCGAGAGCGATTACCGCTCGGCGGCGCGTGCCGCGGGCAAGGAAATTGAGCCGCAGTTGCTGTTCGGACTGCTGTTGATGAAGCAGAAGCAGCGCGACGCGGCGACGAAACACTTCGAGGAAATCCACCTTCAGCGGCCCGACTTGCTCCTGCCGCTGGAGGCCATCGCCTGGATGCGCTTCGAGCGGCGGGCATACCAGTCCGGCGTGGACGAGCTAAAGGAGTTGGTCTCGAAGGTTCCGCCGCCGAAAAAATCGGACGAGACGTATCCCGAGGCCGCGCGGCAAGTCTTCTATTGGGTCGGCCAACTCCGGGAGTACGCGGCCGTTGCGGCCGAAGAGCTTCGCCGCCCCTCGGCCGCCTCGCTCTCCGCGCTCGACGCGGCGGTCGCCCGCGCGGGGGCCGAGGCGCAACGCTTCTACGAGCAAGGCCGGGCCAAGTCGCGCGAAATCCATGCCGACTTCGACAAGCGGATCGCCGCCGCGACCAGCGACGCCGACGCCGCCAAGCTGAAGATCGAACGCCGCCGCATCATCCACTACGTCGACTTCCCCTACGATCGGATATTGCGGCAGATTCTCGCCGGCTTGGATCGGTAATGGCAGAGCGGCGGGAATAGACTCCGAGGATAACATGTGGCAGTAGCCGGGGGCTAACAGCCCCCGGAATGTGCCTGACCTGCGGGCATTTCCCTCCGGGGGCTGTTAGCCCCCGGCTATTTCGACAATGGCAAGAAACGCATGAAAAGCGGCGGGCTACATCCGCTTTACCTTGCACTTAGGCAGCGCCTGCCGCAGGAGTTCGGCGGCTTCCTTGCTTACCTTGGTCTGGTTCAGATCGAGCGATTTGAGATTTTTGAGGTTTTTCAGATGCTCCAGGCCGGCGTCGGTGATCTTTGTCTGGCTGAGGTTCAGGTTTTCCAAGCTTGCGATCGCGCCGAGCGCCGCCAGCCCGGCGTCGGTGACGTTGGTGTCGGTCAGGTTGAGATATTTTATTGTTGGGTTCTTCAGCGCCGAAAGGTGTTGCAGCCCGGCATCGGTCACTCGGGTGTGCCAAAGATTGAGCCATTGCAGTTTGGGAAACTCGGTGAGGCGGCGCATGGCGTCGTCGTCGGCTTGAGTTTCGCAGAGGTCCAGCCGCTGAAGCCCTTTGGCGTTTTTGATGTGATCGAGTCCCGAGCCGGTGATCGCCGTGTCGCGGACGGTAAGCCTCCTCAGCCGCTTCAGCCCCTTCATGGCCTTGAAGGCGTCGTCGCTGACGTAGTAGCAGCGGAAGACGACGAGGTCCTCGATTTTGTCGAGCTTCTCCAATACTTCCAGCCCCTCGTCGGTGATTTGTGCGTCTTCGATCGAGAGGGACTTCAGTTGCGTCATGCCCGCCAGATGCGCCAGGCCCGCGTCGGTCACGGCGGTGTTGCGGAGCTTCAGGGCGTGGAGGTTCGTCAGCCCCTTTATCTGTTCCAGGCCGGCGTCGGTGATCTGCACGCAGCCGCGGAGGTCGAGCAAGCGGAGTTTATCGAGGCCCTTTAGTTCGGCCAGGCCGTCGTCGGTGATGTTGTTGTAGAGGAGCGAAAGATATTGAAGGTCGGGGAGTTTTTTGAGGTGCGTCAATCCGACGTCAGTCATGTACGTGCTTCGGCGGAGGTTGAGCGACCTCAGTTGCGGCATCTTTTCGAGGACTTCCAGGCCCGCGTCGGTGACTTCGGTGTTTTCCAGTACCAGGTCGGTGAGCTTGGAGAAGGCGGCGAGTCGTTTAACGCCTTCGTCGTGAATTTCGGCTCCCCATAGCGCAAGCCGCCGAAGGTCGGTCAACTCGGTGAGCATTTTTATGTCGGCGTCGGTGGTCTGGCATTCCAGGAGGTCCACGGCGACGACGCGCTTGTCGGCGTCATATTTGATTTTGCCGTCGAGGGCCTCGACGCGCTGAATCGCGTCGGATTGCGCGGCAAGTGAGGTGTTGAGATTGATCGGGAAAAGCAGTCCCACGGCCAAAAGCGGAGCGAATCGACGTTTCATCACACGAACTCTCCTTTGTTTAGCCCCGGCGTCCACGCCGGGTGTGTCGCGCAGCGGTCTGACGGATGTATTTCCCGGCGTGGACGCCGGGGCTAAACGATGAACTCCTGGAATCACGCATGGTCACTTCGTTCGAGGGAAACACCAACTAGGGTAACGGATAACCGGAAAGCGTGCAAATAGAGGAATAAGCGGCAGGCGGAGTATGCCCCCGGTCGGGTGGGCGCGGGTCTGTTAATACTTGCAAAAAACCGATTTGACCGCTATCCTAAATGTTTGACACGATGGTATACGATCCGATCCGTGCCATCCACCCACCCCGCGCCGCGCGCCGCGGCGAGGCTAAAACGTTTCATGCCAAGTCCTCTTTCTCGATAACAGGAGTCAAGATCCATGTCACATCGCACCAATCGTCGCCGATTCCTGCAAGCGTCCGCCGCGACGGGCGTCGGCTTTTGGGTTGCCGGCGGCCTTCAAGCACGAGAGAGCACCTCGCCCAACGAGCGGATCGCCTTCGCCAGCATCGGAGTCGGCGGCAAGGGATCGAGCGATTCGGCAGACGCCGGAGAAGCCGGCGAGATGGTCGCCATCTGCGACGTCGACGAGAAGTTTCTGAACGTCGCGGGCGAGAAGAGGTTTCCCAAGGCCAAGCGTTACACCGATTTCCGCAAGATGCTCGACGAGATGGGCGATCGTCTCGACGCGGTAACGGTCAGCACCCCCGATCACACCCACGCTCCGGCGGCGTTGATGGCCATGCGGATGGGCAAGCACTGTTTCTGCCAGAAACCGCTGACCCGCACGATCTACGAGGCGCGTCTGATGGCCCAAGTGGCGCGCGAGCAAAACGTC
This sequence comes from Planctomycetota bacterium, assembly GCA_018897395.1. Taxonomy (GTDB): domain Bacteria; phylum Planctomycetota; class Planctomycetia; order Pirellulales; family Thermoguttaceae; genus JAHIKV01. The sequence goes on along the minus strand of JAHIKV010000024.1, from coordinate 2,025 downwards.
GCCACGCAGATGGGCAATCAATTCACCGCCAGCAGTTCTCTCCGCCGCGCGGCGGAGGTCATTAAGTCCGGCGCGCTGGGAACGGTCACCGACGTCCACGTGTGGACCGATCGGCCGGTCTGGCCGCAGGGCAGCGATCGAGCCAAGTCCGTCCCCTGTCCGAAACATCTGGATTGGAACGTCTGGCTTGGCCCCGCGCCCTTGCGCCCCTTTGCCAATGGCTATCACCCCTTCGCCTGGCGCGGCTGGTGGGATTTCGGCAGCGGCGCTTTGGGCGACATGGCCTGCCATACGGTGAACCTCCCCTACATGGCCTTGAACCTCCGCGATCCGGTGGCCGTCCAAGCCGAGACCTCCGGCCACAACGGCGACTATTATCCAAAATGGTCGATCATCAATTTCGACTTCCCGGAGTTGGACGGCCGGCCCCCGGTCAAGTTCACTTGGTGCGACGGCGGCAAGCAGCCCGATCGGGAACTGTTTGAAGGCGAGTCGGTTAATAAAAGTGGTTGTCTGGTGATCGGAGAGAAGGGCAAGCTCTACGCGCCGGGCGACTATGCCGGATCGGACGACAACGGCGAACCGCACCTGATCGGCGGCGCCGAGATGCCCGAGGTGAAATGGGTCGAATCGCCCGGCCACTTCGAGGAATGGGTCCGGGCGATCAAGGGTGGCGAGCCGGCCGCGTCGAACTTCCCCGACTACGCCGGTGCCTTGACGGAAACCATTCTCCTGGGCAACTTGGCCGTCTGGGTGGCCGCCACCGGCAAGGGCGAACGGGTGCAGTGGGACGCCAAGAACATGAGGTCCACCAACGTCGCCGGCCTGGAGACGATCATCAAGCCGATCTATCGTCCGGGCTACACGCTCGACGCGTGAGCCGTAATGTAGTCCGCACACTCCGTGTGCGGACACGATGGATGGTGTGCGAAGTGTGCGGAAATAACGGAGTGTGCGGATATAATGGTCGGCACACGGAGTGTGCCGACTACATTGGTTACCGGCCGCTGAGCATCGACATTGCCCGATCGGTGATCGATTGGATCAGTGCTTCCTGGTCGGCCGACACACCGGCGGCGGCCGAACCGTTGCCGTCGGCTGGCGAGGCTCTTTTCACGCCGCAGAAGCTCGGCGGCTGGAACGCCTTGGGGGCCACGCCCGACTCCTTCCAGCTCTCGCGGAAGGTGTCGTTGGCGCAGATGTCGCAGTTTTTCGCCTCCAGCCGCGGGTCGGCGTAACCCCATTTCTGCTTCAGGTCAAGCAGAGCACGGGCCTCCGGCTCGCTGAAATAATTGACCGATCCGAGTCCCCGGGCCAACATCAACATGCGGCAGTAGGCGTCGAGGATTTCCGTCCACCAGTAAGCCTTCTCCGCGCTTTCGCCGAAGCTCACCGTGCCGTGGTTGGCCAGAATTATCACGTTCGACTTGTGGACGAACGGCAGGATCGTGTCGGCGAACTCCTGGCTGCCGGGCGTTTCATACTTTGCGATCGGCACGTCGCCGAGAAAGATTTCCACCTCCGGCAAGACGCACATCGGCACCGGCTCGCGCGCGATGCCGAAGGCGGTGGCGTGCGGCGGATGACAATGGACGACCGACTTGATATCCGGCCGCTCCTTCATGATCGCCAGGTGCAGCTTGATCTCGCTGGTCATCTTCCGCCGGCCGCTCGTCTGATTCCCTTCCATGTCGACGACGCACAGGTCGTCGGGCTTCATGAAGCCCTTGGAGATCGTCGTCGGCGTGCAAACGACCTGGTTTGCCCCGGCGCGGTAGCTGATGTTGCCGTCGTTGGCGGCGGCGAAGCCCTTTTTATACAGCCGCTCGCCGATCTCGCAGATTTCCTGCTTGATTTTCTGAATGTTCACCATGGATGTTCCTCTGGATAGGGGTAGGGAAGGCCGATTGAGTTCGGCCTCCCCTCCCTCCGAACCGGACGTGCGGATTTCCCGCATCCGGCTCTCCGGTTAGTGGTATTACCTCCAAGAGGATTGATGAACCGAGACCGAGAGGGAGACAAGGT
>JAHIKV010000329.1 GCA_018897395.1 Planctomycetota bacterium | reverse complement strand
GGTTGAGGACCGCCAGCCCCCGGGAAGGGCGGCCGTTGGCCAGGATTTCCAAAAAGAGCCGGGACTTGGCGGCAAAATACTCGTTTAGGTCCCGGTGGTAGTCCAGGTGGTCTTGAGAGAGGTTGGTGAAGACCGCCGCGGCGAAGACGACGCCATCCACCCGCCGCAAATCCAGGGCATGCGACGAGACCTCCAGGAAAACGTGGGTGACGTCCCGGGTGCGCATTTCCCGGAGGAGCCGCTGGAGGTCCAGGGACTCGGGGGTGGTTACCGGGGCCGGCCAGGTTGACTCGCCCACCCGGTAGTTTACGGTGCCCACCACCCCCACCCGGCAGCCGGCGGCGCTCAGGATGGCCTCCAGGATATAGGTGGTGCTGGTCTTGCCGTTGGTGCCGGTAATCCCCACCAGGGTCAGCTCCCGGCTGGGGTGGTCGTAAAAGGCGGCGCTGATGTGGGCCAGGGCCAGGCGGGCCTGTGGCACCCGGACCACCGTGACTCCAGGCGGCGGGGCCAACTCCTGCTCGGTGACCACCACCCGGGCGCCTTGGTCAAGGCTGGCGGCAAGATAGAGGTGACCGTCGGTGCGGCAGCCTTTCAGGGCCACGAAGAGCCCGCCGGGGGTGACCTCCCGGGAATGGTAGGCCACGCCGGTCACCGGCACGTCCACGTTGCCCAGCACCTGACAGCCGGCCAGGCCGTCCAGGAGCGCTTGCAACGTCTTTGGGGTCACCATAGCTCTCGGCACCGGGATTCTCCGCCTAACCCATCGGGATTATTCGTAAGAGCAATACATTAGCTAGTTGTTATCCGGGAACTCCTTAAAACTCCCCCCTTTGGAAAAGGGGGGCTGGGGGGGATTTGGTAAGCCTTTATAAATCCCCCTGAATCCCCCTTTTTCAAAGGGGGACTTTGACTGCCATTTTGCATTTTAAGCATTTCCGGATGGACTATAGCTACTACACCGGATTGGTTCACATTCAGCAAATAAGGGCAGGCGCCGAGGCCTACCCTTTGCTTAGCAGTCAAGTTGTGACTGTGACTGGATATCAAGACTCACCGCCTGATTGGTTAATAATACAAAAACGGTTAAATTATGGCAAGGACCAACCCCGGCTCCCTCAGGCGCCGGACTTGAATTTTACCACGCAGGTGGCGCCGGGGGTGATGGCAGTCCCGGGCGCCGGTTCTTGACTGACGGCCATGCCGCTGCCTTCGAAGCGACAGTGCAATCCCGAACGATTCAGCAGGGTGAGCACCTGGCGGATGGTGTACCCCTTGAGGTCAGGCATGATGGTCAGAGGCTCCTGGGGAATCTCCAGCTGGGGAGGGGTAAACGAAACTTCCGGGCCGGTGGCCGCCGCGGCCGGGGAGGCCAGCATGCCCGCCAGCACCGGTTCGTTTTTGTCCTTGGGGGGTTCCTTGGGATAATGGCCCAGAACCCGCAGGGATTGGGCGGCGATTTCCCGGAAGATGGGGGCCGCCACTACGCCTCCGAAAATGGCCCCCTTGGGTTCGTCCACGATGACCGAGATGGCCAGGACCGGATTGTCGGCCGGGATCAGGCCGATGAACAGGGCGTTAAATTTGCTGTGGGAATAGGCCCGGCCGATCAATTTCTGGGCGGTGCCGGTCTTGCCGGCCACAGTGAAGCCGGGAGGAACCGCCTCCTTGGCCGTGCCGCCGGTTTGGGTCACCGTCTCCATAATGGCCAGCATCTGGCGTGCGGTTTGTTGGGAGAGGACCCGCCTCACCGGATGGGGCGGATACTCTTTAACTATTTCCCCCTGGGGACTGACGACCTCTTTGACCAGATGGGGCTCCATGAGCACGCCGCCGTTGCCCATGGCTGCCATGGCCAGAGTCATTTGGAGGATCGTGACGGACACCCCCTGACCGAAAGCCAGGGTAGCCCGGTCGATGGCAGAGCGGGCCCGCACGATATTCTTTAACAGGCCGGCGGTCTCTCCGGGGAAGAGGATGCCGGTGCGGCGGCCGAAGCCAAAATCACGGAGGTAATGGTCAAATCGTTTGGATCCGACCTTGTTGCCGAGCTTGGCGGCGCCGATGTTGCTGGATTTCTGGACGATTTGCTGCACCGTCAGGGTGCCGTAGGGATGGACGTCGCGGATCATCTCTGTGGGACTCAGGCGCCAGACGCCGTTTTCACAATGGAATTTGTCCACGGACTTGACCACCTGGGCGTCCAGGGCGGAGGCGACCGTAAAGATCTTAAAAGTGGACCCGGGTTCCAGACAATCGGTTATCACCCGGTTACGCCGGGAAAATTCCGTAAAATCCCCATAGCGGTTAGGATCCACGGAAGGCGTTTGGGCCATGGCCAGG
>JAHIKV010000184.1 GCA_018897395.1 Planctomycetota bacterium | reverse complement strand
CGACGACGGTTTGGGAGACGATCGGCATTCCGCACCGGTGCAGCCATTACCTGTGTCCGGAATGTCGCAAAGCAGTGGCCGCCTACTACGGCTCGCGGCGAAAGTAAGTCAGCCCTCTTTCGCATTGACCCCGGATATCAGTTCCCGCATCCGGCGGCCGATCTCTCCCATCGAGTGCGCCGCTTGCCGACGGCGCATTTCCTCGAAATCCGCGGCCCCGGAACGGTTCTCTTCGATCCACTCGCGGGCGAACCGGCCGTCGCTGATTTCAGCCAGTATCCGCCGCATCTCGGCCTTGGTCCGATCGTCGATGATTCGCGGTCCTCGGGTGTAGTCGCCGTATTCGGCGGTGTTCGATACGCAGCGGCGCATGTAGCCCAGGCCGCCCTGGTGGATCAGATCGACGATCTGCTTCACCTCGTGGACGGAGACGAGGTAGGCGATTTCCGGCTGATAGCCCGCCTCGACGAGCGTCTCGAACCCGGCTTGCATCAAGGCGCTCAGCCCGCCGCAGAGGACCGCTTGCTCGCCGAACAGGTCGGTTTCGGTCTCCTCGGCGAAGGTGGTTTCGATCGCTCCGGCGCGGGTGCAGCCGATCCCCTTGGCGTAGGCCAGGCCGACTGCCATCGCATCCCGACCGGCGCCTTCGGCCGTTGCAATCAGGCACGGCACCCCCTCGCCGCGTACATATTTCTCCCGCACCAAACACCCCGGTCCCAAAGGCGCGACGAGAACGGCCGATACGCCCTCGGGCACGTCGATCAGGCCGAAACGAACGTTGAAGCCGTGTGCAAAAATCAGCACGTCGCCTGGCGTTAGATGGTCGCGTATCTCCGCGCGAAACACCTCGTGTACAACCTCGTCGGGCAACAAGACGGCGGCGACGTCGCTCTGCCGGACTGCCTCGGCCGCCGAGACCGGCTGGAAGCCGTCTGCCACGGCCTGCCGATGGTTGTCCGTCTCCGGCAGTTCGGCCACGATCACGCGGAGACCGCTCTCGCGCAGATTTTGTGCGTGGGCGTGGCCCTGCGAACCGTAGCCCAGCACGGCTATCGTTTTGTTCTCCAGCAGCGAGAGGTCGGCGTCGTTGTCTTGGTGGATTATGGCGGGCATTGAAGAGAGGTTCGGGGTTCGGGAACCGTTTAGCCGCCGCGTCTACGCGGCGTTATATGGGGCCAGGATTCAGGGCTCGGCATATTGTGTTGTTTCGTTTGATCACTACTATCGGGCAACGGAAGGGGGCATGGTTCGCACGTCCAACTCTTGCCGACGGCCTCCACGGCCGTCGAGCGTGTCGTGGTCGGCCAGGTATCGCTTCAAGCGGGCGACTTTTTCCTCGACCGTCAACTCGCCGATTGCGCCTGCGCCCGGGGCATATCCCCAAAGGATACGCGTCCCGCCGCGGGTGACGAGCGCGAAAAACGGCTCGACCGAGCGGCGCGGCGTTTTTCGGCGACTGGAGTCGCCGCCTACAACTCCTCCCACGGCCGCAACGGCCGGATCGGCGGCCAGCGGGACGATCCGTTGCAGTCTCATCGCCTCCCAGGCGGGCCCCAGCGCGGCGGCGATCTCCGCCCCGCCGATTACCTTGGAGTCCGGCCAACGGCTGCCCGGCGGTCCGATCGGCATTCGCTCGACGCCCGAGATGCGCGGGTAACGGGCGGCCTCGCCGGGCGAAAAATCGCGGCCGGGCAACAAATACCCTTCCACGTCGACCGGAAACAACCCGCCCGGAACCTCGACCATGCACACCGGCCGGCGATATTCCAACTCCACCTGGACCGAGGCCGGATGGTGTTTGCTGACGCGGACGACCTTCGCCACCCACGGATGCCGAGCAAAAGCGCGGGCGATCCGCTCGGCCAGATCGTCGTCCATGATCGATAAGGGACCGTCGAGCGCCGGATCGCGGAACACATCCTCGCGGAGATCGCCGTGGATCCAATCGGGCAGCGGCGTGATCTCGACCTCTTGCGGGTCGAGCCGATACTCCGGCGAGCCGAGTATTCGCCCCTTGAGCTTCATCCATGCCAGATAAGTGCCGCCGGCAAATGCGGCGAAAAGCACCACCACGATCAGCGCCAATCGGCCCGGCCCAAACAACCAGGAGAATACGCCGCGAAACCATGCGGAGTCCGTCTTCGTCGCTTTTCGCTTCTTGGCGGCGCTCATCGGTTGCTCATAACCTTTTGTAATGGAATGAAACGCTGCCTCGTCGGGGCTAGTGGTCTGTCCAAGTTGAAATTACGGGTGCCACGGTTGGCTTGTCCAACCGTGTTTCCGGCACTGCTGGACAAGCCAGCAGTGGCACCCAACGTGTAAAGTCGAGATGGACAGACCACTAGACTGGGTGGTTATTGATAACACTCAGTTTTCACCCGGGAGGCGGCAATGAATCCACGCGCATTGGGTTGGGACAACCATTATCCCGCCCCTGCCGGGAATCCGTCAATCCTGGGCCGCCGCAAAAGTATTATACTGGCCCCAAGAAACTGGACCACGACTTTAGGTTGAATGTCGTGTAGTGGATAGTGGGCCGCCGTGCCGGCGGCCGCTAAACGGGTTTGCGGGACGCGACCGCCACGGCGCGGTTGTATGATCCGGGGCGTTGCCGCGCGGATAGGGTTGCGGTATGCTGTGGGGCATGGATGAACCAAACGCCTTGCCGAGAAGCCCCGAGTTGATGTCGCGCGGAGAGACGGCGCTGCTGGTCGTTGACGTGCAAGAAAAACTGCTGTCCGCAATCGCCGATGCACCGCGGATCGTGTGGAACGCAAGGCGGTTGATCGACGCCGCCGGGATTCTCGGATTGCCGGTCCTGGCCACCGAACAGTATCCGAAGGGTTTGGGGCCGACGGCGGGCGAATTGGCCGAGCGGCTGACGGCGGCGGTCCCCTCGAAGCTGACCTTCAGCGCCGGCGGCTGTCCGGGCCTGTTCGACGAGATTCAGCAGCGCGGCATCCACAAGATTCTGGTCTGCGGGATCGAGGCCCACGTGTGCGTACAGCAAACGGTGCTCGACCTGTTGGCCGACGGCCGGCGGGTTTACGTCGCGGCCGACGCGATCGGCTCGCGGTTCGAGGTGGACTATCGGACGGCCATCGGGCGGATGGATTCGGCCGGGGCGACGTTGACCACCACCGAGGCGGCGATGTTCGAGTGGTGCGAGGCCGCCGGCACACCGGAATTCAAGCGGATCAGCCGCTTGGCCGTCGAAAAGGCGCCGGTATAGAATAATCCATCATTTAGCCCGCCGTGAATACACGGCGGGGAAGTGGTTTTTCACTCCAGACCGTGGTGTGCCTGTCTGCTGACCACTAACCACTGACTTCCGGGCGTAAAAAGCGGTTTTTGCGCCCGCCCTTGGCCCGCGCGAAAAAAGCCAAACGACCACAGGCAGAGCAGATGATCAGGTTACCTGGATACGAAGTGCGTTTAGGCAAAATACGTCCTCATCCCAAGGCTGATACTGGGCGCATTGCGCAAGCACTTCACCTTTGGCTTTCTCGAACAGAGACTCAGCGTTCGCGAGTAAGGCTGTCTCTTTTGACGGCATGTTAGCCTCGGCCGGCGCCGACACGATGGCATCCGCGGCCTTCGGTTCAACCGTCCCGTCGTCGCGCACGAAGGCAGGGATGAACTCGAAGAAGACGCTCTCACCATCCGCGACCGCTTTCGTGACCTTCACGGTGAAGTTGAACAGCGCCCCATTGCCAGATACGAGTGGTGAGCGCCGAACCGCCTTTGAACTCGCCAAGCCTCCGAAGTCAAAAGAGCCGCAACGCTTCAGCACCGCGTTCGTGAACGGGTGCCCGATTGCCATGAATTCCGCTTCCGAGTTGCGGATGGCAATCGCCCTGTCGAAGGTCACCTTCACGTAGCGCCGCTCCAGTCCCTTCACTCCTTTCAGGCTATCCGGCAGGAGAAACTCAAACATCCCATCGCCGGATTCGGTCACCTTGCGGCCCTCTCGCTTGACGAACTCCAAAACAAACGCTTTCACGTCTTCGAGGGTGAGAGGACTCTGCACTTCGCACCTAAACCGCTCAGGGTTGAAGGGCGCGATGTCTTTGCTGAACAGGCTGGCATAGGCGATCTTATAAGATTCTTCGGCCTTCTTGACCGCCTCGTCGATTTCTTTCTGTGAAGGTTTGATGTTGCCCTTGGTCAAGCCCTCTCGGTAAATCTTCTCATAGTTCAGATACTCTTCAAACAGACCGAGCAATCCCTCTTCGATCTCTTCGGGAGTCTCGCCGGTTAATCCCGATAGTCGGCCCGCTGCTGCTCGGGTCTTCTGCTCCAGATATTCGCGAACGCGGTCTTCGATGGTTCCCGCGTTCTGGAAGTTGAAGACCTGCACTCGCTTGTCCTGGCCGTAGCGGTAAAGGCGGCCGTATCTTTGCGCCAGCCGAAACGGATTCCATGGCAGGTCGTAGTTAATCATGACATGAGCGAACTGGAGGTTGATTCCTTCGCCGCCCGCTTCAGTGGATACCAGGAAACGCACTTTCGGGTTGTCGCGGAACGCGGCGATGCTTTTCTTCTTCTCCCACATGGTCATCCCGCCACGAATTCTCGCCGTGCAGCCTTCCCCGTGAGCATGCTCCAGGAGTTCAATCAGGAAGTCTTGAGTCGCCAGATATTCCGTGAATATCAACACCAACTGGTCCGGCGCATCCCTACTCACGGACTCGATCACCTTGGACAACTCGCTCTGCTTGGCGTCGCCGGGCACGTTCACTGCAAGCAGTTTCTCCAGCATCTCAACTTCCGTCTCAATGAACGCCTGGCGCACTTGCCCCGCCTTGCGCGCCTCGAATTCCCCTTGATGGCGGGCGTCGTATTCGGCTTCGTCCTGGTTCTCCTCCGCCTGGACAGTAGCCTGAAGGTTCACAAGGCGCTTCTGGAGCGCCGCCTTGATCGCCCGCGTGCTGCTCGCCGCCAACTTCTGGAACGTTGTCATGACGAATCCAATGGCCTTGTGCTGCTTGTCGCCGGGGTCTTGATCCGCGAAGCCGTAGCCCTCGCGAAGGTAGGACTCCAACGCCTTGTCAAACTGCCTTTCCCCATTGTCCAAGAGAGCGACGCGCACTGGATGAATGTCCATGCCCTTGAAGATCGGATTGCCGTCCGCGTCCGTCACCTTGCTCTTGCGGTTGCGGAGGATCAGGTCCGTGAAAGGGATCAGCCCGTCTTCATCTCCCGCCGTGGCAGATTCCTCGAAGGTTACGTCGGGATGCAGCAGCGACACTAGGTTCTGAAACTTCGACTCATCCCCCTGGTGCGGCGTAGCCGTTAGGAGGATCAGCGCCCGGCAGCGTTCCTGTAAGTCTTCCGCCAGGCGATAGTTCAGCGTTTTCTCCGTCTTCTGCGGCGACCAGGTCTTCGCCGACAGTTTGTGCGCCTCGTCGAAAATGATCACGTCCCAGTCGCGCGAACCGAGCAGCATTGTCTTGTGCCCCTCGCGCCGTCCGCCCTTCAGCAAACGATCCAGTTTTAGCGTGTCCACCGACGCAATCAGGTAATCCATCTGGTCGAACGCCAGCGGACCGTCCACGTCCTCACGATACACGGCGAACTTCAGGTCGAACTTGTCCTCCATTTCCTCCTGCCATTGCAGCGTCAGCCCCGCCGGCGGCACGATCAGCACCCGCCGCGCCTGGCCCCGCTGCCGTAGAGCGTAGAGGATCATCCCCGCCTCGATTGTCTTGCCCAGGCCGACCTCATCGGCGATCAGATAGCGCCGCCTCGGGCTGGAGACCACCCGGTGGGCCACGCTGATCTGATGCGGCAGCAAGTCCGTCCGCGCGTCGCCCAGTTGGCCGTCGCGGTTGCAGACCAGCAACTGCGCCGCCCGCGTCCGCAGGTCGAAGCGCCACGGTTCGTCGAACTCGCCGTCCCGGAGGCGCTCCAGTGGCGACCTAACGACCCGAAGATCATTGAGGCTCAGCGTGCGCGATAAGGTCAGATAGGGCGGTTTCGAGAAGACCGTCGGGCGGAACTCCACCTTCGCCTGTTCTCCGCGAACCTGCTGTACTACGCCGACGCCGTTGTCGGCGTGCAGGGCGTTCGTGCTGACGACCCAATTGCCGTCCTGAATTGTGCTCATGGAATCCTCCTACATATCGGCCAGCGCCTTTTGGATTGCTTTCAGTTCCGCGTCGGTGATGCCCCAGACCTTTGCCGCCACTTCATCGATTTCAGACTCCAAAGCCGCCACGGCGTCCGCATTTCCCTTTGAGGCTGCCGCGTGGCATTTCTTCGCAAGTGACGAAAGAGACAAATGCGTCTCGATACTACTGTTGAACAATGGAATGGATAGTGATTGCATCACATGAGGGCTACCAAAGCTCTTACCCATGGAATAGCTTCGCACGAGTAAATCGCAAGGCGAACTATTGAAAGCCGCTGCAAAGTAGTAGGCTTCTTGGCTAGATTGCATTGGCGCATTAGTATGCGTTTCCTGAGTAAGGATAGTCCGCTGCAGCGGGTCAACCCCGGTAACGGTTGCCTGAAGTCTTGTATCTATCCTGTTCCAGACTATCTTCCACTCCGCCATCGTGTAGGGGCCGACGTTGTACATGGAATAGAAGGGATCGGTGGGCTTGAAGTACTGGCGATAGCCGGAGCGGCCGCGTAGTGTTCCGCGGACCGGCTTCACGGGATCGCCCTCGAATTGCTTCAGGTAGGCGTAGGTCTTGGGCCAGCGTCGCTTCATTTCGGATTCGGGGATGCCTGCCAGTTTGTCCGTTCGGTTCGCAAGGATAATGTGCGCGGACGGCTCGGCGTGCCAGCGCTGAACGTCTCTTCCACGAAGGAGAGGATAGACCAAGTCGGGTTCGATAACCGTCTGCACATGCGAAACCTTGATCTTGCCAACATCATGCAGGTTCTCAATAACAAGATCGCCGTTGGGGCGCTTCTCCAGGACGCGAATCCAATAGACTGCGTTCAGCCACGTACAACAACCCGCGTAGGCTTTGTAGTCGCTCTGACCGATTACTTTCTGAATGCCGGAAAGCGCATGGTTCGGCGCGGTGAGCCAAGGTGAGGTTCGTTCCTCACTCCGAACAGGTTGGGCGGCCAGTTTCGTGCGCGCCGTTGCCGCTCTCACTTCGTGCAATTCCAACTCCGAAGCAATCTTGCCGCGCGCCATTTTTTTCCACACTGTGTAAGGAACGGGATATGAGAAGGTGCGTCTTTTCTTCCCCACGATGATGACCGCCGTTCGATTGGTGGCGCCTTCAAAGGGCTGAAAGTCGCTCAGGTCATGGACGGCCAAGGGTGGGAGATACCATTTCGTTCCGTCCGCCTCATACTCAAACGACCGGAAGCCTTCGCCGCCGCCGACCGTTTTGAAGACGGATTGTGTGATAACGAAACCCAGGCGTCCGCCCTCGGCGAGATAGGCATCGTGGGCCACGTAGGTCATCAGAATCGAGATGTCGTCTTTCCCCCCGCCAAGTTTTGCCTTGTAACCTTTTTGCCGGAAAAGGTCGTATTCCTGCCACAGCGGGGCTGTGGACTGACGATAGTCATTAGGCAGGTTTTCCCAATTAACCCACGGCGGATTACCCGCTACATAATCCACCTCGCCGATAAACAGTGGGGCAAAGGCGTTCTTGATGATCCGTGCCCAGATGCCGTTCTGGTTGTCGGCGTCGAGTCGCAGGAGATGGCGATAGAGTTCCTTATGGAGTTCGCCTTCTGTCGCGGGGATGCCTTCAGCCTCGCAGCGTTCAAGGAATTCTCCCGGCGAATAGCGATTGCGGATGCAGAATTCGAGCGTGTCGGCATAGCGTCCGATATGGTCGCGGTTTCCGGCAACTTCCGTGGGGATATTGAAATCGCCCGCGCTGGTCTTGAGTTGTCGCACGTTATCCAGGCCGCCTGTGAAGAGATCGCCGTATTCCGACGGCGTCATGATCGAGTCACAGAGATAGACGGGCAGTTCGATGTCGCCACCGTGTCGCAGCAGGTCGCGGATGGCCATCATGTAGTTGGTCCGCGCCGCCATGACGGCTAGGGGGTTGAGGTCGAAGCCGATGATGTTGCTTAGAACCTTGCGCAGGAGTTCGTCCTCGCCGAAACCGCACTCGTGGCGGTGTTCGTCGTACCAGGTCTTGACGCGGTTGAGCGCCATGACGAGGAACGTGCCCGAGCCGCAAGCGGGATCGAGCAGGCGCTTGTCCGGGTTGCCGTCGTAGCCGAGTTCATTGAGGACGAGTTCGGCCAGCCAGTCGGGCGTGTAGTATTCGCCGAGGTCGTGGCGGACGGACTTGGGGAAAAGCTGTTGGTAGAGTTGCTTGAGCAGGTCGCGCGATTCGGCGGGATCGACGCTGAGCGTTGTCGGGTCGAACTGGTCGAGGGACTGCGTCATGGCGCGGACGGCCTCGGCGCAGCCGTCGTTCCAGGCGTCGAGATACCAGGAAAAAAGATCCCCTTCGAGGAAGTTGCGGATGCCGAGTTGCGACCAGATACCGCCCTGTTCGAGATTGTGCAGTTCGTCCCGCAACTTGGCCGAAGTGGGCGCGGAATTGAGTTTCTTGAGCGTTGAGGTTCCGAGTGGCGAAAACGAGGAAACGATCTCGGCGGCCAACATTTTCATGAATATGGCGTAGTAGGTGTGGACGGCGAAGAGTAGTTCAGCGGGGTTGGGATTGAGCACCCCGTAGTGCTTGGCCAGTTTCTTGACCTTGGCGCTCTGGCCGTGGATGTCGTAGCCGCATACCTCGCCGAAGAGGATCTGCCACTGCCGGAAGAAGGTCTTGGCCTTGGGGCTGTCGGTCTCGTGGATCAGGTCGTGAATTAGCCGGACACCTTCCTGCGCACTCGTGCTTTTGGAGCCGAAGTAGGCGGCCAGGTTCTCGGGCGTGAACGAAAGCCCGCGCGCGCCCAGCGAGACGATGGCCCTGAGCAGGCGTTCGACGGTGTGCTGCGTGACCGGCTGCGGATCCTCTACGTCGATCTTGGCGCCGCGCATCCGTACAAAGACGAACGTGTCGCCGTCGCACCCCACACCGAAGATGCGCTCCATGCCGACGTGTTCTTCGGCCTGCAAATCGCGGAAGCGTTTCGTGATCTGCTTGACGACGGCCTTGACGCCCGGCGCGTTCCTGTCTTCCGTGATCTTACCCGCGCCTTTCGGGTCTTTGTATTCGATGACCACGCCGCCATATTTCGAGTCGATACGCCCGCCCGCGAGGCCATATTCATGTCGGCCTTTGACCGTCAGCCCCGCTTTCTTGATGAACTCGTCGATGAGCTTGTTCACCGCATGTCGGATGTCTTCTTCCGATCCGGCCCACTCAACGGCTTTCACCATCTGATCGGCCATCATCGAGGCATGATCCTGAATAAGCGACTCAAGATTGGTCTTCATTAAGGTCTCGTTTCCCAATACTGCCCCTTGCGCAGGGCGTTTTTCGGACTCTATCATTTCTTATTCGTATGCTCAACAGCCTTTTTTCCCTAGGCGACCTAAACCCTTTGTGTTACTGGACTTAAGAACACTCCGTCGTCCTGCGAGAGCACTTTTACAAGCTGCGCGAGCACTTTTACGGCCTGCGCGAGCACTTTTTCCGGCTGTCGGAGCACTTTTACGGCCTGCGCGAACACTTTTCCCGGCTGTCGGAGCACTTTTACAGGCTGTGCGAGCACTATTACGGGCTGCAAAAGTACTTATACACCCTGCGCAAGCACTAATACAGTCTGCGCGAGCACTTTTACGGGCTGCAAATACCGCCTGCGGCGGAAACGCCCGTAAACGGGCGTATTTTTACGAAACACGGAACTCTTTCACAATATCCAACTTGTGTAGAACAACGAGGTGTATTCACCCGGGGCTAAATGACTTTGGCGGAACTTACTTGCCGCTTGCCGCGTTACCAGGCAGGCCACCTTCGTAGGCGCTGAACTCGGCCCAGACGGGCAAGTGCTCGGAGACCTCCATCGCGCCCGGCATGGTCAGCTCGAACTCCCGCATCACGTCCATCACTTCCACCAGACCAGTGAACTCGCTGGTTGCGCGGCGGTCCAGGAGGATGTTGTCCAACAGTTGGGTTCCGCGTGTAGTGGTGAAGGCGTCCGAGAGTTTCGAGAGCAAGGCCGTCACGCCCAGCAGTCTGCCCAAGCTTCCCAGATGTTGGTCGTCGCCGTTCAGGTCGCCGAGCAGAATAATGTCGTCCTCGTTTCGGCCGTCGTTCAGCACGGCGCGGTACGCCTTGGCCAGCAGGTCCAACTCCGCGCCGGAGTGGTCGTCGTCGGTCTCCACGTTGATCAGGGTGAAGGTGAACGCCTCGGCCGCGTCCGGTCCGCGCACCCGAAACGAACCGGCCAGCGGCTTGATGCGAAAACGGTCCAACGGGTCCTCGACAAAACGGACCGTGCGGCGATCGACGTCGATCCGGGCGCGATCGAAGACGAACGCGCTGTAGTGTTCCAAGGCGTCGCGGCGCTGGGTGGGGCAGGTGGCGAAGTCGTAGCTCCGGCCGGTGGCGGCGTTAATCCGCTCGACCAGCCGGACAAGCACTCCGCGGTTTTTACCCCGAACACCCTGCACGGCGACCAGATCGAACCGTGGGAAGAAACGGACCAACACGTCGGCTACCCGGGGGTTGCTCAGTTTGGCCTCGTCGAGCCGGCCAAGCTGGAAGGTGGCGATGCGGATGGTCGGCCTCGTCGGGGCGTCGAACGGGACCGCGTCGCCGCCGCCAGCCGCCTCCATTCTCGCCTCGGCTTTTTTGGGGACGATTTTCCAACCGGCGGGCTTGCCGTTTAGAAGTTCCGTCTGTATCTCGTAGTTCAGGAAGAAGTAGACGCCCCCCGCCACGGCGGCGACCACCAGCAGGATGAATATCTGTTTGGCCATGATGCGTAGGGTATCTGATTGGCGACCGACGATTCCAGGCCAATTTGGGGGGTGTGCAGGCGGAAAAATCGTCACGGCAGGCAGTCCGGGGTGGAAATGCGTTGCCCGCCCACGCTTGTGTTTCGTATACTATGGAAAAGGGACTGTCGCGATTGCCCGGCGAACCGTCGCAACCGGAGAACATTTCGTTTCCGATTGGAGCAAGCCCCCGGACGGACCAATGAAGCCGATTCTCACTCTTATCGTTATTTTGTTAATGCTTTCCGCGACCGGCTCGGCCGAGGTTTTATACGTTGCACAGAAAGAAGTGAAACATTCTTCTCGGATGGAGAAGACAGTTACACTTCCGGCCGTTCACTGTATAGAGTTGGTCGGCGGTGGGCGAGTGGCGGGTAAGCTGCTCAATCCCCAAGAGTCGCCTCGGCGGAGCTTCGTCGTCGAGGTTGCCGAAGGCGTCAAGGTCGCGCTCGACGCCGCACGGGTCCGCAAGGTGCTCCGCCCTCGCGCCGAGGAGGCCGAATACGAGCGGATACGGCCGACCTATCCAGACACGGCCGAGGGCCAATGGGAACTGGCCCAATGGTGCCGCGAGCGGCGGCTAATCACCCAGCGGCAGACGCACCTGCGCCGGGTAATCGAGCTTGCCCCCGACCACGCGGATGCCCGCCGCGCTTTGGGCTACAGCCAGGTCGACGGCCAGTGGGCAACGCGCGAAGAGGTGATGACCAAACGCGGCTACGTCCGCTACAAGGGACAATGGAAGCTGCCGCAGGAGGTCGAACTGCTGGAGGAGAAACGGAATTTGCAGGAGTCGCAACAGGAGTGGTTCATTAAGCTGAAGCGCTGGCGCGGCTGGCTCGATTCGGACCGCAGCCGGCAGGCCCAGGAGAACATCCGCGCCATCGACGACGCGGCCGCGACCAAGGCCCTGATGATGGGTCTGCGCGACGAGTCCGACCCGTGGGCAAGAAAGTTGTTGATCGCGGCGTTGGCCAAGATCGACACGCCCGAGTCGGCCCGCGCGCTGGCCATCGCGTCGATCGTCGACCCGGTCGAGGAAGTGCGGCTGACGTGCCTGGACCACTTGGAAAAAAAGAAGCGGCCGGAAGTGGCCGCCTATTTCGTCGGCAAACTCAGGGACAAAGACAACATCGTGGTCAATCTGGCGGCGATCGGCCTGGGCCGGATGAAAGACCCGTCGTCGATCGGCCCGTTGATCAATGCCCTGGTCACGTCCCACAAGTTCAAGATCGTCACCCCCGGCGGCGACGGGATGAGCGCCAGTTTCGGCTCGGGCGGCACCGGGCTTTCGATGGGCAACAAACCAAAATACATCCGCCGGCAAATCCCCAACCAGGCCGTGCTCGACGCCCTGGTCGCCATAACCGGATGCAACTTCAACTTCGACAAGCAGGCGTGGAAGTACTGGTACGCCGCGCAAAAAAAACCGTCGCCGTCTCTGGACGCGCGGAGGGACTAGAGTTCCGTCAATCGTGATTTGATGGGTTTCGTTGGGGTGGTAGTTGTACTGCCACCCCAATGGACGGTGATACGGGGCGGCAGTACAACTGCCGCCCCAACCTATGGTTTGCGGCCGCCGTCGATTGGCGCTATACTTATACAATAGGTTCGGGCAACGAAAAAATTATTGTTTGCCGCGTTGGCAGGAGTGTTTCAATGGACATAATGCCGCAGTTTCATCCGCAATACGTGACCGACGGCGACGGCAACAAGAAAGCGGTCATCCTTCCCATCGAAGAGTACAAGGAACTGCTGGAAGACCTCGATGACTTGGCGGTCGCCGCCGAGCGCAAGAATGAATCGACCGTCTCTCACGAGCAACTGCTGACGGAGTTGAACAAGGATGGCCTCCTACCGCATTGAATGGAAAGCATCCGCCGTCAGAGAGTTGAAGAGACTGGATCGCTCCGTCGTTCCCCGTATTGTTGAGGCCGTTGGGCAATTGGCGCGGAATCCGTTTCCCCGTGGCTGCCGCAAGTTGAAAGGAAGCGGTAATTCTTTTCGCATTCGCGTGGGCGACTACCGCGTGGTGTATGAGATCGCCGAAACACTACCCCTGGTCGAAGTTGTTCGGGTTCGACATCGGAAAGACGCCTATCGATAGCGCGGAAGACGCCGTTTCTTGAAACGCGGAAGGATACTTTCGATGTCCCGGTCAGTCGGTCCTCGACCATCCTTTATCTCTCATCCCTCGTTTCTCACCCCTTCCTTCTCCGTCTCGACGCCGGGCTGACGGCCGACAGCGCGACGCGGTCTTCGAGGTTCGGGCGGAAGATGGTCAGGATCAGCAGCGGCAGGAACCAGGCCATGCAGAGGCCGCCTTGGTCGGCGTGCCAGAATTGGGTCGCCAGCATCACCGCCGCCGAACAGCTCAGCAGCGTGCCAAGGTTCTTGTGCGCCGGCCAAATGGCCAATCCGACGCAAAGCGCCGCGAACGCGGCCACCACCGGAATGCGATACGCCGAGTCGAAATATCCCCAGAAGCCCGAGAGCTGCGCCGTGAATGGATTGCGAATGCCGAACATTTGCCCCAGTTGTGCAACGAATGCTCCGTAGTCGGGCGAAATGACGGCCAGCAGGATCACCATCGCCGCCAGCGCCGCCGCCGCGCCCAAAACGAATCGGATCGCGCCGCGCCGCCAATAGAACCCGCACCACAACGGGAGCAGGAACAGCGGATAGAAGATCAGACCCGCCGCCAGACCGATCAGCACGCCGGCGACCGCGGGCCGTCGATAGGCCGCAATGGCCCAAACCAGCAGCGCCGCCGGCGCGACGTGCTCCACCTGGCTGGTAAGTTGACTGGTGTAGAAAGTCAGCAGATAGAGTGTGGCCGCCGCCACGCCGGTGTGGAAATTGTCGAAATGCCGGAAACCGATCCACACCATGCCCGCCACCACGGCCAGGTGCGCCAGAATCGCCACGGCATGGGTGGCCGCCGCACGGAGCGAAAGGCCCTGCGGGGTTTCAGGACGCGATGGATCGACAAGGATGATTTCCTGGTTGGACAAGCTGGAAAACGACTGGAACGGCGCGTATCCGAGACCGTGCGAAGCGGGCGATTTCTGCTGGGCCAACAAATACTCCAATCGCTCTTTCGGACTGGTGATGACGTTGGCCATCAAGAACACCAGCAAGGCGGCACCCGTGAACGCCAAGCCGCCGGCCGAAAGGTTCGGGTCCAGCAGCGGCCGGCGGACCATCACGGCGTCCAACAGCATACGGACCAGGAAGAACAGGCCGACGGCGAACAGCCAGACGTATCCCGTTTGGATCAGCTCCGGCCATTGTTTCAACAGACCGTGATAGACCAGCAGCAAGCCGGGCGAGAAGGCGATCAGCGCCGCCAGGTCCAAGTTCCGCACGCTCCAAAGCCGCTGGAACTTGAAATAGATGCCGACCATCATCAGCGCGGAAATATACGCCCAGGTGGTCGGGTTCAGCTTGTATCCGAAAAGGATTTCCTGCATGACCCATTAAGATACACAAAGACGGGTAGTTTGCAATCCCCCCCAGGCGAATCGTGGGGAGAGGGGAGAGAAGAGAGAAGGGAGAGGAGAGAGAAGAGGGAAACGCCGGTTCTTTCAGCAAGTCACTCCTCTCTCTTCTCTCCTCTCTCCTCTCTCCTCTCTCCTCTCTCTTCTCTCTTCTGTAATTTTCCCGGCTACCGCGGCTATCATCCCAGCCGCTGTCGCGCCTCCTCGGCCCACGGGCTATCCGGCGCGTGGGCAAGGAACGCCCGCCAGTGTTCCTCGGCCCGATCGCGGTGGTGCATTTCATCGAGCGTGCGGGCGAGGTGATAATGCACGTCGGCGTAATCGGGATGATACCGCAGCGCGCCCTCGAAGGCGGCCACCGCCAGGTCGTGCTGGCCGGTCTCCGCCAACACGCAGCCGAGGTTCGCCCGGGCCTCGACGTAATCCTCGTCCAACTCGACGGCCATGTAATATCGCTCGCGCGCCGCGGTGAGATCGCCCTGCCGATAGAGCAACTCGGCGACGTGGAAGCAGATTTCGGCGTTTGGACCAAGCGCGGCCAGGGCCGCGCGATACATCTCGGCGGCGGCCGCCAATTGGTCGTCTTCCTCCAGTTCGGCGGCCAGCCGGCACATCTGCTCGGGCGCGACCGGCACCGCTTTCGACGGCGCAGGCTCGCCTTCCACGGCGTCGAAATCGAACCGCAACTGTCCGCCCGGCTCGATCAACCCGTCTCCCTGCCGAAGCAGAATGTCCTTACCCTGAACGATTACCGAGAGTTGGGCCAACGGCCGGGCGACGTCGGGCAAACAGCGGGCGAAAACCTCGAGCTTCTTCTCGATCGCCCGCGGCGACATGCCCGCCGCCAGCAATTCCGCCAACCGCCGGGCAGTGGACACCTCCTGAAAATCGAAGTACGGCAGCCGCCGCACCTCGCGCGCCGGCACGATCAATCCCCGCCGATGCCAGCGCCGGATCACCGCCACCGGTACTTTCAGCAGGTCGGCCAGCATCGCCGGCGTGTAGAGCCGATGAACGTCCTGCTGCGCATCGACCAATCCCAGCCGTTGCCAAAGTTGCGTCTCGGTGATGACCTCGACCGCCCCCTCCTCGATCCGCCGCCGAGCCGCTTCATCGAACAGGTTGTCCTGATCGCTCACCTCGGGCAGGGGAAAATCAGCCTCGCCGATGACGATCGTCTGAACCGAAGCGTCGGGCTTCTCCAACACCGTCGCCCCGTGCCGACGCGCCAGTTGCACGGCGTCGCGCCGGGCCATGCTGGCCAGCTTGCCGACGAATGCGATGCGCCGGCCGTCGAGAATAGCGGATGTGTCGTCGCCGGCGGCCATGAGATTCTTTGCAAGGTGTTACGAAAGAGCGTCGGAATCCAGCAGACGGGCTGCGTGGTGAATAGCTACAATGTACACCATCCGGCCGTCGGTGCGATAGAGCACGCGGTAATTGCCTTGCCGAAGTTCGCGATAGACATGCCCCGGATCCTCGGCGACGAAACCGCCCAAGAGAGGATGACGCCCGAGCATTTCGACGCGGGAGACCAACTTTTGCGCGAAACGTCGGGCCGCGGCCGGTGCATCCTTCGAGATATAGTCCAGCAAACTCTCCAAGTCGTCCAACGCCTTGGGCGTCCAGACTATTTCAGCCATTTTTCCAGCCGCCGTTCGACCTCTTCGTGGGGAACACCCTCACCCCGGGCAAGCTGACGCTCGCCCTGTTCGATCTTTTCCAGCAAATACAGCTTCTCAACCAGCGAGTCGACGTTCACTTCCTCGGGCAACTCGACCAGCATCTGCTGCAACGTTTCTTTCCGCATGACCACCGTTCTCTTGCGGGAAACCGGTTGAATTACGCCCTTTTCGATTCGTAGACCGACGATGGCGGAGCGGGATTCCCGATCGGCGGCAGGGACTCCAACTGCTCCGACTCGGCGGGCGATTTCTTCTCCGCGTCGAGCGGCTGCGGCGACGCGGCGCCGGGACCAAGCGAAGGCTTTACATCGGCGTTGCCTCCGGAAGGCTGCTTGGCGGGCGTGGGACGTTCGATGGTGGACAAGGAACCCGTCGCCGGAGCGATCGTTTGTGTGATCGGTTGGCCGCAGGCGTCCAGCGGCACGCGGTAGCATATCACCCGCGGCACGTTGTACGTGTACGTCACCGGCATGCGCTTCTCCACCACGCGCGGCACGCTGATCGTCTCCTGCTGGGCTACCATTCGGCACACCTGGTACGGCGCCTGCTCCACGCGCTCTTCATAAACCATACGGCAAGTCCGCACCGGAACCTTGCGCACGCACTGCTCGGTTACCATCCGGCAAACCTGGAACGGAACCTTGCGGACCACTTGCTCGGACACGTACTTGCACACCTGATACGGAACCTGTTCGGCCACCGTCTGCGGTACGTAGCTCGTCTGCTGCACCTGCTGGGCGACGAGGTTCGGATGCCAGACCTTTTGCACCTCATACCGGCCGCGCGGCGTTTGGGTCCAGTACAGGCCCGGCCGCTGATAAACCGTCTGTCCGGTGATCGGATCGACGGTGCAGGCGGCCGATTGCCAGTTCAGCCGGGTAACCGGCAGACCGGGCTTCAGCACGACCTGCTGGGAGTAGCACCCCTGATCGATGTATCGGGTCTGACAGGTGGTTACCGGCCGCATCACCGTGCGGTACTGGGTCCGATAGGCCGTCTCATACACCGGCCGCATTACGGTGTAGCACTCCTCTCGCTCGGCCGTCTCGTACACCGGACGTTGCACGGTATAGGTTTCTTCTCGCACGGCGGTCTCGAAAACCGGCCGGGCAACCGTGTATCTGTTCTCGCGGACCGCCGTCTCCCAGACGGGTTTGTAGGTGGTCACCTGCCGTTGTTCGCAGACCGTTTCATACTCGATGCGATAGGCGGTTACTTGCCGCTTCTCGCATACGGTCTGATAGACGATTCGATAGGTTTGGCCGTCGGCGCACGTTTGGCAACCCGACACGGGGCAGCACACCTGGGCAAATGCCGGTGCGGCCAAGACCGCCAACACGGAAAACATGGACAATAAACCAACGGATGTTTTCATGGTAAATTCCCTTCGGTAGTCCGCCGCTGAAATGCGCGGCAGCTACTGCAACCATAGGATATATCACTCCAAGTGAGTCTGACAGATTATTGGGCAAATGGCAAACGGCGGACAAGGCCCGAAAAACACGATTTGGTCCGAACCTCAACTGGCGTTGCGAGTTAGTGCGAGGAAGAATTTCTCAAGTTTCCGTCCCCCCGCGCCGACGGCGAATTTTTCCCCAACAGCGTAAATTACGCGGTGCAAAAACCGCGCCGTCAGAGCTTGTTCAATCGTTACAACCGACCCCACAAAGCCGCGACGGGCGGTCGCGCCTAACCCGCAGTTCTCACCAATGTTTAGCCGGCGCGCTTGCACGCCGCGTGGACGCGCTTGCCGACGCGGCGTGCAAGCACGCCGGCTAAACAACGATGTCATACAAACATAGCGTTGTAGAACTAGCCGTTCAACTTCTTCTCCAATGCCGAGCGGTCGAGAGTCGGTTCCTTGCGACGGTTGGATATCAGCTTCCAAAACTCGTCGCTTGCTCCGAGTTGTGCCTGTTCCGCATCGAGCCCCTGAACGCCCACCACGAGCGCTACCGGGTTGCCGCCGCGCATAATCACAACGCGATCCGTTTGGGCGTCGATCACACAGGCGTCCAAGCTGGTTTCTTGAATGTCAACCGTCTTCATAAAATCTCCTCCGTCGTCTTGTGGGGCGGCTTGCGGCGCACCGCTCGAACGACGACTTGTCCGATTGCCTCGTCCACGTCATAGAACACGCGGTATTGATTTACTCGCAACTCCCAAATCGGCTCCACATGCTCCCAAGGCGGCGTTAGGCCGCGTAAAATCTTTCTGCTTCGAGTCTCGCGGGTCGGTTCATGCGAAAGTTGCCGGTCGATCTGCTCCAACAAGTGCCGTCGTTGGAAGGCTCGAATCGAAGCCAAGTCATCGGCGACGCTCTCGGCGTAACTGATGGTGAACACAAAGACCTCGCAAGTTGCCGGAAACGACCGATACGGCAAGACCTGGTTTGCCTTTATATGCTCCGTTCCCCTCATAATAAGTGTACTCTGGTTGCGATGGTCCGGCAATCCCTCGTAACGCAACTCCTTAAGCCATGATTCTGGATAACGTCACGGCGGGTATGGAAAAATCGTGCCTCAACCGGCCCCGCTACACACGAGAAGCATCTTCGACGACAATGCTTCCATGCAATACCTCGATCTTACGTTGTCAACCGCCGCCGAAAATCTGGCATTGGACGAATCGCTGCTCGATGAGGCCGAGACCGCCGACGCGCCGAGCGAAACGCTGCGACTCTGGGAGTCGAGGCAGCCGATGGTCGTCGTCGGCCGGTCGTCGCGGATCGCCGACGAAGTGCGGCTGGATGCGTGCCGCGAACTGGGCATTCCCGTGTTGCGGCGGGTCAGCGGCGGAGCGGCAATACTGGCCGGGCCAGGTTGCCTGATGTACGCCCTGGTGCTCGACTATCGACTGCGGCCGGAATTACGTGCCGTGGATCGCGCCCATCGCTGGGTGTTGGGCACCCTGGCCTCGGCGCTAGAGACCCGCGTGCCGGGCGTACAGTGCCGGGGAACGAGCGATCTGGCGATTGGAAACCAAAAGTTTTCGGGCAACAGCGCCCGATGCCGCCGCGAACATATCCTCTACCACGGCACGCTGTTGTACGACTTTCCGCTGCAACTGATCGAGCGTTGTCTGAAGATGCCGCCCCGGACGCCCGACTACCGCGCGGGCCGTTCCCATGATGGCTTCGTGACCAATCTGCCGATGCAAGCGGATGAGATTCGGCGATTGCTGGCGGAAACCTTCGACGCCCGAGAGCCGCGCGACGCCTGGCCCGAGCTGTGCGTCGCCAGATTAGCATCTGAAAAATACGGCCGGCCGGAATGGAACGATCCGGCGGAAAAAATCGTTTAGCGGCAGAGGGAAGCGTGGCACGTCCCTGAGCGCAGCGAAGGGCGTGGTTGCCGGGAGAACACGCCCTTCGCTGCGCTCAGGGGCGTGCCACCCACGGCGGCCGCTAAACGCACATCGGCAACGCTTACGACACCGCCTCTTCGGCGCGGGCGAGGAGTTGCAGGATGTCGTCGGCCGGTTCCGCCTCGGCCGCCCCGGCGCTGACGCGCAACTCGACGTCGAGCTGCTTGTTTTGCCGTGCGGCCTCTTGCACGCGGCGGCAAAACTCGCGGGCATCGTCCAGAGCGGTCTCGGGCAACGCCACCGCAAAGGCGTCGTCGCGCCAGCGGGCGACGAAATCGCCACGACGGACCGAATCCTCGATCATTCTCGCAACCGTCTTCAGCAACGGCCTGACCACGGCGTCGCCGCAACTTTCGCGGATGCGGTCGAAGTAGTCGATGACCACGATTGCCAGGGAAAACGTCCGCCCGAAACGCTTCCTCACGCCCAGCAACAGGTCCAGCACGTCCTCCAATTCCCGCCGGTTGCCGATGCCCGTCAACACGTCGGCGTTAAGATCGACCCTATTGACGAGGTCTTGGACCTGTTGGCGGACCGCTTCTCGGGCGGCGGCGATCTGCCGGGCAAGTTGCTCGGCGGACATTTCGCCGTCCAGCGAGGCGGCAATCTTCTCCAGTTCCTTGGTCCAGGTCTGGTCGTGTTGGAGCACTTGCGCCAATCGCATCCATAATTGGAGCGTACTCTGAAGGGTCAATACCAGGTCGGTCGTGGTCAGCACACCGCACAAACGTCCCTCGTCGACGACCGGCAGGCAGGAAATGTTATCGTTGATAAGGAAGGTGATCGCGACGTTCAGCGGAGTATTGGGCGAGCAGGTCCGCGGCGGGTAGCTCATCAACTGTTGGGCGGTCGTTCCCCTCGATGAGCACAGGTCCCGGTCGCTGACCACTCCCACGAGTTCCTCACCCCGGCCGCACACCAGTAGGTGGTGCAACCGACGCCGGCGCATCAACTCGGTGATTTCCTCCAACGTCGCCGTCGGCGGAACCGTCACCGGCCCGCGCGTCATCAAGTGGCGCACTTCGAGCCGGTTCTTGAGCAGCAGTTCGCTGTCGCCCATCAACTCCTGTAGTAACTGCTGCCGCTTGGCGTATGGCCCGGACTCCGGCGCAATCGGCGCAGAGGCGGTTGTCGGATATTGATGAGCAGTGGAATCGAGCACGGTACGCCCCCCCCCCGTAATAAGGCCCTCGGCCCCCATTCAACTCTAGCTTATTCTCGAAGGTAGCCGAGGGTGTCCGGAAATAGTTCCATTTAGCCCGCCGTGAATACACGGCGGGGACGGGTTGACCACGAAAAACCGCTTGCCCCGGGTGTATTCCGGGGCTAAATACGCATATTTCAATTTCTGCACTTTCTGAGAAAATGCCCAGCTTGTGTATCTTTCCACTGGAGAAATCAATGGTCAGTGCAATTTTCCGTCGCACGGCGGTTTGCCATTAGCGAACGGAAATTAGTGTTGCAGGGCTTTTACCTGCAACAGGT
>JAHIKV010000183.1 GCA_018897395.1 Planctomycetota bacterium | reverse complement strand
GATCCGCGATTCCTGCCGCCGTATGGCTTCGCCTACGTCCCCTTAGGCGGGAAATACATCCTCGACGCCGGACTTATGGAAATCACTTACGACTCCGGCGCGAAGGTCATCCTTCAAGGGCCTTGCACCTACGAAGTCGAATCCAGCAGCGGCGGCTACCTCGCGCTGGGAAAACTCACGACAAGAGTGGAGAGTGGAGAGTGGAGAGTGGAGAGTGGCGGAAGTTCGGCAAATCAGAAATCAGAAATCAGAAATCAGAAATCCTCCGCCCTCCGCCCTCCGCCCTCCGCCTTCGTTGTTAGAACTCCCACCGCCCTTGTAACCGACCTGGGCACGGAGTTCGGCGTGGAAGTGAGTGAGGGGGGAACCACCACGTCGCACGTCTTCCGCGGCTCGGTGAAGGTGCTGGTGTTGGATGGCACTGCCGGCTCGCCCAGCAGTGGGCGCGAGGTGATTTTGGGCGAGAACGAATCGGCGCGGGTGCAACACGGTCGGGTGGCACTGCTGGCTCGCCCAGCAGTGGGCGAAGCAACGGAGAACACTGCTGGACAAGCCGGCAGTGCCACCCCCGCGTTCGTCCGCCAGATGCCCCGGCGGGTGGCGATCAAGGTGTTCAACACGGGCCTGAGGGTGTGGGTGGGCGAGCCGGACCCGCACTGGCAGATCGTGGCCCGCAGCGACGACCCGAACTTCACGCCGCGGCCCGCCGTGGTGATGCGGGTTGAGACGTTCCCAACTAACCGGGACCTGTTCTCCCTGATGGACGATCCCACCCTTAACGAGGACCAGTCCTTCCTGGAGAACGACACGAACCGGTCGCAATGGATTTCGACGGCCAAGGGCATGCCTTTTCTTCCCAACGGCGTAACGTACAGTTTTCGCACGACGTTCGAGCTTGCCGGGTTGGGGCTGGGCAAGGCCGTTCTGCGGGGTCAGTTCATCGCGGACAACCACGTCGGCGCCATTCGCCTCAATGGCCAAGCAGTGCCGGTGCCCGAACACGGGTATGATCTGTTCAATCAATTCCACCCGTTTACGATCACCGAGGGTTTCGTCGAAGGGACCAACGTGCTGGAGATCGACGTGGTGAATGGAGACCCGCGGGATCCAAATCCTACTGAAAAGAGCCCCATGTCGCTCCGCGTGGAGCTTCAAGGGTTGGTGGTCCACGGAGGGGAGACATCTTCCGTCATTTCCGACGACAGCCGTGCGAGCAAGCCGCGGAAAGGAGGTGAGCTGATGAACGGTCCGTAACCAATGGGGAATATCGTAGGGTGGGACAAGCGAAGCGATGTCCCACCAAAACGGTTCCACGATTTTTCTTGGTGGGACGTCGCTTCGC
Source organism: Planctomycetota bacterium (assembly GCA_018897395.1). Taxonomy (GTDB): domain Bacteria; phylum Planctomycetota; class Planctomycetia; order Pirellulales; family Thermoguttaceae; genus JAHIKV01. The sequence continues at coordinate 8,760 of JAHIKV010000183.1, read as the reverse complement.
TTGTCCCACCCTACTGCTGCTTGCCGACGCAGGGCGTCGGAGAACGTGGGTTCCCGCTTGAGAGCGTGGGAACCAGAAAACGAGTAGCATAGGACGGATTTCCTAATCCGTCCTACCAAAGTGTTTCGGAGGAGAGTTAAGACAGAGGCGTCCGGGTTGATTCGTCCAGAGTGTTTCTGGGGCCTGTGGACGCTTCGGAAAATGTTTTTTCCCCAATCGGGGAGGAGAATGAGTCATGTCTCGCAATTTCATGAGTTTGTTGCTTGCAATCGCCCTGTGCTCTGCTTTGGCCGCATCGGCACAGGCCACGGTAATCACAGGAAGCTACCAACTGAACGCAGCCTACACCGTCTTCAACAGTGATTTGCTACAGACCATCAGTGGTCTCGGGGTGGCAACCACAGGCGATTTTACCGCGAGTGGTGCGTACACTGGCGAGCCGGCGTTGAGGGATGGAACCTTTTCATCGGCCGACTGCGACACAACCAATTTTGCCGCTGGCGGATCGCCGAGCGCGGGCTCGGCCGTCACATATACCCTCGGCGCGGGACAGTATGGTCTCGGTTACGACATTACGGAAATCAATACGTACACCGGGTGGAATCAGGGCCGTTGCGGGCAGGCTTACGACGTGTCTGTCCATCTGCTCGGAAGCCCGGCCGGGATATTCGTCCCGTTGGCGTCGGTCAGTTACTATCGTAACGCGTGGGATTCGTTCCCTAACGTCCCGTGCGTAAGCATGCGGGTCCAACTTAGCCCGGACGTGCCGGGAGGCAACTTGGCCGTTGGCGTGGACCAAGTCAAGTTTGATAACTTCCTCGACGGCGGGCCATATTCCGCCTGGTGGATGTCGTACCGCGAACTGGATGTCTCAGGGACTCCAACAATCCCGGAGCCTTCCACACTGGTGCTGTTGGCCACGGGCCTGATCGGCCTGCTCTGCTACGCATGGAGGAAGCGAAAATAAGTGTAATCCGCACACTCCGTGTGCGGAACCGTTGGGGTGGCAGTTGAACTGCCACCCCAACATGGCGGATGTTCCTGGTTCCCACGCTCTGCGTGGGAACCCCCGTTTTCCAACGCTCTGCGTTGGTGAGTCGGACATACACCGACGCGGAGCGTCGTCTGTCGCCCGTTCCCACGCGGAGCGTGGGAACGAGTGGAACAAGAAGTTCCTGGTTCCCACGCTCTGCGTGGGAACGAGTGGAATGTTGGATGGTGGATGGTGGATTTGACATGGAGTCAATCCACCATCCAAAATCCACCGTAAGGTGCGGGCTTGTGCGCGCGAAGGGGCAGTTGCACGAATGGGTATGAGCGAACACGGACTAACCGGCCGGACGATTGACGCGGAGGAGCCGGCCGGCGAGATCGTCGTACGGGAGGATTGCGGCATGAATTCGTCCGGCCAGCCGAAGCACGTCGGCGTCCACCGCGCACGCGATGATGCCCGCGTGGCTGGGTTGAATCGCATGCAAGCGGACAAAGTGTCGGCGGTTGAAGGTCAACAGCGAGCGACGATCCGCGGCGGCGAAGGAGAGAACTTCTTCGTCCGGCCAGGCCCGATTCGCCTTTCCGGTCTCCTGAACGGTGAGCACGTCGTGGCCAAGACGCCGCAGTTCAACGACGGCAGGCAGTGGGAAGTTCTCGTTGGCGTAGAATCGGGCCATCGTTCAGGCGTCCTCGTTGGCCCGAATTTGAGCCTCGATTTCTTCGCGGTGGAGCCGCGAATAGGCCCACGCGTTGGCAAGGTCGGCCGCCTGGAGGGTCGGATAGGAATGCAACAGGTCGGCCTCGCTGGCGCCCAGCCGGCGGGCTTGTTCGAGCACCCACACGGGAATCCGTGTGCGGACGATGCACGGCTCATTGCCGCAGACCCCAGGGGTGTTCTCGATTCCCGAAAATGTCTCGTCCAGGTCGCGGACGATCCACTGCAACAGTTGTGCTTTCTCCGCGCGATTCATTTCCGCCAAGAACCGCTCGGCCTCGACCAAAGAGTTTGCCACGGGAAACCCCTCCCTCCAGCATCGATTTTCCCAACCCAGCCCACAAAGAATTATAGCTCGGGGTTGGCCTTGAAGCAATGCCGTTCCATTGGCGGTGCGAAGCGTTCCGTTCGCTTACCGCCCCGTCCTTCGGCCCTCATCCAGAGGGAGAGGGGACATCGGTTGGGACGACAGTTCAACTGTCGCGCCAACGAGAGAATGTTCTCTCCGCGTCCTCTGCGGTGTTTTTCTTCCCTTCGTGGAGGTGATCAGATGAAGTTTTCACGGCGTAGATTCGGTTTTACTTTAGTTGAGTTGCTTGTGGTGATCACGATCATCGGGATATTGATCGCGTTGTTGCTTCCGGCGGTGCAGGCGGCGCGCGAGGCCGCACGGCAGTTGCAGTGCAAGAACAACCTCAAGCAACTCGCCCTGGGCTGCCTGAACCACGAAAGCGCCACCGGGCAGTTTCCGACCGGCGGCTGGGGGTTTTCCTGGACGGGTGATGCCGACCGAGGGACCGACTGGCGTCAGCCGGGCGGCTGGATCTACAACATCCTGCCCTACATCGAGCAGGAAGCGCTGCACGACATGGGCGCCGGGCTGCCGCAGGGATCGCAAAAGTACGCCGCTCACCTGCAGCGACTGTCCACTCCCTTGGGCATACTCCACTGTCCCACGCGGCGACGGGCGATCACTTACCCGTGGACCCCACCTGCTGCGCAAGGGTACGGGGTGTTCAACGCCGGTATGCCGTCAATGGTGGGGCGCAACGACTACGCCGCCAACGGCGGCGATTACTACACCGATCCCGCCAATCCTCAACTGCCGCTCTGGTCGGCCCCGCCGAACGCGTGCGCCGGGCCGTACAACATTGCCGAAGTCGAGAACCCTCCAGGGCAAATGACCTACAACGCGAAGACCACCTTCGCCAACATCGCCAAGTGGGCCACGGGCGTGGTGTACTGCGGCAGCCTGATCAAAATGGCGGACGTGACGGACGGGACCAGCAACACGTACCTCGTGGGCGAGAAATACCTGCGTCCCGACGACTATGCCACCGGCCTGGATTACAGCGACAACGAGGACGCGCTGATGGGCGAGAACGCGGACATCTCGCGTTGGAGCGGGCAGACGCCCTCGATCCCGTGGCCGCCACTCCCGGATACCCCCGGCTATGCCCACGGGGGGTGTTTCGGCAGCGCGCACGCCAACGGTTTCCAGATGGCCTTCTGCGACGGCTCGGTGCAGATGATCAACTACTCGATCGAGTTCGAGACCCACCGCCGCCTGTGCAACCGCAAGGACGGCCTGACGATCGACGGGAAGAAGTTCTAACGGGCGCTGCAGCGGCGCCGGAAAAGGGCCAGGTCACTCCAATGTCTCTGTTTTTCATGCACCGATGCGCATCTCGCGGGATTCTGGGCGCGTTAGCCGTTCTGTGGCTTGCCGGCCCTGCCGGCGCGATAGACTATCCATACCATCCATATCCCACGAACAGTGACCCGAACAACCAGATCCGTTTCGACACGGCGGCGGAAATCACACGGGAGCGGAAGACTTCATCACCCACGACTCCGCAGTCTACCAAGCCTCGGGCGACCGTGGGAGCCTACTACTTCGACGGCTGGGCGGGCAGCAGCGAGCGATGGAAGGACGATCCGGCGTGGACCAGGCTCCATCCGCCCACGCACCTCACGAAGCGGATGATCGAGGAGTTCGCCGATCGCGAGCCGATCTGGGGCTGGCGCGACGACAAGCTGGAAGTCATGGAGCGGCAGATCGACTTGGCCGCCGATCATGGAATCGCTTTCTTTGCCTTCTGCTGGTACTGGAACAGGGACCCGGAGAAACTCGACCGCCAGCCGCTGCACACCAGCTTGGAGTTGTTTCTGAAGGCCAAGAACAACCGGCGGCTGAAGTTCTGCTTGCTGGTGGCCAACCATGAGGGACATCTGTTCCAAGGCGCGGGCGAATGGGCAAAGGCCGCCGAAGAAAGGTGGCTGCCGTACTTCAAGCACCCGCAGCACGTCACGGTGGACGGCAAACCGCTGGTGGTCATCTTCGACGCGGGCAACGGGGATAAGGACGGTTTTGCGCAAGTCCAGGCGGCGGCCCGAAAGGCAGGGCTGCCGGGCGTGGCGATCGCCGGTTGCGGCGGCGGGGAAGCAAAGCTCGGTTTCACCCACACCACGCACTACAACATCATCCCGGGCTACTCCGCCAAGTCCGAGGCCCACAAGTACGCGGAACTGGTTCAGGCGCATCAACGCGCTTGGCGCGGCAGTCCGGCTCAGCCCTACATGCCCACACTGGCCGTCGGCTGGGACAAGCGACCCTGGGAAGGAGACCGTGGGCTGGGGCAGCCGGCCGGTTGGTACTTTCCCGACCGCACGCCTAAGCAGTTCGCCACGGCCCTGGAATCAGCCATCCGGTGGATGGACCAGCACCCGGACCAGACCACGGCCGAGCGGATCGTGCTGCTCTACGCCTGGAACGAGTTCGGCGAAGGGGGCTACCTCGCGCCAACGAAGGGCGATCCCGAAGGAGCGTACTTGAAGGCCGTCAAACAGGTCTTGGAAGGGACAGGACCGGAGAGCGGTCGTGATGGATTCTCGGCCGAATCGAATCTGCGGCAAGGCTTTCTCGCGCCGCCCGACTCGGCCAAACCGTGGGTCTACTGGTTTTGGATGAAAGGCAATCTCAGCCGCGAGGGCATCACTGCGGACCTCGAAGCAATGAAGCGCGTCGGTCTCGGCGGCGTGGTCCTCATGGAGGTGGACGTTTGGATTCCCAGGGGCCAGGTCAAGTTTATGAGTCCACCGTGGCGCGAACTGTTTAAACACGCCGTTGCGGAGGCGTCCCGGCTGGGGTTGGAGATCGACTTCAACGCAGGTCCCGGCTGGGCCGGCAGCGGCGGACCGTGGATCACGGCCGAGCAGTCCATGCAAGAAGTGGTTGTCGGCGAGACCAGCGTTGTGGGGCCGAAGCAGTTCGACGGCGTGCTCCCGCAACCGCCGACCAAGGAGGGGTTCTACCGAGACATCGCGGTGCTGGCGTTTCCCACGCCCGCCGGCAAGTACCGCATCGCCGACGTTCAGGAGAAAGCCCTGTACGTCCGCGGGCACTATTCCTCGGAGCGCGGGGTACGAGCGTCGCTTCCCGCGCCCGCGCGGCATGCCACGGCGCCGCCGGACCAGTCCATCGCGGCGGACCGCATCGTCGATCTGACCTGCCGGATGGACAAAGCGGGCCGTCTCAACTGGGACGTTCCGTCGGGCAAATGGACGGTGCTCCGGTTCGGGCATACGTCCACTGGTGCGCACACCCACCCCGCGCCTGTGGGGGGGTTGGGCCTGGAATGCGACAAACTGAGCAAATCCGCGCTGGACGCCCATTTTGGGGCATTCCTCGGCAAGCTCATTGGCGAGATTGGCCCACTGACGGGCAAGTCGCTCACCTCGCTGCACATCGACAGTTGGGAGATGGGGACGCAGAACTGGACGGAGCGGTTTCCCGCGGAGTTCCGGCGGCGGCGTGGATACGACCCGCTGCCGTACTTGCCCGCCATAACGGGGCGCGTGGTCGGCAGCCTGGAGCAGTCAGAGCGGTTCCTGTGGGACCTCCGTCAAACCGTCTCGGAGTTGATTGCCGAGAACTACGCCGGCCACTTGCACGCGCTGGCCCGGCGGCACGGCTTGAGGCTGTCCATCGAACCGTACGACGGCACGCCCTGCGACGACATGACCTACGGCGCGCGGGCCGATGTGCCGATGTGCGAGTTCTGGAAAGACACTTACGATACGGCATTCAGTTGCACGGAGGCGGCCTCGGTGGCGCACGTGTACGGCCGGCGCGTCGTGGCGGCCGAGGCATACACCTCCAGCGAGGACCGCTGGTTGACGCATCCGGGATCGATGAAACCGCTGGGCGACTGGGCGTTTTGCGAAGGGGTGAATCGGCTTGTGTTCCACCGCTTCGTCCACCAGCCTTGGACCGACCGCCGGCCCGGAATGACCATGGGGCCGATTGGGATCCACTACGATCGCACGCAGACGTGGTGGGAGTTCTCGACGGGGTGGCACCAATATCTGTCGCGCTGCCAGTTCCTGCTCCAGCAAGGGCTTTTCGTGGCCGACGTCTGCTACCTCTCGGCGGAAGGCGCGCCCCACATCTTTCGCCCACCGGGATCGGCGATCCGGGGAAAGTCACCCGAGGGCGATCTGCCGGACCGCCCCGGCTACAACTTCGACGGTTGCACGCCGGAAGCGCTCTTGACGCGGATGTCGGTCAACGACGGTCGGTTAGTCCTGCCCGACGGCATGAGCTACCGCCTTCTCGCCCTGCCCGAATCCGAGACCATGACCCCTCGGCTGCTTCGGAAGGTCAAGGAACTGGCCGAGGCGGGCGCGACGGTCGTTGGGCCGCGCCCGTCGGCGTCGCCAAGCCTGTCCGATTTTCCCCGCTGCGACGAGGAGGTTAAGAGGCTCGCCGACGCGCTGTGGGGCGATTGCGACGGCCGAAACGTCAAGGAACACGCTTGCGGCAAGGGCAGAATGGTCTGCGGCCCGACTCCCCGCGAGATTCTGGAGAAAATGGGCGTTCCCCCGGACTTCGCCGCCGACAAGCCGCTCCGCTACATCCACCGAGTCGTGGGCGATATGGACCTATACTTCGTCGCGAATCCCAATCCGGAGGAGTTGGAGACCGAGTGCATGTTCCGCGTGTGCGGCAAGCGTCCCGAACTGTGGCAGCCGGACTCGGGCCGGATCGAGACGCCGGCCAGGTACGAGCAGAAAGACGGCAGAACGCGCATGCCGCTGCGGTTTGATCCCCACGGCTCGCTGTTCGTCGTCTTCCGAACCGGCCAGAGAACGGCCACTCAAGAGAGAAACGTCGTCGAGGCGCCGAGCCCCGTGCAGCCACTAGAGATTGCCGGCCCCTGGGAGGTGCGTTTCGCACCCAACTGCGGCGCGCCGGAAAAGGTAGTATTCGACCGGCTCATGGACTGGTCAAAGCACGCGGATGCCGGCATCCGGTATTTTAGTGGCACGGCGACCTACACAAAAACCTTCAAGATGCCTCCCGAGCTATTGGGCCAAGCAAGACGCCTGTACCTGGACTTAGGCAAGGTCCAAGTCATTGCGCAGGCGAAGCTCAACGGCAGGGAGCTTGGCGTCCTTTGGAAAACGCCGTTCCGGGTGGAGATCACGGAAGCCGTCAAGGCCGGCGACAATACGCTGGAGATTTACGTGGCAAACCTTTGGCCAAACCGGCTGATCGGCGACGACCGCCTGCCGGCCGACTGCGATTGGCGGCCCGACGGCGGACTGAAGCAGTGGCCGGCCTGGCTGCTCGAGGGCAAACCAAGCCCGACGGGGCGCCTCACGTTTACCACCTGGCGGCACTGGACGAAGAACTCCCCGCTGATCGAGTCCGGGCTACTCGGACCGGTGCAGATCACTACCACGGAAACCGGGAAAAGCCCCGTTCGTTTCTCCCGGTCACAACGCTAAGGACGGCCTGGCGATTGACGGCAAGAAACTGTAAAGTGTGGCGTGCGTGAAACGCGCCACGATCACGTGGAGTCCGGCTCCGCTACGGCCGACATTGTGAAGGAAAAGGAACATGATAACCGCACGTCTCTTGCCGCCCGTCCTCGTTGTGGGCGCCCTGTTTTCCGCTGCGGCCGCTGATTCGTGGAAGGCGCCCGAGCCGGCGTCGCCCGACGACCTGCGCCTTGCCGGGACGTGGGCTGCGGCGCAGGCCCGAAGCGCGGACCGCATGGCGGCCGCGCCCCTGGACAAGCCGGAGTTCATCCTTGCCGACGTATCGCTAAAGCAGCACCGCAAGTTCGTCGAGTACAGTGGTGACATCTCGGGACGCTGGATCGGCGCCGCCGCCTTCCTGGCGCCGCTGTACCCCAAGCCCTTTGCCGCTTTTCCCGCGATCCTGGCCGAAATCCCAACCTACCAAAAGCGCGACGGCCACTTCGGCGCCGACCAGCAACTGCCGAAGATCGACCGCACCCGCGATATGCCCATCCTGTGGGGCAACGGCCGCCTGCTCATCGGCCTGGTGGAGGTCTACCAGCGCACCGGCGATCAGAAGGCGTTGGAGACGGCGAAACGGCTCGGTGACTATTTCATAGCCACCGACCCGGTCTACAACAAGGCCGAGAATCTCCGTAGCGTCGGGGGCACGTACGCCGACGGCTTCGTAACCTGCTACTTCTCGTGCATCGAGGGCCTGGTCGCCCTGGGCCGCGTGACCAAGGACAAACGATACCTGGACCAGGGCAAGCGCATCGCGGAATTGGCGCTGACGGTCGACAATTTCGACGGCCTCCACAGCCACGGCCGGCTGTGCGCCGTGCGCGGGTTCGCCGACCTCTATGCCGCGACCGGCCAACGGCGCTGGCGTCAGGCGGCAGAGCGCGACTGGAGGACCTTCATGGAGCGGTACCGCCTGCCCACCGGCGGCGTCAAGGAAGTGCTCAGCGCAAAGTGCGAGCGCGACGAGGGCTGCGCCGTGTGCGACTAGCTGCGTCTGAACCTCTCGCTGTGGCGCCTAACCGGCGAGGGCCGCTATCTGGACGAGGCCGAGCGCTGCCTGAAGGGTCACTTCATCTTCCAGCAGTTCCCCAACGGCGGCGCCGGCCACCGCCTCCTTTACCAGATCGAAGGCCAGCCGGTGGCGTTCAAGGGCCTGAGCGAGGAGGCCTGGTGGTGTTGTAGCGAACACTGGGCGAGGGCGACGGTCGACGTCGCCCGTT
>JAHIKV010000387.1 GCA_018897395.1 Planctomycetota bacterium | reverse complement strand
TAACCGTTCCCGATACGCTGGGGGCGGCCCGCACCATTTTCCATTGTGAGCGCCAGGGCCAGACGCTGAAAATCACCCGCCAGGGCGCGCCTGGCAAGTGGAACGTGCTGGTGCGCGGAAATAAGTCGAAGCCGATTGCGGTGACCGGGGGCGAAGTGATGGTGACGTTGTCTTAAGTCCGGGTTGTGCAGAAAATTCATAACAAAAAACATCCGCTGCGAAAATTCAGGCGGATGTTTTTTGTTTGACCTCTTGCAAAAGTCATCAATAGTTAACCTGTATATGTCCCTTCGACAGGCTCAGGGCAGGCTCTTCGACTGCGCTTTTTTACATAAAGTGTCGCGTCCTGAGCGGAGGGTGTCATTGACCGGAGTAGACTTTACCAGTCATGGTCGGACGTATGTTTACCAGTCATAGTCGGACGAGTGTTTACCACCCATGATCGCCCGTATGCTTACCAGAGCAGCGGTAAAGCTGTGGCACAATTCCTACAAGGGAAAAAAGCCCTTGAAGGAGAAAATCATGGAGCGGATCCACATGAACTATTTACGAGACCTAATTCGTCGCTTGAGGGCAGGAGAGAGCGAACGCCGGATAGCGCGGGATATGCGAATTTCGCGGCAAACAGTGCATAAGTACCACGAGTTGGCAAAAAAAGAAGGCTACCTGGCGGCGGAAGTTGAGATACCGGATGATGAGAAACTTCGAGATGTGCTTGGGCCGGGGCCGCAACCGCCGAAAATCGCGTCAAGCGTGGAGCAATTTGGCGAGATCGTGAAAACACTGCGCAAGCAGGGAGTGGAGATGGTCGCCATCTGGCAACGGCTGAGAGACAATTATGGGTATTCAGGAAGCTACTCAGCAATTCGGCGATATGTGCATCAACTTGAGCCGAAAGAGCCGGAAGTCTATGCGCGCGTGCAAACAGCGCCGGGGCAGGAAATGCAAGTAGACTTTGGCGAAGTTGGGCAGCTCTATGATCCAGCCAGCGGGGCGATGCGCACCGGGTATGTTTTCGTGGCGACCTTGAGCCATAGTCGCCATCAGTACGCCGAACTGGTATTCGATCAAAAGGTGGTGACCTGGATTGGTCTGCATCGGCGGGCGTTTGAATATTTTGCAGGTGTGCCAGCCAGGGTGGTGCCGGACAACCTGAAAGCGGCGGTGCAGAAAATCCTGATTCACGATGCAGTTTTGGGCGAAGCCTACCGCAAGATGGCGCTGCATTACGGGTTTATGATCAGTCCAACCATCCCGTATACGCCGCGCCACAAGGGCAAAGTGGAAAACGGCGTCCATTATGTTCAGCGCAATTTCATGGCTGGGCAGGCGTTCGCCGACATTCATTGCGCCAACCAGCATCTAAAAAACTGGATTCGGGATGTGGCCGGGGTGCGCGAGCACGGCACCACTCATCAGGCTCCGCTGAGCCTGTTCAAAGAATTTGAGCAAGCCGCCCTGCTGCCCTTGCCCGAAACAGCCTTCAGCTTGTGCGAAATCCGGGTGGCAAAAGTTCATCCAGATTGCCACGTGGTCATTTCGGGCAGCTTCTACTCAGCGCCCTATGCTTACGTGGGCCAAAAGCTCGATGTTTACGTCCACGAAAAAACCGTTGAACTGTACCAGGGCCAAAAACTGGTCGCTACGCACCTACGCTGTGAACATCCTGGAGAATGGCAAACCCGGCTGGAACATTATCCAGCGCAAAAAGCCGCCTTTTTAGAGCGCACACCTGGTTTTTGTCGCCAACTCGCCGCACGACTGGGTCCCGCTACCAGCAAAGTAGTGACCAGCCTGCTGGCAGAACGCCCCCTCGATCGTTTGCGTTCCGTGCAAGCGATCTTGCGACTGGAAGAAACCGTGGGACCACAGCGACTGGAAGCTGCCTGCGCGCGGGCCGTGCATTATGGTGACTTCCGTTACCGGCGCATCAAAGAAATCCTGAACGCCGCGCTGGATTGTGAACCCTTGCCCGAGACCGCTGCCGTTCAGCCCAAAATCGCGCATACCTTCGCCCGCTCCACAACAGACTTTTTTGCGCCGGTCCAATCATGATAGCGCATCCCTTGCTGCCAAAACTACGCCTGCTCAAGCTGTCTGGCATGCTGCTCACCCTCGATTTACGCGCGGCACAAGCGGCTGAACGTCAGCTCAGCGCAACCGAATTTCTCGCCTTGCTGCTCGACGATGAACTGGAGCGCCGTGCGCAACAACACCTGGTTCACAGCCTGGCAATCTCTGGCTGCGACAGCCTAAAAACCATCTCCACCTTTGATTTCCTGGCTGCGCCGGGCATCAATCGCACCCTGATCCAAGACCTGGCTGCCTGTGCTTTTATCCCGCGCCACGAGAATATCTTGCTCTGTGGCCCAAGTGGGGTCGGGAAAAGTCACCTTGCCAACGCCCTGGCAATTGAAGCGCTTAAGCGCGATTATCGTGTTCTCTCCAGGCCTGCTCACCGATTGCTCAGCGATCTGCAAGCGGCCAGGGCTACTGGCGCACATACCCGCCTGATGACCCGCATTTTAACCTGTGACCTGCTCGTCCTCGACGATTTCGGGTTACAGCCACTTTCGGCGCAAGCGGTTCAGGATTTATACGAAATCATCACCGAGCGCTATGAACGCGGCTCGCTCATTATTACCAGTAACCGCGCTTTTACAGAATGGGCCGAAGTATTCAACAACGATTTGCTGGCCAGCGCCGCTCTCGATCGTCTGACCCATCACACCCACACGCTCACCATTCGCGGCGATAGTTTCCGCCAGCGCGATCGAAAAAAGGAGGCTCCGCCCATCCCCGATTAGCTTGAGCATGTTTGTAATTTGCCCGCGTGGTGTGGTGTGAGCGCGCGTACGCGCGCTCACACCACACCACGCGGCCTCCCCCGGGAGACTTTACCCACCACCCGCCACACTTTGCATCTGGTAAACATACGTCCGGCGATGCCTGGTAAACATCACCCGGCTATGGGTGGTAAACATGACCCGACTATTGACAGAGGGCGGAGCGTAGTTGGCGGAGCGTAGTTGGCGCAGCCCATAGTCGAAGGACGCTCCGCT
>JAHIKV010000182.1 GCA_018897395.1 Planctomycetota bacterium | reverse complement strand
GCGTCGCCTTCGGAGAATAGACGAGTTCGCGCAAATGTAGTGGAAACTTTGGCCAAAAATCGAACGTAAGTCCTTTGCTATCAACGAATCGACTCCCACAACTCCGTAACTTGGGTTAGCCCGGATTATTCGTAAGGGTGGATTTTCTTGGCGCCCGCGTGCGCCCCAGTACCTTGTTGCACGAGGATTTGTGGGTGGCACACCCAAATGACAAAATCAACGGAAACAAGGCTCTAGCGGAACAACCATGCGGCGAATGACGCCAGAATCGACATGGAGTTCGGATGTCCGCCAAGTGGATCGTATCCATATCGTCTTGCTTCTCTCTGCCATTCCGCCGTTTTGGCGATTGAATCGAGGCGATTTTTGTGTTCGGCTTCGTCGGCCGCCCGGCGGTCCGATTCGGCCTTTCCGCCGACCCGCACCCAGGCCAAGATGCGCGGCAACTCGTCGGCGTCGAACCAGACGCCGTGGCTCTTGCAGATGTCTATTATTACACCGCTGCGGCGGGCGAAATGGCGGCGGTTCATCAACTTGCCGCAGACCGGACACTTGCGGTACATCGGGCCGCGTTGCGAGGAGGAATCGAGCGTCGAGGTCCGACGCGGCACGGAGTGGAGCCGGAAATCCTCGATCGGAAAGTCGGTCGCGGCCTTTTGGACCAAATGTTCCAGGATGTTCGCCCCCAGCCAGAACCCGGCGCAGCGGCCGCACTCCATCAGGGCCACCTCTCCGATCTTCCGGCTGCATAGGCGAGACATTTTTCCGCAGATCGGGCAGGTGAGGGCCGTTTTCTCGCCGGCCAGCGCTTCCGGGCGCAGCGCCAGACCGCAATGATGGCAGAACTTGGCCCGATCGCTTATCCGAGCGAAACACCCCGGACAGATCGTATCGAGGTCTCGTTCGTGTAGGGTGAAGTCGGAGCCGCAATGGGAACAAGCCATGCCGCTTTGCTGTCGCGGCGCGCCGCACGACGAGCAGCGGACCACCGCGGCGTTGTGCCCGCGCGGCTGTCGAACAGTTACCACCGATCCGCAATGGCAGCGGAACCGGCTGCCGATCGGCCGAGCCCCGACGTCGAACTGGCGATGACATTGCGGACAGGCGATGAGAAGTCGCATGGCGTTAAATGTTGTCGTATGATTTGCGCCGATTTTTTCGGCGCGCCAACTCACTGGAATACTTCCGCCCCAATGTATCGGCGTGTTCTTTGCACCAATCGGTTAACTTGGTGCGTCCTGCCGGCTCCGATTGAGTGCAAAGCAGTCCCCGCATCAGTCCGGCGATTTCCTCGCGAGTGAGGAAAATGTCGCCCATTAGCTTGCCGAGGAACCAGGCGAAACAATAGCCCACCGTGGGCGAAACGGAAATGATCGGCCGTCGCCGTCCGATTATCGCGCCAATGGTCTCCACGAGTTTGCGAAACGTGAACGTCTCGGGGCCTATGGCGTCGATGATTTCGTTCTCTGCCCGCGCGGCGCGTTCCACGGCCAACGAGGCCAGATCGTCGACGTAAATCGGCTGAATCCGATACTCTCCGTCGCCGAACACACCGAACAGCGGGAGCCGTCGCAGGGTCCAGGCGATGTTGTTCACTAGAATATCCTCCTTGCCAAAGAGCACCGTCGGCCTGAGGATGCAGCAAGAAAGACCGGACTCGATCAATTCACGTTCCAGCCGGGCCTTGCCACGGAAGTATTCAAGATCGCTCTGTTCGGAAGGATTGGAGATGCTCACGTGAACAACTCGACGGACCCCCGCTTCTTTTGCTGCCGAAAACAGCTTCAGCGTGTTGTTCACCGCCAACGAGTGACTGAAGTCCCCGTGGTTGAAGCGGACCCAATATGTGTTGTAGAGGGCGTCCGCGCCGCGCAACACCTCCACCATCCGTTCCGGGGAATCGAAGTTAAACGGCGTTGCCCGGACCTTTCCGCCGAAAGGGTTCTCACGGTCGGGTGAGTTGGTCAACGTGTGGACCTCATGTCCCGCGTCGAGCAACCGGGCGGCAATATACTTGCCCGAGTATCCGAATGCGCCGGTAACTACGTGTCTGCCCATAGTGCAAACCTATGGCTTGGCGGTAGAGTTGTTGATGAGCAAAACGGACGAGCCGAACGACCTATGATCCCCCATGTCACGCCTGCTCGCGCAGATCAAACTCCCAGTTGCCGTCCGCGTCGCGGGCGGCGTCGAGCCGGTAGCGGCAGCCGAGGACGGCGGAGGGCTGGAACCCTTCGGCGTCGGGCGAAACCGGCTCGAAAGCGTTCTCAAAAGCCCCGTAGGGCCGTGACCATCAATCCCCGTTTGCGGGGCAACCCCATACCGCGAGTTCACCTCCGCTGCCGCAACTGCGACAAACGTTCGAGGATGTGCGGCGACTGCTTGACTTCCACAAGCGGCTGAAGTTGCACGTTGACATAGTCCCAATCCAAGGACTCTTGTCGAATGACGATCCCCGCGACGTCCTCCCAGTCGCGGGGGCGGTCGGCGAACGCCTTCAACACCACAAGGTCCTCGGCGGAACAGGTCAGCAGAGAAAGCCGCGGTAGGAATTCGAACGCCGTGGCCCGGGACACCACTAGCCCCTCATAGGACAGACCGCCGAGGGCAACGTCGATGCCCACGCCACTTGCGCTCTTGAGCAACAGCACCCGATTGTTCAGAGCGAACTGCTCGGCGTCGGCGATGCGGGCCGGGTAGCGTTGCAGAAGCCCGTCAATGTACGGCCGCTCGCCGCCGAAGCCCGTCAGCAAGGTCAGGTCAATATCCTTGGTGACGCGAGGTTCACCCCAGCGCTGGAGCGCCAGGCCGCCAATGAAGCAGAACCGCCAATCCTGCCGGATGCAGAACTCTTGCAGGTCCCGGGCGACTTGGAATAGGTCGATCATGGGGCAAGTTTTTTGAACCAGAGTTGTTGCTCGATCAGTCCGGACGTGGGCAACGGTTGGTAGAGGCGCCGGCACGATTCGAAGGCGCCGGCAAGACTCAGCAGCGATTGCTGGGTATCGGCGTGGCGCAGTTCCTCGCGGCGGAGTTCTTCCATGCGAGTTCCCGCCCGTTTCCAGCAACCAATCCATTGGCGTATTCGGTCGGTTTCTTCGGGATCGTTCATGTTTGCGTCCGTTCCGCAGGCGGCGGTCTGATATCCTACGATTGTTGACTCGCCTCGCGCAGATCGAACTCCCAGTTGCCGTCCGCGTCGCGGGCGGCGTCGAGTCGGTAGCGGCAGCCGAGGACGGCGGAGGGCTGGAAGCCGTCGGCGTCGGGCGGAACCGGCTCGAAACCGTTCTGGCCGGGGCTATGGATGATGCAGACGGGCCGTTCTCCGCGGGCGTCGGCCAGCCAGAACTCCCGCACCCCGGCCCGAAAGTATGCGACCGGCAGACGCCGCGTGTCCTTGGTCACGGAACCGTCGCTGACAATCTCGACGACCAAGTCCGGCGCCCCTTCAATTTCCACGTACCGCCCCGTTTTGCCGCCCGACTTGGGAATCAGACGGACTCGGCCAGACCGAATTGCCTCGTGCGACAAGAACACAATGTCCGGCTCAACTGACAGGCCGGCTTCCGGGCTGGAAATCCGTGCTTTGTCGACGAATAAATGTCCCATTCGGCGGCGTTTGATCCTTAGATACAACGCCGCGGCAACCTCGGTCTTAAACGTCCCATGACAGAAGAGATCTTCGGGCGCCATATCCACCTCGATTTTTCCGTCGATGAAGTCGATCCGGCCCGACTCGGGAAAATCGTCCGAGAGCGCCCAGCGTCGGAAGTCGGCCAGCGAGCGCACCCCGAGCGGCACTTCCACCAATTCCTCGAACACGACGCTGGTCGCCACGGATGCCGATGCCATGTTTACCTCCTCCGGCTGGCACTCCCATTATAAGCCCTGTCCGGTCGCCCTACAAGTAGGGTGGGACTGCGCTTCGCTTGTCCCACCCTACTTTCTACCCATCTTCAATTACCCGATCGGCTCGAACTTCGCCGTAAAATGCCGCAGCAAGGGCGGCTCCTCGACGATCCGATAGCCCGGCAGCTTGTCGCGATTCTGAAACACCTCGACGATCGCCTCGATCACGTAGTCGATGTGGCTTTGGGTGTAAACTCGACGCGGGATCGCCAGCCGCACCAACTCCATCGAGGCCGGAATGAACTTGCCCGAGGCGTCGTGCCGGCCGAACATTACGCTGCCGATCTCGCAAGCCCGGATTCCTGCGTGGCGGTATAGTTCCACGGTGACCGACTGGCCCGGAAATTGGTCCACCGGCACGTGCGGCAGAAACTTCTTGGCGTTCAGGTAAATGGCGTGTCCGCCGGGCGGCTGAAGGATGGGCACGCCCGCGGCCACTATCCGCTCACCCAGATATTCGGTCGAACGGATGCGATATTGGAGATAATGCTCGTCGAGGACCTCTTCCAACCCGATGGCGATTGCCTCCAGGTCGCGTCCGGCCAGTCCGCCGTAGGTCGGGAATCCCTCGGTGATGATCAGCAGGTTTCGGGCCTTCAAGGCCAGTTGATCGTCGTTCATGGCGATGAAGCCGCCGATGTTCACGATGCCGTCTTTCTTCGCGCTCATCGTGGCGCCGTCGGTGTATGAGAACATTTCCTGGACGATGCTTTTGACCGAGCGGTCGGCGTAGCCCGGCTCGCGCTTCTTGATGAAATAGGCGTTTTCGGCGAAGCGGCAGGCGTCGAGAAACAGCGGGATGCCGTACTCCTGACAGACCTGTTTGGCCTGGCGGATGTTTTGCATCGAGACCGGCTGGCCGCCGCCCGAGTTGTTCGTCACGGTAATCATGCACAGGGGGATGTTCTCCGCGCCGGTCTTCTCGATAAACTCGCGCAGCGCGGCGATGTTGATGTTCCCCTTGAAGTCGGCGATAACGTCCGGGTCCACGCCCTCTGCGGTGGGCAGATCGACGGCCTCGGCGCCCGAGAACTCGATATTCGCGCGGGTAGTGTCGAAATGGGCGTTGTTCGGCACCACCTTTCCCGGCCCGCCGGTGATGGAGAACAGAATCCGCTCGGCGGCGCGACCCTGGTGGGTGGGAATGATGTGCTTAAAGCCGGTCAGCTCGCGGACCTTGTCTTGGAAGCGGTAGAAGCTCCTGGCGCCGGCGTACGATTCGTCGCCGCGCATGATGCCCGCCCATTGGTCGGCGCTCATGGCCGAGGTGCCGCTGTCGGTCAGCAGGTCGATCAGCACGTCCTCGGCGGGGACCATGAAGATGTTGTATCCGCCTCGGCGAAGGATTTCCTCCCGCTCCGGCATGGTGGTGAACTTGATCGGCTCGACCGACTTGATCCTAAACGGCTCGATGATGGTTTTCATGGGCGGTAACGCAGGAAAACAAGGGGAATGGTGGAAATTGGCTGGAAAAATATAAACATCGAGGATACCGCAGTAAGGGGAGTTTCGCAATCCGCCCCCGGGACCGCATGTTTTTCTCCCGCTCCCCATCCGGAAAAGGAAAACATCTTGACAGGTGGCTTCAACCCGCTAAATTGATGGAGGATGAATTGGGCCGGCAATTGCATAGCAAGTGTAGCAACTGACCCCGACAGACTTTTGTACAGGCGAATTCAAAACAATGACTCCAGCCCCCTCATGTCCCCTTAAATCCCCCGGCCCCTTAAACCGTCCACTTTTCACCTATTCTTTTTTCGGAGGTATCTGTGGTTAATAAATACAAGAAAGAGAAGTTCCATTTCGATATATCACTAAGCATTCTCAATCATCTCGGCAGGAATCTTTATAGGAGTTTTGCGACTGTTCTCGGTGAAGCCATTTCCAACTCCTGGGATGCTGACGCAACCAATGTGTATATTTATGTTGATAAAGACAACAACAGCATGTACATCAAGGACGATGGGCATGGGATGACAGGAAGAGACTTTCAGGACAGATTCTTGAAAATCGGTTATTCAAAACGAAAGGAATGCAGTGTTTCTCCCCAAAGGAATCGACCATTTATTGGGAGAAAGGGCATTGGTAAGCTCGCATTGTTGTCTTGTGCGAAACGGATAACGATATTATCCAAGACTCCTGGAGGACAATACGTCGGTGGTACTATCGATAATTCAGGGTTGGATCTGGCAATTGCAGAGGACTTGACACCGGTTGATTATCCCCTTGAGGAATTGAACCCTGACTTGTTCAAAAATTACCTCAAGAACCACAAACAAGGAACACTCATCTATTTTGAAGCCTTCAATGAAGGAATAAAGCACAGCCTCGCCTTCTTGAAGAAAACCATCGCCCTATATTTCCGATTTTCGCTCCTAGATAAGAAGTTCAATATCTTTCTCAATGACGAAAAGATAACTGTAAGCTGCCTTGACGATCTTGCAATGAATACGGAGTTCCTTTGGAACTTAAATAATATTGACGACCCATATATTCAGCGCCTGAAAAGTGTTTTCACAATCAAGGAATCAACGGACTTGAGAGTGAAAGACTCTGTGAAAGGTTTCATAGCATCTGTCATAAAACCTCGCTATCTGAAAATCACCACTACCGACGAACGAGTCGGCGTCGATCTTTTTGTGAACGGTAGATTGAGACTGCACTTTCTGAAAAAATGCCCATTCTTCCCAAATTGAATCGCGCGATCCGTTTACCCGAGTTGTTTGCGTCCGGCAACCGCTGGACTTTGCCTGCTGACAATGCTTTCGACGCCAAGTCGATTG